>CAKPOC010000097.1 GCA_934169535.1 uncultured Clostridia bacterium | reverse complement strand
CAGAAAAATGGCAGACTAAAAAAAGTTTTTGAAATAACTGTATTATTCATTATACATTATTTACCAATAAAATCAAGCAAAATCGTGCGTCAAAAAGTGACACAAACTTACATATAAATAAAAAATGAAACAAATAGCATTAACTATCTGCTTCATTTTTATTTATAATTTCTCTATGCGTCGCTTTCCTTTCTTATTATTAATTGATTTTTGCAATTATAAGAAGCTCTTCAGAATTAATTGAATATTCTGCTTTTGTACCATCTGGTAATTCTCCATTATATACAACCCAATATCGTGAATTTTGATAATTCCATACTCCAGTTTTTTCATAAGTTTTATATTGAATAGTTCTATCTTCTTGCTTTGCAAAATTATCTCTTGTATAGTCCTCTATTAAATGAATTTTATTATTTTTAGCTTCATATAAAACATCTGTTATAATAATATCGCCTTCTATCGTTGATTGTACAACTCTAATAAACGCATTTTCCTTTTTATTATATTTTTCCATAAATTCATTATATAAGTTATCATTATAAACTTTTGCTCCAAATACAACAAAACAATTATCTTTTTGGGCTTGTTCTTTAGAATAATCTTGTGGCAGGCTTCTTATATCTTTATATTCCGCTGTTATGCTATGGTTATAAAAATCATCTATGCTTTTAATTCCTTCATGCTCTATTTTGTAGCTATATTCTAACGGAAATGTTCCTTGCCCCGGATAAATCGGAAAATATTTGTTACTCATAATAAAACTTACTGTTTTACCGCTTTCATCTTTAAACGTTATTCCATAGTCTCCTTGATAACGATTCCACTCTATATTTACATAAGTATATTTCTTTTCAGGAAATTTATTTTTTAAGTAATTTTCTGCAGCAATTCTTGCTATTTGCTTTGGAATTACTCCACTAATCCATAGCCCAAAAATAATTGCTAAAATTATAATTATTATTCCTATAACTATTTTTTTATTCATAAACGCTCTCCTTTTATATTTTATTTTTCGCCCAACATTTGCATTATTGTGCCTGAAACTAACTTGCTAACTTTATTTACAATTAGCTGTGGATTTTCTTTCATACCCTCTTCAACCCAATTTAGTACAATTGCAACAAAAGCATATTTATAAAAATTTGTAATAAATACTTTATCTTCTTCTTTATATTTATCCCCTTTAGAAATTTTGTCTATTTCTTCATAAATAATTGGATATACCATATTATATAAGTTTTTTCTAAGAATTTCTAATGATACAGAGTGATAAATATTTACTACAAACACTTTTTCTTGTCGAATTAAATTAAATATAGATAAAAATTTTTCTTCCCAATTTTTGCAATTACTATTATTATTTAATATTTTATTTGTTTCTTCTATACATATCCACTCAACTAAATCTTGTATGTCTTGAAAGTGATAATAAAAAGTTTGTCTATTTATATTACACTTTTTTGCTATATCATTTACTGTTATTTTATTAAATGTTTTTTCTTTTAATAAATCTTTAAAAGAATATGCTATTACTTTTTTTGTTGTTAAACTACTCATATAATCACCATTTGTATTATATTACAAACAAAATTCTTTTACAATACAAAAATGATATATTGACTTTTACATCAATATATCACCTTCACTA
>CAKPOC010000096.1 GCA_934169535.1 uncultured Clostridia bacterium | reverse complement strand
AGACATAAAAGCTTTCTTAATTCTATTTCTCTGTTTTTCTAACTCTGCAATTTCTTTATCAATATTTTCTGTATTCACTTCTTCTTTTTCTGCTAATATAGGATAGAAATATTTTCTTACAACTTCATCATATTCTACCAGGCTAAGAATAAAGTTTATTAATACATCTTCGATTTTATCTTCTCTAAAGTAAAGATGACAATCTCCGCAGTTATAATACATATATTTCTTCTTACTTCCGCCTGAACCTTTACATAGCATTAATTTACCACATTTAGGACAGATAAGTTTTTGAAAGAATATATAAACTCTATCTCTTGAAAATGACTGCTTATTTTTTTCTTTTTGAATTTGCACTTCTTCCCATTCTGCTCTTGTTATAATAGGTGCTACAACATCAGTATATATTTCTTCTTTACTTTCATCTTTAAGAGTTTTATTTCTAATGTAATCGCCTACATATATTCTGTTATTTATAATGGTTCTGACTGCTGCCTCAGTCCATTTATTATGTTCTGGGTATAAAACTTTTTCTTCATCTAATATACAAGATATTTGATAATAGCTTTTCCCTTCTAAATACATATTAAATATTCTTTTTACTATATCTTTAGTATTAGGATCTATCTTTACAACTTTGTCTTTATCTCTATAATAACCAAGTGGACAAGTTCCAGGTAAATGACCTGCCTTTATTGCTCCACTCATTCCAAATTTTGTTCTTTCTGATACAACTTCTATCTCTAATTGAGAAAGAACTGTTAACATTCTAACAAAGAATCTACCATTAGCTGTTGAAGTATTAACATCATCTCTTTCACAAATAAGATAACAATCATACTACTCTAATTCTGCAATTAAAAGTTCCAAATCTCTGACTGAACGAGTTACTCTATCAAGCTTATATGCAACTATATAATTAATTTTTCCTTTTCTCATATCATCCATCATTTCTTGAAATCCTGGTCTATGTTCCATGTCTTTAGCACTTATACCACGATCTTGATACACTTTATAAACTTGGTATTCTTTAAAAGCACACAATTGCTTTAATTTTTCTTCTTGTTCTCCTAAGCAAAAACCTTCACGAGCTTGGTCTTCTGTACTAACACGAATATAAATACCAGCAATTCTTTTTTCTTCTTGATTCTTTGAATCCATTTATATCGTCTCCTTTCTCATAAAAACACAAAAGAGTATTAGAAGCATTTATATGCTAAACTAATACTCTAAATATATTTATATGTTATTTTGTTGTGGTGTTAGTAGAAAAAATTAAATACACTTAAAATATTAGTTTACCATATCTTGCAGTCTAGCAATTGGATACTTATTCTCTAAATTACCTATATAGAAATACTCATGATTATTAAAAAATAGAAATAATTTTTTTTTAATAATAACTCTATGTGGCTCTACATAGGCTAAATTAGTATGCTCAATAATTTTTAGACTACCGTTCTTTATCATTGGTACACAATTATTAAAAGTGCAAGCCCATTTAATTTTTGAACGTAGTTCATCAGTCATATTAATTTTTCTTTTAACGATATCTATCATATCACAAAAACCTCCTTTTTTCAAGCATTTCACGAAGATTCGCTCTTTGAGGAAAATAAATTTTGAAAAATTATAAATTTAAATAACGAATTTCATAATCCAGAGAATCATCATAAAA
>CAKPOC010000095.1 GCA_934169535.1 uncultured Clostridia bacterium | reverse complement strand
ATATCACATTTTAAAATATAGTACTCCGAATATTTTATTTTGCACTTTCTATTATATTCTCTTACAAGCTTTAAACCAGCCTTTGTTCCTTTTCCTTTTATACTTGCTACATTTTCCATTACCAAACATGGATTCAATGCCGGATATAAAATTTGTCTGCTTACTAAATGATTTATAATTTTATCTTGCAAATTTTGACTTACGATTCTTCTTTCTTTTGGCTCAAATATAGTAAAAACTGTATACGGTCCTACTTCGTATTCTTTTTTTGTTAGTATTTCATGTATTCTACTAACATATATACATTTATATTCTTTGTATTTTCTTACTTTTCTCTTATTTTTTGTATTGTGGCAGACTTCATCAAAGGCATTTAAAATGTTCTGCATCTTACACATATTTTCATATAAATTATTTTTTCTCTTCATTTTTTCCTCTTGTAAAATTAATAAAAAGTAGTTTATAAAAAACTACTTCAAAAATAGTATTAAAACGTATTCCCTTTCGCATTACTACTAACAAATACATTTATCTATTATTTTTTTATAATACATTTTTCATGTATTAAAGGACAATGGTTTGTTTCTATATTATCTATTATATAACATATTATTATATAAGCACAGTCTATAGAAGCTACGGGACGAACAGCGTTCCTATTCGCATTCCAGTTGCCATTCGAGTTGAAATTGTTGTTGCCGGTACCAGCATTATCGTCTACATTGCCAGGCCCGAAGTTAGCATTGGAAGAGTTCACATTCACACCAGGAGAAGCCAGCCACATCAACCACGCCCTATTTATAAATATAATTACTTATATTTTATAAACCGTATTTAATCATTAGTTTTTATTGTAATAGATTTTTTCCATCCAGACGCATATTTTATTATATCGTCAAGTTTGGTGCCAAATTTTACATACCTTTTACTATTTATTATCTGTTTGTCGTAACACATATTTAACAAAAAATCTATTACCTTTACTTTTGCAATCATATCTTCTATTAAATCTATTCTTTTTTGTTCATTAGTAATATTGGCTTTGTATGCTATTTCTAGCAATTCATAACTTTCCATTTTTAATTTTGTCTTTAGCTCTATTTCTTTTCTCGGAAAATTTTGTAGATGTAAATCCATATATACAATTAATTCTCTTATAAAATCTATTACTTTAAACTTTTCTTCTTTCATTTATCATTCTTTCTATATTTAATAATAGTTCTTTATCTGTCTGATTTTCTATTAAAAAGTTATTTATTTTTTCTATTCTTAATTTTATCGCATATTCACTTTTACTCAATTCATAATATTTTTGATAATTATTCAGATTGCCATTGTTGCTTTTTTCTTGCTCCGAATAATTATTTCTTCTATCCAGTACTATATAATTAATTTTATTACTTTCAAGTTTCGAAATAATCTTATTATATGCATTTTTAGGGAATGAACATGCGTATACATCGTGTTGTACTATATTTATTTTGTATTTTCCTAATTTTGCAATTATAAGTGCATCTTTTCCATAACAATAATAGAATGCACCTATTTCAATTAGTACAACATATTCTTTACAGACTTTTTTAACATTTGTTACTATATTAAAAATATTTTCTAATTTCATTTGTGCCTCTTTTTAAACAGCGCCCCAGAAGTCACGAGGCCTTCTTGGGGCATTTTGTAATTTATTAATTTCCGTGATTTCCAGCTTCACCGTTGCTTGCACTACCATTTGCACTCCATTGTACAGAATAGCCACTCCAAGCATCTTCTGTTATACTTTGATTTGCCAATTTCTTTACTTGTGCTGTTGTGACATCAGATTTCAGAGAAACTACGGGACGAACAGCGCACCCATACGCAAACCAGGTGCCATACG
>CAKPOC010000094.1 GCA_934169535.1 uncultured Clostridia bacterium | reverse complement strand
CTATTTTTCAGTCTTTAAGTTCATCTTTGTTATTATTGGTTATTGTTCACTATCACAGTTCCAATTTACTGTTGCGTTGTATGCTCCCCATGGCGCTCCTGAAATTGAGTCTTTACTTGCAGTTAAGTTAATTGTTATACCGCTAAATCCTCTTAGAGCATTTTGATACACCCTTGTTGACTTTCCTTCTATTTTTATCTCTTTTAATGAATTGTAAAAATATCCTCTCCAATCATCTTTATTAAACTTTCCTATATATATGACTGATTTAGGTATTATTATTTTCTTTAAATTACTTGTAAAACTTCTTTTCTCATAATCATAAACATCATCTATTATTATATCTTTACATCTACTAGGAATTTTTAAGATTGGATATTTAGATGCTGGTTCATTAAATCCAATTATTGTTGCATAATTATTAATATCATTTTTATCATTACTTCCCCATATAAAAGCGTTCTCCGATGAAGCAGTTTTGTCCCATTCTTGTCTTTCATTTTCACTCATGTAATTTTCGTTTTGGTCTTCTTTCCATCTTATGTTTTCTAACTTATTTTCCCATGGTGCTCCTTGTATTGAATATGCTTTTTGTTCGATATTTATCTTTTTTAAGCTATCACATCCGTAAAAAGCATAATCTCCAATATAATAAACACTCTCTGGTATATTAATTTCTTCTAACCCACTAAATCCTTTGCCACCGCTGTAAAAAGCACTATACTCTATTCTTTGAACTGATTTTGGTAATTCTATCTTTTTTATATTTTTGCAAAGTGCTCTTGCTTTTTCTTCTGTTGAACACATTAAATTCAAGCTAGTACATCTACTAGGAATTTTTAATAAACGGTAATTAGATATTTCTTCTTTTACTGCCACTATATTTCCATATAATGGACTATTTTTATCGTTACTTTGCCAAACAAATATGTTTTCTGGTGCAGCGGTTTTATCCCATTCTTTTTTTTCTTCTTCTGTCATATATTCTTTTGATTCCTCATAGTTCCATATTATTTTTGCGTTTGTCGCTCCCCATGGTGCTCCTTTGATAGAATCTTCTGCTCCTTTTATAGAAATAACTTCTATTTCATTGCTATTCCATTGTCCAAATGCATTATTATTTATTTGCTTAATATTTCCAAGTATATTTACGCTGATTAGCTTTTTACAATCTCTAAAAATATCTAAACCTATACTTTCCACATTTTTAGGAATATTTATTACTTCTATTTTACTATAATTAATAAAAGCATAATCTCCTATTTTTTTCAAACTTTTAGGTAATTTTAAAGATTCAACATTATTATAAAAAAAGCCTTCTCCACCAATTTCTGTGATTGTCTCTGGGAATTCTTTCTTTTTTATATTAGACGTATAATTTCTTATTATTCTGATTTTTTCTTCTTTATACAAGTTTTCATCTAAATTTAATTTTGTATTGGTTTTATAAGAATCCTCTTCAATTATTTTACACCTGCTTGGATATCTAAGTATCGGATAATTGTCTACTGTAGCATTATACCCTATAATTGTATTATATCCTTCATTATTAGGATCATCACTTTCCCATACAAATACATTTTCTGGTGCTGCTGTTTTATCCCATTCTACTGGATCAAATGGTTCTGAATCATCGAATTCAAAATCATCATCTATAATATATGAAAAATTTCTATGATTTACTTCTAATGCTGATCCATTAATAACAACTGTCGTATCTTTATCAGATTTTTTTAAGTCGTCCTCTAAAAATTTTCTACTTCCTTCCTGTGTTAGTTTTCTTATTGTTGTTTCCATTTTCAAATTGCTTACTGCAAGTTCAACTTCTTCATCAGACATCGCCTTAATTGTTGCATCTTTTGTAGCCTTGCTTCTCTGGAATAATCCATTCTCCCCCAGTGTCATTGTAATTGTTACTGCTGCCAGGATTAGTAATATTA
>CAKPOC010000093.1 GCA_934169535.1 uncultured Clostridia bacterium | reverse complement strand
CCACTTGTTTTTGATCCATTACAGCTTTAAAGGCAGCTCTTATGGCTACTTCCGTTTTTCCATATCCAACATCTCCACACAAAAGTCTGTCCATTGGTTTTTCTTGTTCCATGTCCTGTTTTACTTCATCAATACATCTTAATTGATCCTGAGTTTCAATATATGGGAAACTATCTTCAAATTGCTTTTGCCAAGGTGTGTCTTTTGAGAACATAAAGCCTTTTGCTTTTCTCCTTTTTGCATATAGTTCTATTAAATCCCTTGCAACTTCCTTTAAATTGTTTTTTACTCTAGCCTTTGTATGCTCCCATTCCTTACTTCCTAGCCTGTTTAGTTTAGGTTCTTGCTCTCCTCCACCTATATATTTTCTGATATTGTCTAAATTTTCAGTTGGCACATATAAAGTATCTTCATTTTTATATTTTAATTTTATATAATCTTTTGTAACATTATCTGCAGTAGTAATAGTATTTACACCAATGTAGATTCCTATTCCTTGATTTTTGTGAACTACATAATCTCCAACTTTTAAATCTGCAAATACTACTTTTTCGCCATTTTTAAAATTGTCGGAATATCTTTTCTTAGAACTTCCTCCTGCCATAAACTCTTCGCCAGTAACAACTAGTAAGTTCATGTCGTAATTTTCAAATCCCGAAGAAAGAGAACCTGAAGAAATTATTACTGCTTTATTTTTTAAAGCCTCATTTATACCTGCTTCAAAAATTTTTTCTTCTTTTTCTTCCAATTTTTCATAATATTTAAATTTTATATCTTCCTGTGAAAGCAATTTTTCTATTTTTTTTGCACCTTGTTCATTTCCAGCAAGAACAATTACATTTTTATTCTTTTCTTCTGCTTCTTTTATTTCTTTAATTAGTATATTTAACTCAGATTTAAAAAAGTGCACGTCTCTATATTTAAAGCTTATTATATTGTTTGAATATTTTAGCTTTTTCTCGTCTGAAAAAATATCTGTTTCGTACAAAAACACATATTGATTTTTAGTATTTTTTTCTATATCAACACTAGAAATATTTTTTATAGATTCTGGTACTAGTCTATCTTTTTCCATTAAGCTTTTAATTAAGTTTTGATTTTCTTCTAAAATGTTGTTTTGCCTTGCCTCTATTTTATCTATGTCATCTACACAAATTACATAGTTTTCATTTATATAGTCTAGAAGTGTACTTGATTTTTCGTAAAAACTGTTAAAATATTTATCTATTTTACTTATGTATTTTCCATTTTTTATTTGCTCTATGTCAGCTTTTACTTGTTCATTTTCTGCATATTTTTGAATTATGCTGTTGCAAATTTCATCTTTATCACGAACTAATACCATTTCGCAAGATGGATATACCACAGCTTTTTCAAGCATTTTATTTGACCTTTGTGAAACAATACTAAAGCTCCTTACAGAATCGACTTCATCGCCCCAAAACTCTATTCTATAACCTTGAGTTTTTGAAACTCCTATATCTACAATTCCGCCCCTTATGCTAAATTGACCTTTTCCATCTACTAATTCTGAACGTTCATAGCCAAGATTTATTAAAATTTCCTTTAAATTTTCTAAGTCAAATGTTTTTCCTACTTCAAATTCTAAAACATTTTTATATAAAGCTTCCTTTGAAATCATTTTTTGCATTAATGCTTCAATTGTTGTTACTACTATGATTCCATTATTTTTTGAATCATTGATTTTGTTTAGAGTATCAATTCTTTCGTATGGTAGATCTTTACTTTCTGCTTCATAATCATATGGCACAATCTCCCTCTTAGGAAAAAATAAAACATTGCTATTAAAATATTTTAAATCTTGCACAATTTTCTTTGCTTGAATTTCATTAAATGTTATAAGCAAAATATTTTTTTTAGCAAAGTCCTTCGTTCCTTGCACTATTTGAATTTTTCCAACACTAGATAAGCCCGAAATTACTTGCGGACTTATCTTATTTTTTATATTTGAAATATACTCAGAAAATTTGGGCAAACTTTTTAGTTTATCTATTAAAATATTCATATTCCCAGTCCATATTCCTTTTTTTTTTTTTTTTTTTTTAAAGTCAACACATCATAACCAAAAAATCTAGATTAAAAAAAGGGGGGGCACAAAAACTCCGTCGCAACGCGCGGCTTCCCCAATCTCAATCAAACA
>CAKPOC010000092.1 GCA_934169535.1 uncultured Clostridia bacterium | reverse complement strand
GACCTAAAACATCTAAATGAAACAAACACACCCTAAGTTTTTCATAAAACATTTCATCTAATTTCATTCAGTTTTGGTCATAATCATAATTAGGCATTTTATTTCAATTTTTCAATTTCATATATTTTTTTTATAGATTGACCTTTTAAAAATTCTGGAAGAGTATCATATTCTATTTTTTCGTCTTCAAAGTAAAACTCTAAGCCTCCATTTTTGTCTACTTTTAGTTTAAATTTGTACTCTGTTGTAAGCTCATATGAAAGTATAAATAGTGCTTTTATTAGTTTATATATATTGGCCGCTGCTTTTTTATCATCAATTTGAATTTTATATTTGCTAGTCATTTTGTCAAAGATAGCAGTTTCGCCAACTATATGAATGCTTAAATTTTTGTCTTTATCTGTTACTTCATAAATTTGTGCCCAATTTTTGGTAAAGTACCATAAATAATTTATTAAGTCTTCTATTTCAGATTTTTTATAAATTTTTTCGCTATATTCTTCATTGCTAATTGGTACAAAAATATATTTTGAGCTCTTCTTTTTAGCTTGTTCTATTTTAGCCTTCATTAAATAAAACATTGGTGAATTGTCATTTTCTTCGATTGAAGCTATCATAAAATATTTTTTTGCAAATTCAGAATAAAATATCTGCCACTTAAAATTATTGCTAAATTTTACATCAAATGGTATTTGTTTAGAAAACTCGTTTTGCTCTTCTTCAATTTTTTGAATATCTTGCAAATTCGTTTGATTTATCATTCTTAAAAAATAAGCATATTTTTCTAAGTTTTCTTTGTTTTGTTCCATATATGTTGAAATTGGACTTGCATGTTTATATCTTTCTGAAAGTTCAGTTAGTCTATCTTTTGGCGTTACTAATATTTCTATATCATTTACATCTACATATTTGTATATTTTATATGATTTTTCGTCATAAACTTTTGGAAGCCTATAGTTTAACGGTTCAAACTCTTTAAATACTTCTGGAACTTCGCCTAGTTTAAATCCTATATATTTTACTTTGTTTGTTAATAAATTTAAGTTTTCAGTTGTCCCTTCAACCTTTTTTCTTTGCATTGTTTCCTCCAAATTTTTTTGTCTTAAAATAGTATAGCATAACATTATTAAATTATCTATAAATTTTTTTACTTTTTTGTCGAATTCTATTTATATTTTGTCAAATTTGTGCTAAAATTCTTATTAATATAAATTAGGGATTGGAGGATTTATTTATGAACTTAAATAAATGTGAACGTTGTGGTTGTTTTTTTGCTACAGGTAGTTTAGTTTGTCCTAATTGTAAACAAAAGGATTCAAATGATATAAACTGTTTAAAAAAGTTTTTAAGTGAGCAAGAAATTGAAACATCTGTTGAAAACCTATCTTATGGTTCTGGTGTTTCTGTAAAAAATATCAATAGATATTTACAAAATAAAAAATTAAAATCTGCATTTGCTGATTTAGGTTTATCTTTAGATAATAAAAAGACTTCTTTATAATCGCACAAAAACCTCCTTTTAATACGGAGGTTTTATTTTTATATAAAATGTTTAATAAATGAATTTCTATGTAATGGACATGGACCATATTCTTTTATTGCTTTTATATGTGCTGCTGTCCCATAGCCTTTATGTTTTGCAAAACCATATTGTGGGTAAATTTCGTCCCACTGCCTCATAATTCTATCCCTTGTAACTTTTGCTATAATTGAGGCTGCAGAAATAGAGTAGCATTTTGCATCACCTTTTATTATTGATTCATATGGGATTCCCAATGTGTCAATTTGTTTTAGCGCATCTACTAATATTACATTTGGCTTTACACATAATTCTTTTACTGCCATAGTTAGTCCTTCTTTAGTAGCATTTAAAATGTTTATTCTGTCAATTTCCTTTTGATCTATTATCCCAACACCATACGCAATTGCTTCTTCAGTTATTTTTTCAAATAATGCTTCTCTCTTTTTTTCAGATATTTTTTTAGAATCATTTACTCCTTCTATCATAGAATTTCTTGGCATTATTGCTGCAGCAACTACAACGGGTCCTGCAAGTGGGCCTCTTCCCGCTTCATCAATTCCACAAATATATTCAAAATTTGGATTTTTTAAATATATTTCTTCTTCTATTTTTTTTAATTCTATTAACCTTTGTTCTTCTTTTTCTTTCATCTTATTTTTCTTTT
>CAKPOC010000091.1 GCA_934169535.1 uncultured Clostridia bacterium | reverse complement strand
CATATATAGCAGATAGAAGAAAAACGGCTTTTTCGGAACAAAAATAGTAAAAAAAGACTTAAAATTGTAAAAAAATTGCAATTTTAAGTCTACTTTTTTCGACTTACTTTGCGTGCAAAATAGCGAAAAATAGCGACATTTGAAGTACGATTTTTCTTGACCTGGATATTTTTAACAAGTATAATTAATAAAGAATATTTGGTGGAGGGAATCATAGTGGAAAAAGAAAAAAGTCTTATGGAAATGCTTAATATGTCGTCAGAAAATTATAGGCAGAAAGTAGCTATAAGCAAAAATTTTGACATAAATTATTTTTGTTATAAATTTGATGTAGAGGCTTTAAAAATAGCAATGAATAGATTATTTGAAAAAAGTAACAAAATAACAACTGCTATAATTTCAGAAAATAGGCAGGAATGGGTTTGCACATATATAGCAAACATTATAATGGGCAATGATGTAGTAATAGTACCAAGTAACATAAAAGCAGAGAATTTTAACAAAATTGTAAATAAATACAAAATCAATACAATATTTTATTCTAATAGTTATCGTGAAAAAATCATAAAATTTTTAAAGAATAGAAAAGCCAAAAAAGAAAATATTAAATTAAATTTAATAAATTTTGATCCTGAAAAAAATCTAAATGTAATAAACTATACAAAAATAATGAATGTGGGAAGATACTTAGAAAATAATTTGCAACTTATTGAAAAGCAAAAAAATAAAGAAGGAAAAACTATTTTTGCCGGAAATAACGAAGAAATTTTTTCAACAAGCCAAATTATTGAAAATACACTAAAAATAGTAAAGAAAATTCATATATGGAATTTTTGGAATAAAAAATTAATGGCAAGTAATTTCATAAATAATGAATATGACTTGTATTTTCAAATATTTATTCCACTTCTTTTAGGTAGCACAATAAATTTTAATTTAAATAAATATAAAAACAGGGATCTGATAATCCAAAAGTCTAATATGGAATTTTGTGAAATTTGTAAGAAGAAAAAAATTTATAGAATATGGAAGGAAAAAAATAAATTTGAAATCTCAATTAGCAAGAAAAAAGAATTACCTAAATTCAAAGTAATAGAAAATAAAAATGTAGACTTTAAAATAAAGGACAACTACAGAGAAAGTTTTATATTAATAAAATAGATTTACTTATGACAACATTTTACTTTCGAAAAATTGACAAAACCGCTAAAATAGAGTAAAATAAGAGTGTATTATAAAGAAAGAAAAAGGTAGGATGTATGCCAAAAAGTAAAAAAAATTCGGATAAATTTATATCCAGAACTAAAATTTATATAGTTATAATTGCAATAATTTTAATTATACTTAGTATAATTAAACCAGTTTTTGCAATTCCATCAATAGTATTATTTACAGTAATTTTAATTTATACTATTTGGACAAATAAAAAAAGAAGTTTTGAAATTACAAAAAAGATAAACGAAATTACAATGAGTGTGGACAAAGCAGCTCAAAGTACAATAATGAATTCTCCATTTCCACTAGTGATAATTGATTCACAAGGAAATGTAGTATGGAGAAGTAACAAGTTTGTAAAAGAATTTGCAAACATTGATATAGATAATTACCTAAATAATATAATTAAAGAAATAAAAATAAAAGCAGATGACTATGAAAAAATAAGTAATAGCCCTATTTATGAAAAAATTAATATTGGAAGCAAAACTTACAAAGTAATTGGCGAATATACAAAAATAAAGGATAAAGACCATAAAAACTCAAAAGAGTATATGATTACAGTATATTTTATGGACGAAACTAAAAAGGAAGAGCTTGTTAATAAATACAACAATTCACAAACTTGCATAGGAATAATTGTAGTAGACAATTACGAAGAAATGATGCAAAGAGCATCAGAAGAGGAAAAATTAATTTTAACTTCTGACATAGAAAAAGCAGTATTTGCTTGGATTAATAAATACAATGGAATTTCAATAAAGTCAGAGCGTGACACATATGTATGCGTGTTTGAACAAATAAAAAAAGATAAATTTGCAATATTAGACGAAATAAAAGAAATAAAAACTCAAGATAAAATACAGGCAACTTTAAGTATTTCTATTTCAGAAGAAGGAAGTAAAAATGCCGAAAAATATAAATCTGCGAAAGCTGTAATAGATATAGCGCTTGGCAGAGGCGGAGATCAAGCAATAGTAAAACAAAATGGCAAATATCAATTTTTTGGTGGCAGAACTCAAGAAATAGAAAAACGTACCAAGGTAAAGGCAAGAATTGTAGCTCAAGGATTAGAAGAGCTAATTAGTAATTCTGAAAATGTTATAATTATGGGACATACAAATAGTGATGTTGACGCAATGGGCTCTGCATTAGGTGTATATAGAATTGCAAGAACACTTGGGAAAGAAGCTTATATTGTAAGTGAATCTGCTGGAACCAGTTTGGACGTATTTTTAAATGACTTAAGACAAATTGAAGAATACAATTCAATTTTAATAAAT
>CAKPOC010000090.1 GCA_934169535.1 uncultured Clostridia bacterium | reverse complement strand
CTACTACTATAACATTTTTAAATTTTTGTTTAAAATCAATTACTTTTTTTGCGACGATATTCAAGTTTTAGTTATCTGCTACTGAACTTCCTCCAAATTTTAATACTGCTGTATTTTTCATATTGCTCTTTCTTCCTTTTAAACTATATTAAAACTACATATTGTAGTTACTATATTATATTAAATAATCGACAAAAAGTTCTAATTTTCTTGCTGTTTCTTCCATCTTAAATAACTATCTATAAAGCCATTTAAATCTCCATTCATAACAGCTTGAACATTGCCCACCTCAAAATTAGTTCTATGGTCTTTTACAAGAGTATATGGGCAAAATACATATGAACGTATTTGGCTTCCCCACGCAATATCCATTTGAACCCCTTTTAAATCTTCAATTTTTTCTTTATGTTCTTTTTCTTTCAAGTTTAAAAGTTTTGATTTTAGCATTTTCATTGCTGTTTCTTTATTTTGAGTTTGAGAACGCTGGGTTTGGCAAGAAACCACAATTCCAGTAGGAATATGTGTAATTCTTATCGCAGATGAAGTTTTATTTATATGCTGGCCTCCTGCACCTGACGAACGGTACGTGTCCACTCTTAAGTCATCAGGATTTATATCAATTTCAGTATTTTCTGAAATTTCGGGCAAAACTTCAAGAGATGCAAAAGATGTATGTCTTCTTCCTCCTGCATCAAAAGGTGAAATTCTTACTAATCTATGAACTCCCATTTCACCTTTTAGTTTTCCATAAGCAAACTCACCTGAAACTACAAAAGTTACACTTTTTAAACCTGCTTCTTCTCCTTCTAAATAGTCTACTTCTTCAACTGAGTAGCCATTTTCATTTGCCCATCTTGTGTACATTCTATATAACATTTCAGCCCAGTCTTGAGCCTCTGTTCCACCAGCCCCTGGGTGAAGTGTTAAAATGGCATTGTTGCTGTCATACTTCCCCGAAAGTAAAGTTTCTATTTCTAAGCTATTTATATTTTTTTCAAGGGAAGAAATTACTGAAAGTAGCTCGGTAATTTCTTCCTGAAGATCTTTAGAAACTTTGTCTAATTCTATATTTTCATTTTGAGGAAGTTCCTCTTTTATTAAATTATTTAATTCTACTGCATAATCGTATTCTTGTAAGACTTTTTTATAGCCTTCCGATTTTTTCTTTAATAAATTTATTTGTTTTAAAATTGAGCTTGTTTCTTTGCTTTGCCAAAAATTTTCTTCTGTAGTTTTTACTTCTAATTCTTTTAGTTCATTCTCTACTTTTGTAATGTCAAAGAGAACCTCCAATACTCAAAATTTTTTCATTAAATAATGTAAGTTTTTTTGAAACTTCTTCTAAATTAAGCATTATTTTTTTCCTTTCTCAAATTAATTCTTTTTAGTCTTAAAGTATTTAAAATAACAGTTAAGCTGCTGCAAACCATCGCTATACTTGCAATCATAGGATTTATTGTAAGTCCAAAATTTCTAAATATGCCCATTGCAATTGGAATCATAAGTGTATTATAAAAAAACGCCCAAAATAAATTTTGCTTTATGTTTTTTACTGTTTTTTTACTTATTTTTATTAATTTTAAAATTGAATTTAAATTGTTATTTGTAAGAATTACAGAAGACGCATCCATAGCTATGTCTGTACCACTTTTTACACTTATTCCAATATCTGCATTTGCAAGGGCTGGGCTATCATTAATTCCATCTCCACACATTACTACAAATTTTCCCTCTTGTTTTAATTTCTTTACAGCTTTTGCTTTTTCTGCTGGAAGAATATTTGCAACAACCTTTGAAATATTTAAATTTTTAGCAATAGCATTTGCTGTTTTTTCGTTGTCACCTGTAAGCATAATTGTTTGTATATTCTGCTTTTTTAAAGAATCTATTACTTCTTTAGAATTACTTCTAAGGATATCTTTTACTCCTATAAGTGCAGCTAACTTATTATTTATTGCGACATATACAATGCTATTTCCATCATTTGCGAGTAATTTTTCATCTTCCTTTTTATTATTTTCTATATTATATTTTTCAAGTATTTTAGAGTTTCCTACAATTATTTTTTTATTTTCTACTATACCGACTAAGCCAAATCCTGCTACATTTTCAAATTCAGTTGCTGTAAGACTTTCCAGATTATTTTCATCTAAATAATTTACAAATGCCTTGCTTATAGGATGTGATGATTTTTGTTCTAGTGATGCTACATATTTTATTAATTCCTCATTTGAAATATCACTATAATTTAATATTTGCGATATTTTTAGCTTTCCATATGTTAAAGTTCCGGTTTTGTCAAATATTACGCAATCTGTTTTAGAAGCATTTTCTAGTATCTCACTATTTTTTACTAAAATTCCATTTTGAGCACATAGCCCTTCACTTACTACAACCGCAAGGGGTGTTGCAAGGCCTAAACTACACGGACATGCAACAACTAAAATTGTTACAAAAATTTCTAGTGCATATGCAAAATTATAGCCTAAAATTAAATATGTTACAAATGATAAAATTGCAATAAGTATTAC
>CAKPOC010000089.1 GCA_934169535.1 uncultured Clostridia bacterium | reverse complement strand
GTATTATTTAGTGTTGATTCCATTGAAGTATATTTGCTAAGTTTTGCTTCTAGTTCACTAATTTTTGCTTGATTTTGGTTTTGATCTTTATAAAGTTTTTCATATGAAACTGTTAATTCATCTAAAAAATCATCTACTTCTTCTACACTATATCCATTCATCATTTGCTTAGAAAATTTTTTGTTTTCAATTTCTAATGGTGTAATCATACTTTTGCCTCCACTTTTATAAATTAGTTATTACCTGAATTCTTTAGCCATGAAACAGATAGCTTATTTTTTATTTCTTCTCTAGCCATTTCGTTTGTTATTTCATAATTAAATGGTGCAATTAAGAATATAGAATTAGATACTTTTTGAATGTGTCCATCTAACGCATGAACAGCTCCACTAACAACATCTATTATTCTTCTTGCTACATCTTTATTTACATATTCAAGATTTACTATTACTGATTGTTTGTCCTTTAATAAATCGCAAATGTCTTCTGCTTGGTCAAATGTTGTAGGTTGAGATATTACCATTTTAATTTGTTGTGCACTTGGCATATTTACAACTCTATTACGTCTTCCAAATAATTTATTTTCTTTAACGTCATCTTCTTCAACAGCATCTTCTTCGTTTTCGTATTCTTCCTCTTCATCTACTTCTGGGTCCATTCCAAAAGCTCCCCAAATTTTATTCATTATAGCTCCTGACATTATAATTTTCCTCCTAATATTTATCGTCCTTTGTAAACTAAAACTTTAGCTATAGTATCTATCTTTTTTACCTTAATGTCAAGTAGTTTTAGTGAATGTAATTGTAATTTAATTTTTTAGTAATATTATTGTAACACTTCTTTTTTTGTTGGGTTTAATACTATTTCATCATATAAACTAATTGTTTTCATGTCATATATTTGCTCACTTGTAAAGTTCATTGTCTTTAATTCTTCGTTACTATATGCCTTTACTATTGAATATTCGTCATTTTGTTTCAAAATTTTTACTAGCATTTTATTATGATATCCATTTCTATTTCTAATTACATAATAGTAATTATTTTCTTGTGCTAATGCTGTATTTGGAATTTTGAATCCTGATTCGCTCCACCATACAATTTCAAAAGACGTTTTTCTGTAACTAATTAGTTCTTCTACTCCTTTATCTAGCATAATTGTTACAGTTCTTGTGCCATCATCTTCTTCAATTATGTTTTTAATTTTAGCATTTGTTGTTTCTTTGGCATTTTGAAGTCTTATTTTAATTGTATCATCTTGTTTTACATTTTTAATTTCTTCTGAATTTGAGTTAAATATTAAATAGCAATCATATCCATCTATTATCTTTCCCTTTTCATCGCTTGAAGCAATAATTTGGTTAGTTTTTAAATTTAATTTTTCTAAAAACGCTTTGTTGTATTTGTTAAAATCTTCTGCTAATAAAACATTTTCTAAGCCATCTACTTTGTATGAAACAATTCCGCTTTCTGGCGCCGAAACATACTCTGCCTTATCTTCCATTTCCTTTTCTAATGAATTTCTTTCTTCAATTAGTTTTTTTAAGGTAGAGCCTGCTGGGCTTTGTTCTCCTGAAATTTGTGCTTTTTTTGATATGTAACTACCAAGTTTTTTCTTGTACTCGGTCATTTTTTCTACCGAAGTTTCTTTATAATAATTATCTATTGTAGTTTCAATTTGGCTCTCTAGCAGTTTTATATCTCCCGTAAATATTGTATTTTCATTTTCCATTAAGTCCTGAATTTGTAAATCTAGCTTGCTAATTTTAGCTTTGGCTTCATCTTCCCCAGAAGAATAATATCTAAAAATAGAATCTCCTTTGGCAGTTTTTGCGCCCTCATCTTTTATTTTTATCATTCCATTTTTATAATTTCCACCTTGTACTTCAGTTTCTTTTCTTACAATATAGCCATCTACGCTTTCATCTTTTGTAAGTTCACCTTTTGTTACTATATATACATCTGTTGGGTTTGCGATAAATTTTATAACAGCATAAACTCCAAAAATAAAAACAACTAATATTAGTATTAAACTTATTGTTATTTTTATTTTATTTATCTTTTTCTTTTTATTTTTTTCTTTGTTCTCATAATAATCTTCTATTATTATTTTTTTATTTTTCAATGTTATATTCCTCCAAAATAATGTTTATATTATTTTGTAAACTAGACTGTGCATCCAACCATTTTATATTTTCAATTTTTTTAAACCAAGTTATTTGTCTTTTAGCATATCTTCTAGTTTCTTGTTTAATTTTTTGGGCCATTTCTTCTTTGGTGTAAATTCCTTTAAAGTAGTTAATTACCTCTTTGTATCCAATTGCTTGAACTGAAGTATAAAGTTTTTCTCCATACTTTTGGTAAAGATTCTTTACTTCTTTTATTAGGCCCATATCTAGCATTAAATCAACTCTCTTATTTATTCTTTCATATAAATCTTCTCTTGGCATATTTAATCCAAAAATTTTATACTCATATTTTATTCCATTTTTTCTTGATTCTATTTCAAGTTCCGTTTTAGTCTTGCCTGTTTGTTTATATATTTCCAGCACCCTTAAAATTCTTTTTTCGTCATTTTCACTAATTTTTTTCATTGCCTCTGGA
>CAKPOC010000088.1 GCA_934169535.1 uncultured Clostridia bacterium | reverse complement strand
TGAAACAGATTGGGACTCTTTGAAAAATACTGACACTAATGTATTGACACTTATTACTTGTGTAAAAGGACAAAAAAATTTAAGACTTTGCGTTCAAGCAAAAGAAATAAAATAAAATTTTTTTCTTTTGAGCATTGTCAAAACAATATAAATGATGTTACCCTAGAATAAATATAAATTATGAAAGGGTGATGTTTTATGAATAAGAAGAAAATTTGCATAATAATTAGTAGTATTTTAATTTTTATAATTATTATTTGTGTAGCATTATATTTATATAGCAAGAACAGTCAAAAATTAGAAAGTAGTAAATCTCTAGAATCTGAAGAAATACAAAATGAAATAATAGAAAATACAACTGATGTAGAAATTCCAGAAGTTCAAGAAGAAAAATCTATATCAAATGAAGATGAAAATCAAAAAGAAATTAATACTTCTATTGTTCAAGAAGAAAAAGAAGATTCAAAAAATGTTGCTGAAGCAAGTTCAAAAACAAGCTCAGAAAAAACAAATACTAAGTCAATTGAATCAAAAGCAAAAACTACACAAACAGAAATTAAGAAAACGGAAACTCCAAAACAAGTAGAAAATACAACAACAACTACTATTATTGAAACACCAAAAAAAGAAGAAATAAAAGAAGATCCAAAGCCTAGTCAAAGTACACCTAGCACTAATACTGAAAAATATGTAAAAAATGATGCTATGATAAACAAAATTAAAAATGTTATACAAAATAATGAATCAGATTTTATGAAACAATATGGTTACAACATAGTTGTGGATAGTTCAATAAAAGCACAAACAAATCAATTTACTTATACCGAAAATAGAGTTAAGAGCTATATAACATATAAATTTGGAACAATAAGAATTTATGCTGAAGATTATTATGTGAATGGAAATTTAATAATGACAGAATGCTATATATTATAAACAAAGGCACTTTATAAAGTGTCTTTTAATATGTCAAAAATAAGGAGGATTTTTAAAATGAAAAATAAAATAACAAAAAAAGCAATAGCAATTTTAATGCTATTAACAACAATTCTTTCATCTCTTTCTAATATAGTATTTGCAAAAAGCGTTGGAAATGATGCCTATTTAGAGAATAAAGGAGATTGTGGATATCATGTGCAATATTGGGATGAAGCACATAGCAGATGGAGTTATATTATATGTACTTATGTAACACATACTGAAGCAGGAAAGGAATACCCAGCTTACTGCCTAGACCGTGAACTTCATGGGGTTGGCGAAGAACATAATTATACTGTTGATTTAACAAAAACCTTAGATGATGTGAGAGTTTGGAGAACAATTATAAATGCATACCCATATAAAACACCTGCTGAACTTGGTGTAGAGAATGAATATGATGCCTTTGTTGCAACAAAACAGGCCGTTTATTGTATCTTATACAATTGGGATGCGACAAGTAGATATCGTGGTGGAGACGAACGTGGAACCAAAATTGCCAATGCAATAAAAAATTTAGTAGATATTGGAAGAAATGGAACACAAACTCCATATACTGCTGGAATATCTACAAGTAAAGTTGGTAAGTTAAAAAGTGATGGTGAATATTACACCCAAGAATTTACTACAAATTGTGGTGCTAATACTAGAAATTATATAATTACTGCAACAAATGGAATGCCATCAGGTGCTAAAATAACAAATATGAATAATGAAGAAACAAACACTTTTGATGGAAATTCAAATTTTAAAGTAAAAATACCAAAAACTTCAATGAATACTGATATAGATATATTATTTACAATACAAGCTAGTTCTAAGATTTATCCAATTTTTTATGGTAAAACAAGAATTGATGGAACACAAAATTATGCAATAACAACAGATCCATATGGAGATATATTTGGTACAGGAACTCTAAAAATTAAAACAAACACAGGAAAAATAAAAATAGTAAAAAATGATGTAGATACTAACCAACCAATAGAAGGAGTTACATTCCAACTTACTAAACAAGATGGAACTGTAATTGCTAATAGTACAACTAACATAAATGGTGAAGCCTCTTTCTCAAATTTATATCAAGGAAATTATGTCTTAAAGGAAATATCTACAAATGATAATTACATACTAAGTGAAAAATCATTTGATGTAAATGTAGAGTATAATCAGACTAATACACAAACTATTACAAATGAACACAAAAAAGGAAATATTAAAGTATATAAAATAGATAAAGATAATAAAAAAGTTGTATTAGGAAATGTAGAATTTAAACTATATTCTGAAGAATTTAAGAAAATCATTGGAACATATTATACAGATGTAAATGGTGAATTAGAAATAAAAAATCTTCGTACAGGAAATTATAAACTAATAGAAACAAAAACTAACAAATGGTACAACCTTGCTAATGATACAGAAATAAAAGTAGAATGGGACAAAGAGACTACGAAAAATATTGAAAATGAGCTAAAAAAAGGTCAAGTAAAAGTAATAAAAGTCGATAAAGACAATAACGAAGTAAAACTTGAAGGCGTCGAATTTGAAGTATTAGATGAAAACGACAAAGTATTAGAAAAAATCATTACAAATGAAAACGGTGAAGCCTTAACTTCAAGATATGCAATAAGAGATTTTGCTAAACTAAAATTAAGAGAAACTAAAAC
>CAKPOC010000087.1 GCA_934169535.1 uncultured Clostridia bacterium | reverse complement strand
GTCTATAAGTACCATTGCCGGTATTTCTCCACCAGTAAGAACATAATCACCTATTGAAATTTCTTCATCTACAATTTCATCTATTACTCTTTGGTCAATCCCTTCATAATGTCCACATAAAAGAATCAAATGTTCTTCTTTTGAAAGTTCCTGTACTTTTTGTTGATTTAGTGTTTTACCTTGAGGTGACAAAAATATTACCTTTGCATTTTTATCTTGTATTGATTTATAGGCATCATATACAACATCTGCTTTCATTACCATGCCTGCTCCTCCACCATATGGAGTATCATCAACTTTTTTATGCTTGTCTTTCGAAAAATTCCTAATGTTTATTGTGTTAATATTAATGATATTTTTCTCTACAGCTCTTTTAATAATACTATGTTTTAGTGGTTCGAACATTTCTGGAAATAAAGTTAACACATCAAATTTCATATTTTCCTCTTTTAGTCCATTAATCCTGGAATTATATGAACTATAATTTTTTCATTTTCTAAATCTACTGTTTTTAAAACATCTTTTATTGCTGGCAATAGTATTAGTTTTCCTAATTCATTTTTTACTGCATATATATCACAACTTCCGTTATTATATATATCCTCAACTTTGCCAAGTTTAATATTTTCATCTGTATATACAGATAATCCTATTAAATCAGCTATGTAATATGTTCCCTTTGGTAATGGCTTTTCATTTTCTCTATTTATTTTTATGTATGAATTTCTTAGAGTTTCAGCCTCTTCTGGAGTATTAATACCTTTTAACTTTAACATTACTGTTTTTTTATGATATTTTACACCTTCTATTTTATAAACTTGTTGTTTATTATTTTTTTCAAGTATAATTTCATCTAATTTTTCAAATTTTGTAATGTCCTGTGTAAACGGATTAACTTTTACTTCTCCTTTTATTCCAAAGGTATTGACTATTTGTCCTATTTCTAAATATTTATTCATTTTTAGTCCTCAAATATTATACCAACTTTTTTATGTTCTTTAGCCGTTATAGCTTTCATGACAGTTCTAATAGACTTTGCTATTCTTCCTTGTTTACCAATTACTTGGCCCATGTCGTCTTTGGCTACTTTAACTTTTAAAAGTACTCCTTTTTCATCATCAATTCTTGTTATTTGTACAGCTTCTTTATTCTCTACTAAGTTTTCTATTATTACTTTTAAAACTTCCTCCATAAAGAACTTCCTTTCTTGATACTATTTTGCTTTCTCAATTAAAGCTTTTACTGTATCTGTTGGTTTTGCACCATTTTTTATCCATGTAGCTACCTTTTCTTTGTCTAAAATAATTGTAGCAGGATCTGTCATTGGATCATATGTTCCAATTTTTTCTACTATTCTTCCATCTCTTGGTGATCTTGAATCAGCAACAACAATGTGATAGAATGGAGCCTTTTTTGCACCTACTCTTTGTAATCTTATTTTTACCATAAAATTCACCTCCAAAAAATTTTTATATTTATTTTAAATTTTCTACTATTTTAGTAGTAAACATTAAAAACTATTTAAGTTGATTTTTTAAATTTTCTAATTCATTTGGGCTCATGTTTTTCATTTGTCCCATCATTTTTTTCATAGATTTTTTGTCTTTCATTTGTTTCATCATTTTTTGTGTCATTTCGAAAGATTTCATAAATCTATTTATTTCTGGCACTGTTGTACCACTGCCTTTGGCAATTCTTAGTCTTCTTGACCCATTTAATATTTTAGGATTTTTTCTTTCTTTATTGGTCATTGAACAAATTATTGCCTCTATTTTATCAAACTCTTTGTCATCTACTTTTAAATCCTTTACAGCAGACATTCCTGGTATAAATTTAAGTAGTGATGAAAATGATCCCATTTTTTTAACTTGTCTTAATTGTAATAAATAATCGTTTAAGTTAAAATCTTTCTTTTCTAATTGGCTCGCTATTTTTTCGGCTTCTTCTGCATCAAAAGTTTCTTCTGCTTTTTCTATTATTGAAAGAACATCTCCCATTCCTAAAATTCTTGATGCCATTCTATCTGGATGAAATTCTTCAAGTTCACTAAGTTTTTCACCAGTTCCTACAAACTTTATAGGTTTTCCTGTAACTTTTTTTACAGATAACGCAGCACCACCACGAGTATCACCATCTAGCTTTGTAAGTATAACTCCGTCAATTCCTACTTTTTCGTTAAATGTGTTTGCCACATTTACAGCTTCTTGACCTGTCATAGAATCTACAACTAAAAGTATTTCGTGTGGATGCACACTATTTTTTACGTTTGCAAGTTCTTGCATAAGTTCTTCATCTATTTGAAGACGCCCTGCAGTATCTAATATTACAACATCATTTAGTTTTGAATAAGCTACACTTAATGCTTGCTTTGCAATATGTACAACATCTTTTGAATTTTCATTTGCAAATACCGGAATATTAAGTTGCGCTCCTACTACCTGAAGCTGCTTTATTGCTGCTGGTCTATATACATCACATGCTACAAGCAAAGGCTTTTTTCCTTGTTTTCTAAGTAGATTTGCGAGTTTTCCTGCTGTTGTAGTTTTTCCTGAACCTTGAAGTCCTACTAACATTATAATTGTTGGTGGATTAGGGCTAAAGTTAATTTTACTTTCTGTTCCGCCTAATAGTTGAACAAGTTCATCCTTAACTATTTTTACAACTTGTTGTCCTGGAGTTAGAGATTTTAAAACGTCTTGGCCTAAGGCTTTTGTTTCAATTTCGGCTATA
>CAKPOC010000086.1 GCA_934169535.1 uncultured Clostridia bacterium | reverse complement strand
GTTAGGAACAATAAGAGTAAATAATTTAGATGAGTTTTATCCAGCACAAGATATGCTTATGCAAACAAACCAATTAATTCAGTATGGAGCAGGAATTTTTGCATATAATAATGTGCCATTAAAATTAAGACAAAATGTAGAAAGTGTAATAAGAGGCATTCTAGACAAATATGGATGTATTGAAGTTTTACTTCCAATTATGCAACCTACAAAATTATGGGAGGAGTCTGGAAGATTTGCAAAATATAAGGAAGAAGGAGTTACTATCTTAGCAAATACAGATAAAGGAGATTTTGTACTTGCCCCAACTGCAGAAGAAGCAATAACAGAATTTGTTAGAGGAAGAATTACTTCATATAAAAGCTTACCAGTTACATTTTATCAAATTGGTGAAAAGTTTAGAAATGAAATTAGAACAAGAGGATATTTGCTAAGAGGGAAAACATTCCCTATGATGGATGCGTATAGCTTTGATGTGGACGAAGAAGCTTGCAAAAAAACATATAGTAATATAAGAAAAGCATACCAAGAAATTTTTGAAATTTTAGATTTAAATGCAAAACCAGTTGCAGCAGACAGTGGTGCAATGGGAGGAAATTTATCAGAAGAATTTATGATTGAATCACCAATTGGAGAAGACACAATTTTAGTTGATAAAGAAACTGGAAGAATGTTTAACACAGAAATTTTAGAAAGAGAAGACGCTGATCAATATTTAAAAGAAAAATATGGAATAAATGACAAAACAAATGTAGAAGCAAAAAAATCAATTGAGTTAGGTCACATATTTCAATTAGGAACAAAATATTCTAATTCTATGAAAGCAAACTTTATAGATTCCGAAGGAAAAGAAAAACCTTTATATATGGGCTGCTACGGAATTGGAGTAAGCAGAACTGTTGCAACAATTTATGAGCAAAACATAATAAGAGGCAAAAAAGGAGAAGTAAAAGGAGTAAGTCTTCCTGTAAGTATTGCACCATATTTACTTCAAATAATTCCAAAAGAAGAAAAACAAGAGATTGCAGAAAATTTATACAATAAGCTTATGGAAAAAGGCATTCCTGTTATATTAGATGACAGAAAACAAGGAATGTTAGGAGCAAAAATTAAAGATTGCGCAATGCTAGGAACACCTTATATGATTGTTATTGGAGATAAACAAGAAGAAGGAACATATGAAGTTGAAAACTCAAAAACAGGAGAAAGAAAACTATATACAGAAGAAGAATTAATAAATGAATTTGAAAAAATAGCACGCTCAAGAAAATATGTAAGATAAAAATTTTTGAAGCTATTTTGAAAAATTCAAGAGAAAACTCAAAATAACTAGTAAATATAAAAATAAAAGGGATAACATATTTTTCCTTGCCTATGATGATTTTTTGAATTTCCTCTCGATGTCTCGAGATAAATCCAAAAACCGGCAGATAAAAATATATTATCTCTTTTATTTATTTTAGTTATGATAATTTTTTGAGTTTTATTAGAATATCAAAAAATTCAAAAAGCATTATTTATCTTCTTCGTTGGCGAGTAATTTTAAAATTTGTGGATAAAGAGTATAAGCATTTTTCTCCCAATTATGAACAATTTGCTTTGCTTGCAAGTTAGAGCCAGCTAAAGTTTTTATTTCAAAAACCGTTTCATTTTCTTCGATAATTCTGCAAGAAATATTGTACAAATTTTCGTTAAGAGGGGTATATTCTGCAACGATTGATTGTTCCTCCTCAGAGCGATCTAAAATAGGTTTTAAATTTGTATCTGCTCTTAATTTTACAATTCCAGGAAGAAGGTCTAATGTTAAATCCAAAGTTGTTTGACCTTTTTCGGTAATATTGTACAAAGTTTTACCTTCTTTTTCAAACGAAAAAATATACCCAACTTCGATTAAGTCCAAGGTAAACTGCTGAAAATAAAAATAATTCATATTTGCAGCAGCAAGAACTATTTTGTATAAAATATCATTTGTTAGTGGCTTGCCAGCTTTGTTCAAAACATATAATATTAGAACTTTGTTTTCGGCAAGTGTTTCGTCATCAGATGTTAACTTCAAATTAATTCACTCCATTTAAAAATATTAAGCAGATTATATCACAAAAAACACGAAAATGGTAGTATTTTGGCAAAATATGATACGCAAAATGCTTAAAAGTGCTGCAAATAGCTTGAATTTACAGCATTTTTCATATATAATAGAAAAAGCTGAAATTAAAAATTAATGGAGAATATAAGTGAGAATTAGATATAAAAAGTGGGCAAGACCAGAATTAGAAGCAAGTGCGTTTTATGAGGATAATCCAGAAAATTATAAAGGAAAGTGGATACAAAAATTTGAAAATAAAAATAATCCTATTTATTTAGAGCTTGGCTGTGGAAAGGGAAGTTTTATTTCTCAAATTGCTTTTAAAAATCAGCAAATAAACTTTGTAGCGGTAGATTTAGTAGATGCAATGCTCGGATTAGCTAAAAGAAATATAGAGCAAATTTATTTGGTAAATAATGAGCCAATAAAAAATGTATGTATAACAAGATATGACATTGACAGAATTTTAAACATATTTGATGAAAACGACAAAATTTCTAGAATTTATATAAATTTCTGTAATCCGTGGCCAAGGGGAAAACACCATAAAAAAAGGCTAACACATACAAGGCAACTTGAAAAATATAAACAAATTTTAACCGATGACGGAAAAATTTATTTTAAAACTGATGATGACGAATTATTTAGAGATACTTTAACTTATTTAAAAGAAACTAATTTTAAAATAGAAAAAATAAGCTACGATTTAGCTAAAGAACCAAACTTTTGGAATGGAGAAGAAAATATCGAAACAGAACACGAGAAAATGTTTAAAGACCAAGGAATAAATATAAAAGCATTAATTGCTGTAAAAACACACTAAGGACACAAAAATAATATAAAATAGCTGTAATTAAAACTAGAAAGGAACAATATATGGAAAACGAATATATACTTG
>CAKPOC010000085.1 GCA_934169535.1 uncultured Clostridia bacterium | reverse complement strand
TGTATGGACGATGTGGACGATGTTACCAAGAAGAAATTTGGAGAAAAATTAAAAGAATACAAAACTTTTGTAAGAGAAGGAAATATTTTAGTAAAAAAAGGTAAAAAAGCATTTATAAATGCAAAGATAAACGAAGAAGACCTAGCTGAAATTGTATTTACCTCTGGAACTACTTCAAAATCCAAGGGAGTTATGCTAACACAAAAAAATATTTGTACTAACATTTATCAATTGAGAAAATGCGAAAAAATTTACCCAACAGATGTAAATATGGCATTTTTACCATTTCATCATACATTCGGAAGCACCGGAATGATTTTGTTTTTAAATAATGGCGCAACAAACGTATTTTGTGATGGATTAAGGCATATACAAGAAAACTTAAAAGAATATAAAGTGTCTACTTTTGTATGTGTTCCACTGTTGCTAGAAGCAATGTATAAAAAAATATGCAAAGAAATAGAAAGACAAGGCAAAAAAGAGATTGTTGAAAAAGGAATAAAAATAAGTTCTGCTTTAAGAAAAGTAGGAATAGACATACGCAGAAAATTATTTAAAGATATACTAAATAATTTAGGCGGAAATTTAAGATTTATAATAAGTGGAGCTTCTGCAATTGACCAAAAAGTGGCAAAAGGATTTAATGATTTTGGAATTTTAACAATACAAGGTTATGGACTAACTGAAACGTCTCCGGTTTTATGTGCAGAAAATATAAAAGAACTAAGATGGGGCTCGATCGGTCATCCTCTATCAGGAATTGAAATGAAAATAAATGAGCCAAATGAAGAAGGAATTGGAGAAATTGTTGCTAAAGGTGACAATGTAATGAAAGGTTATTACAAAGACGAAGAAGCAACAAATAAAGTATTAAAAGATGGATGGTTTTATACAGGTGATTTAGGTAAAAAAGACAAAGACGACTTCTTTTTTATAACAGGAAGACAAAAAAATGTAATTGTTTTGAAAAATGGAAAAAACATATATCCAGAAGAGATAGAAGAAATAATTGCAAAACTTCCATATGTAGAAGAGAGTATGGTATTTGGATTACCTAAAGATGATGACTTAGTAGTATCAGTAAAAATTGTTTACAACAAAGATTATGTAAAAGAAAAATTTGGAAATATGACAAATGAAGAGTTACACGAAAAAATTTGGAAAGATATAAAAGAGATAAATTCTGGACTTACAAATTACAAGCATATGAAGAATCTATTTATTACAGATGAACCTATGATAAAAACTTCTACAGCAAAAATAAAAAGATTTATCGAAATAGAGAATATAATAAAGGAAAATAGCGCAAAATAAGCGCTATTTTTGCGTGTTAACCTTGACAAACATTTTCATATAATGTATAATGTTAACCGAAACTAACATAAAAAGAGAAAAGAGGAAAATCATGGTATCAAAAGCGCAAGAAGAATACATAAAAACTATGTACATTTTAAAAAAGCAAGTTGGCAACATCAGAGTAACCGACATTGCAAAAAAAATGAGCTGTACGAAGCCAAGTGTAAATAAAGCTTTGAACAATTTAAAAGCAAATAAATTAATAAACTATGAAACATATGGCACAATAGAATTAACAAGTGAAGGCGAAAATTTAGCCAAAAAAATTCTGGAAGCCTATGACATAGTTTATATATTTTTGAAAGAAGTATTAGAACTAGATGAAAAAAGTGCTAAATTAGAAGCGGAAAAGCTAAAACTAAATATGAATGATAATACTTTAAACAAGCTTGCAAAATATGTTCATAAGACTTTAGATTTAACGAATTTAGATTGTGACTATGATATAAACCAAGAGCGTTGCAGATGTTGTGCAAGAAGAATAATTAATAAAGGAGAAGTTGTAAATGGATAATTTATTACAAATAAAAGATTTATATGTAAATGCAGAACAAAAGGAAATATTAAAAGGAATAAATTTAAATATAAAAAAGGGCGAAATTCATGTAATAATGGGACCAAATGGTTCTGGAAAAACTACTACTGCTAATGCAATTTTAAATAATCCAGAATACACAAAAGTAAAGGGAAACATAGAGTTTGAAGGCGAAGACATAACAAATTTAAAAACTGACGAAATTGCAAGAAAAGGAATCTTTATGTCTTTTCAACTTCCGGAAGAAATACCAGGAGTTTCTGTTACAAACTTTCTAAAATATGCAAAAAATAAAATAACAGGAGAACCTGTTAAAATATTTGAATTTAGACGTGAACTAAAAAAATATATGGAAGAACTAAGCATGAACCCACAAAATATGGAAAGAAGCTTAAATGTAGGATTTTCCGGGGGAGAAAAAAAGAAAAATGAAATTCTTCAAATGCTTGTATTAAATCCAAAACTTGCAATATTAGATGAAACAGATTCAGGACTAGATGTTGACGCAATAAAAACAGTTTCTAAAGGAATAGAAATGTTTAAAAATGATAATAATGCAGTTTTAATTATTACTCATAACACCAAAATACTACACAGCCTAAAAGTTGACTATGTTCATATTTTAGTAAATGGAAAAATTGTTAAAACAGGAACTGCCGAACTTGCAAAGGAAATTGAGGAAAACGGCTATTCTGCTTATAAAAAAATGTAGGAAGGAATTTTTATGAAAACTCAAATAGAGGATATAAATAGAAACATATATGATATAAAAAATAAAGATGAATATGATTTTAAAATAAAAAAAGGATTAACGCCTGACATTATAAAAGAAATATCAAAACAAAAAAATGATCCAGAATGGATGAAAGAGTTTAGACTAAAAGCATTAGAAACTTATAATAAACTGGAACTTCCAACATGGGGACCAGACATTTCAGAACTAAATATGGACGAGATTGCAACATATGTACGCCCAAAAACAAAGTTAAATAGTTCGTGGGACGACGTGCCAGAGGACATAAAAAATACTTTTGATAAATTAGGAATTCCAGAAGCTGAAAAAACTTCGCTTGCAGGCGTTGGAGCTCAATACGATTCAGAAGTTGTATATCATAGTATGAAGG
>CAKPOC010000084.1 GCA_934169535.1 uncultured Clostridia bacterium | reverse complement strand
TAAATAAAATATTTAAAGAATTTAATATTGAAGTAAAAAATGTATCCAAAATTGCAATTGTAGGGCAGGGAATAGCAAATAGTGTACGACCTTTAAATAATGCTTTAAAAGCCCTAAATAGCGGTTTTGATAACATATATAGTATAGATATTAATCAAAGCAAAATAGTTATAATTTTTAACAAAATAATGGATGATAAGATATTAGAAAATCTTCATAAAAAGATGTTCTAAAATGTTTTCTCCTCGAATATAATTTTATTGTAATACTTATGAAGAGAGGAGAAAAAAGTGACTGAAGATCGAAAAAATTCTATGCAAATGCCCAATATAGTTCAAAATCTGATATTAGAAAATAGAGAAAAACTTACTGTAACAGGAGTTGTAGACGTACTTAGTTTTGACGACCAAATTGTAATAATTGAAACGGAATTGGGACTTTTAACAATAAAAGGAGTGGACCTTAGAATAAATAAGCTAAGTATTGATAGCTCAGAAGTTATGATAGAAGGTGAAATATTTAGCTTAGGGTATAGTGAAAATACAATAGCAGGTAAGAGCGGAGGAAATTTTTTTTCAAAAATATTCAAGTAATTGTGAGGAATGAAAATGACTGAAAACGTACTTGCTGAGCTAATAAATTTTGGAATTTATCTTTTGTGCGGTGTTGTAATTGGAATATTTTTTGACGTTTTTAGAATACTAAGAAAAACATTTAAAACAAATAATTTCGTAACATATGTTGAAGATACAATTTTTGGAGTGATTTCGGGGTTATTTGTAATTTCAATGTTCTTCATTTTTAGCAATGGAGAGCTCAGATTTTATATTTTTATTGCGCTGCTATTGGGCCTTGTTATGTATTTTTGTACAGTGAGTAAATATATTATAAAGGTGAATGTTTGGATAATAACATTGTTAAAAAGAATATTAGGCTTTATTTTTTCACCTTTGAGAAAATTTTCAATATTGTTAGTGGTAAAGCCTTTAAGTATAGTAAAGCGTAAGGTTAAAATAGCTAGAATAAAAATAAAAAGTACCTTTATAAGACAAAAAAACATAAAAAAATCGAAAAATGAAGAAGGATTTTTGCAAAAAATGTAGAAATTATAATATAGTAAGAAAATTTTGGAGATAAAGCAGATGAAAAAAATTTATAGAAATGTAATAATAGTAATAGCTGTAGGATATTTTTTAGTAACTTTAGCATCACAGCAAAAAAAGTTAAATCAGTATCAAGCAGAGTCTACAACATATACTTCTGCACTACAGGAAGCTGAAAAGAAAAATGAAGACTTGCAAGAAACAAAGGCAAATGCAAATTCAACCGAATATATAGAAGAGGTAGCTCGCGAGAAATTAGACATGTATTTACCTAATGAAAGAGTCTATATAGATAGCTCAAAATAAAAGCAAATAATAAATGAAAAATAATTATTTATAAAACTTAAAATATTTCAATAGTAGTAAACCTAGTTGCTAAAATGGCCGCTAGGTTTTTTACGTGTAAATAAAATGTAATAAAAAAGTAATAATGCCCTAAAAGCCTTGCCGCAGTATACATATATGTATATTACGGTTTTTTTTTACTTGAAGCAAATATTACAATTTGGTAAAATATTTTCGAAAATATTGAAAAATATTTAATAAACAAAGGAAAGGGGATCTTCGCAAAAAAAATGCGAAAAAAATGAAAAAATGAAAAAACTATTAAAGAAAAACAAGGGTATTACTCTAGTTGCGCTTGTAGTCACAATCGTAATTCTATTGATACTAGCGGGAATTTCAATTAATATGGTACTAGGAGAAAACGGAATAATAACAAAAGCAAAAAAAGCTAAAAAGGACACAAATGATTCTCAAAGTGCTGAGATTTCAGGTTTAAGCAAACTAGACCAATTTTTAAATCAGTATGGTGAAATTGAGGACATTACTGATCAAATTGATGGGTTACCAGCTAAGAAAACACATGAAGAATTACCAGACTATATTCCTATTTATACAACTACTCAATTAATGGATATAGCAACAGGAAAAACAAATTACGAAATTAAAGATTTAAACAATACTACAATAGGAACATATACAATGGCTGCAGATGCCAAATATGCTTTAATGAATGATTTGGATTTTCAAAAAGTAAGTTCTGCTCCAATTCAAGGATTTAAAGGTGAATTTGAAGGAAATGGTTGCACAATAACAAATTTAAATGTAAATGATACTAGCAAAGAAGTTTACCTAAGACCTGGATATGAAGATACGGGAATTAGAAAACTAAGTCCAGCTGCACTTTTTGCAAGTGTTGAAAATGGAAAAGTTAGTAATTTGGCAATTACAGATTCAAACTTTAAAGCTGAAAAATTTACAGCAGGAGCAATAGTTGGAGAAGCAAAGGAAGTAGAAATAGATAATTGCTATGCAAAAAATAATACTTATGTTTTGGGTGAACCTGATTATGGTGCAACAGGAGGAATTGTTGGATATAGCTTAGGAGATAATATAACAATTAAAAACTGCAAATCAATACAGGTAACATCTAATAAGCCTTCTGGCTTTGCAGGAATTTGTGGCTCTGCTGCAGGAAATGTGCTTTTTGAAAATTGTCAAGTGCTAGGAAATAATAATACTTCTAAAGAAGCTGCTGCAGGAATAATAAATTGTGCAGGCCAAGATGTAACAATAAACAATTGCAGAGTACAAAAATTAAATGCAAAGTATGCTGGAATAATAGCTACAGCAACTTCAACAGATAGGCGTCGGAAACAATAATGTTGTAAAGATAACAAATTGCACTGCTAAAGAGGCAAGATGTAACAGCGGAATACTATATTTTTCAGCCAAAGAAGATATTAACGTTTCAGGCTGCAGAGTAGAAAATTTGAAAGCTTTAGGTGGGACTTCTGGAGGAATTATTGCTTGCGCTTCTTCAAGTGCTAATTATTCCAATAATATAAATATAGATAATTGTTATGTAAAAAATATAGAGTCAGAAAATTCTGATAGATTTGGAGGCATTATTGGAGT
>CAKPOC010000083.1 GCA_934169535.1 uncultured Clostridia bacterium | reverse complement strand
TTATTTCAATGAGCGGTTCTGAATTTATAGAAATGTTTGCGGGATTAGGAGCTTCAAGAGTAAGAAAATTATTTGAAAAAGCAAAAAAAATGGCTCCAGCAATAATTTTTATTGATGAAATAGATGCAATAGGTGCAAGAAGAACTGATGCTTCAGGAGCAGAAACAGAGAACAATCAAACATTAAATCAATTACTAGTCGAAATGGACGGATTTGATTCAAATAATACAATAATAGTAATCGCTGCAACTAATAGGCCCGAAATGTTAGACAAAGCACTTTTAAGACCGGGAAGATTTGATAGAAGAATAATCATAGGGCTTCCAGATATGAAAGGAAGAGAAGAAATTTTAAAAATACATTCTAAAAATAAAAAATTAGCTGAGGATGTAAGTTTAAAAACATTAGCTGCTGACACTGCTGGATTTACTGGTGCAGAATTAGAAAATGTTTTGAATGAAGCTGCAATTTTAGCAACTGTAAATAAAGAAGAAGCAATAACGAATAAAGATTTAGACGATGCCTTAAAAAAGGTAACTGTTGGAATTGAAAAACATAGCAGAGTTATGTCTGAAAAAGACAAAAAAATAACTGCATACCATGAAGCTGGACATGCAGTAGTAAGCAGATTTTTGGAAACTCAAAAGAACATTAAAGAAGTATCAATAATTCCAAGAGGAATTGCAGGTGGCTATACAATGTACAAAACCAATGAGGATAAGTGTTACATTTCAAAAACAGAAATGTTAGAAAAACTAACTGCATTATTGGGTGGTAGAGCTGCTGAAAAAATAATCATAAATGATATATCAACAGGTGCAAGCAATGACCTAGAAGTTGCAACAGATATAGCAAAAAAAATGATAACAGTCTATGGAATGAATGAAAAAATAGGCCCAATAAGCATTAATTTAGAAAAAGATCCATATCAATTACAATTGATGGGAAATGAAATGGAAAATGTAATAGGTAATGAAGTAAGAATGCTAATTAGCAATGCTTATGTGGAAGCTCAAAAAATTCTATTAGAACATATGGACAAGCTACATGAACTTGCTCAGCTATTAATGGAAAAAGAAGTTGTATCAGCGAAAGAATTTAATAAGTTATTTGAATAAAGAATAAAATATAGCAATAGACACACTAAAATAAAGTTAAAATAAAAATTATAACGAAAGTTAAAATTTTAACAATATATTAGTGTGTTTTATTTATATAGTAATCACTTTACAAACTTTTTATAAAAGAGAATATCCTGATTTTATGGTAGTATTTACAGAAACATCAAAAAAGCTTTTATTGTAATTTTCTAGCCAATTATAATTTGACCATTTTTCTTGAGTAGAGAAATACTTTACGGCGTATTTGCCAAAGCCATCAATATCACTACCAAATTGCTTACAAACTTTATCTAAATATTTATAAACTTGAGTAGAAAAGTAATTGTTAATAGAATTTTCTATTAATTTCAAATTCTCATCAGATTTATAATCAATAGAACTATCTGTGATTATTTCTCCTAATGATAATATTTTTACACTTAAATTAATAGCAGATGAAATATATGGAGTTTGGTTTATAAAACTAACAGAATTTTTAGTTCTTTTATTTAATCTAACTTCAACATCCATATACGCGTTTTCATCAAAGGGGTTAGGAACCTGAATTTTACAACATTCAAATTCATTAGAAATAATCATATGACAAATTGTTTCTAATGGAGTAAGTTCGCAAGCAAATTTTCCGTTTTTAAAAACAACTAATCCTAAAATACCAAGTTGAGTATTTTCATTATTAGATCTAATAGATCCAAGAGAAGCAACTGGCTCTAAAAATGAATCATGTATATTTGAAAAAAAGTTTATTAAAGAAACACTTTTAGTATAACTACTATAGGTATTAGAAACCATAGTTAAGTCATAATACTTTGATGTTAAATCTTCTAATACCGGCTGTGAAAAGTTCAAAAAATCCAGAGCAGAACTTTTACTAATAATAATATTAGCATGAGGACTCATTTCAGCATCATCTGCCAAAGTAGAAATATATGAGTTTATTCCTAAAGTGGCAAGCTCTTCAGAAATAACAAGGACTTTGCACTGAGAAAGATTTATAATCCTACTAGCATGACTGTTAAATAAATCAATACCAGATTCTATTGAAGAACACTCTACTGAGTTTACTATATTTTTAGAATTTTGCATTCCTGCTTCAACACTTGTTTTTGTAAGCTGAATGCTTAACTTTAAAGGTGCGTTATCTCCAACATCTAGGCCGAACGGCTATAACATATGAAAGGTTACTTATATTGTGAGCGTTATAGCCAGATGAAAAAGAAAAAAGCAAGAAAGATATTACAAAGACAAGAATTACAATAAATTTTAAATATCTACTCATTGAAGCCTCCTTTTTTTCTTTATGTTAGCAAATATTAATAGCAAAGGAAATAATACAAAAATAAATGGCCCTGAAATATACTTAGAGGTAAACATGTTTATTTGTCTTGCATCAAATAAGTTACTAGGCGCAAGAGCTAAAATAAAAATTAGCAAACAAACTGGAATTATAAAAGGTTTGCTGTTTTTTACTGAAGTTACTTTCTTTAATATCTTTAAAACAAACATTATAGCTATGTTTAAATAGCTCATAAAAGATAGTACCCAAACCAATATAAACAAAGACTCAGGATGTTGAAAATATTCACCAAAATGATTATTAGATATAAGCAAATAAAGAGGTGAAATGTTTTCAAATTGAGTAACAAAAGAAAATGATAAAAGCAGACAAATAGTTGCAAGGAATAATATGATTACTGTAATTATAGCAGATGACATATAAATTCTTTTTAAATTTTTTTCAGTAGGACTTTTGGTCATTGATGGAATTAAATATAATGACATCAAACCATTAAATGAAAAAATGTTTAATAGACCTTTTCTAAATATTTCGTCTATACCATTACCTAAAATGGGGAAAATTCTTTGATAAGTTATATTAGGAACAGCAAAAGCAAAACATAAAAGTAGGCTTACTATCATTATAATTGTAAAAAACAAATTTGTTTTAATAACACTGCGAGAGCTTATAAAGTTAGTAATAACTCCAACAATAATAAAAGAGATGATAAGATAAACTATTGAGGCATTTTTATAATATAAAATGTGAATTACTTCGCAAAATTCTCTTATTAAAATAGCAGACATAAAAATTATATAAACTAATATAATGAAGCTTATTAT
>CAKPOC010000082.1 GCA_934169535.1 uncultured Clostridia bacterium | reverse complement strand
ACAAATGCAACAAACGGGGACCAAAATGGAAGCAACTTTTCTAAAGACAACTGGACATATGATAGCACAACCGGAAAAATAACAATCACAGTAAACAACAATACTGTAAATGGAAAAATAAAATGGGCAAAAAACACAGCAGATGAATTTGTAGTAACTTACATCTACTCTGCAGACGTATACCAAGCAGTAAAAGATTCAGTTACAAGAGTTACATATGATGTTAAGTCAAGCATGAACCTATATGCACAAAGCGGAGTAAATAAGGTAAGTGCTAAAACATCCGGATATGAAGATCAAACAAAAAAAATAGGAGACATTGCCGAATTTTTATTAGGCACAGTTGCAAACATGAATAAAGGTTATATGTACAATAACCAAAACACAACAGACCAAAATAGAAAAGAAACAGAATATACCGAAATATATGTGACACGTATCGCATATGCTGACGTTATAGACTCAATAGAATTAAAACAAGACATTGATCAGTTTGTAACAGAAAGTGGAAGCGAACAATCAACAACAGTTGGCGGAAAAAATTATGCATATAACAAAACATTAACAATATCAAAACAAGAATTCGATAAGCTATTTGGGACGAATGGAAAAATTACAATTATAAATGCAGACGGAACAACAATTGCAACAATAGACAAAAACACAGAAGTAAAAAACAATGAAATTGTAATAGACTTAGCCGAAAAAGATACAAATAATATAACAATAAAAACATCAAAACCACAGACTGAAGGAAATCTAACTATAAAAATAGTAAAGGCAATTACAAAAGACGTTGTTTACAACGTAAACCAATTAAAAACATTCAAACAATTAAAAAGTCAGGTAACAGGTACAGCAAAAAATGGAGAAACAAGTATAGTAAGCACAGATGGTTCAAGAAGCATAGAACTACAAGAACCAACACAAAAAGCAAGCATAACAACAAGCAACAATAGATTATCTACAATAGTAAAAAACGAAAATGTAGAAGTAAAAGTTACATTAGAAAACGACAGTGCTGATGACACAATGTACTCGAACCCAACAGTCAAAGTTACATTCCCAGCAAACATAGAAACACTTGCAATAAAAGATTACAAAGTATACTTTGATGATGAACTAAATATAGATAAAAGCTCAATAAAATCTTCAGAAAATGAAGATGGCACAAAAACAATAGAATTCAAATTAAAAGGAGTACAAACAAAATACAATAACGTTGCAGCAAAAGGAGCAACAATCACATTAATAGCAGACATTACATTAAACAAACTAACACCAACAACAAACACAAAAATAACAGCAGAAATAACAAATGAAGACTCAACAGTTACAAACGTGGAGACAGAAATTAAATATGTAGCCCCATCAGGAGTGGTAACAACAAATTCCATGACAGGCTACAAAGAAGATGAGAGCATAGTAGCTATAAATGGCGAAGCACAAAAAGCTCTAATACCAACAAAAGCAGAGCAAAAAGAAGTTACATATACAATGAACGTAATAAACAATTACGAAAATACACTAGACCACGTAGTAGTATTAGGAAGAACACCATTTAAAGACAACAAAGATGTATCAACATCATTAAGTTTAGGCTCTAACATGACAATGCCACTTGCTTCTGAAATAACAGTAACAGGAATAGATAACTCAAAATTCACAGTTTATTATTCAGAAAATGGAGATGCAACAACAGACCTAAACAATACACAAAATGTTTGGAAAGCAAGCGTAACAGACTATACAAAAATAAAATCATACATGATAGTCTTAAATGCAGATTATATAATGGATGCTGGAAGTTCAATAACATTTACATACAAAGCAACACTACCTGCAAACCTAGATTATGACCAAACAGCATATGAAAATTATGGAGTATTCTTCAATAACAACAAAACATCTGGAACAATTGCAGATAAAGCAATAGCAACAAAGATTGGACTAACAACAGGAAAAATTGCAAAATTAGATGCAAAACTCACATCTGTCACAGGTGAAGGAGCAACGGTAAGTATTGGAGATAGTTTAGAATATGAATTAACAATAAACAATACTGGTGCAATAGATGCGGAGAATGTTGTTATAAGTATGGAGATGCCTAATGAATTATCATCTGATGAAGGAAAAATGGAGTTAGATGATACATTTACAAAACGAACTGCTAAAATTTCGATAGGAACAGTAAAAGCAAATTCAACGATTACTAAAATTATTAAACTTCAAGTTGTATTTAACTGTGACAAAGAAGTATCGGTTAAAGCAATTATCAATTATGGAGATAACAAAAGTATAGAGACAAATGCAATAACTAATAAAATTATAACAAAGTATTTTTATGCTACAATGACATCTAACACTGTAAATCCTAAAGAAGGTACTGATTATACAATTACAGTATCAGCAAGTGCAATGTCTATTACACCAAGAACTGAAGAAAATAAATCAAGAAAAAATACAATAATAAAATTAGTATTACCAGATGAATTAGAGTATAAATCTATAAATATAATAGAATATTCACCTGAGGAAAAAATAAAAGAAAAAGATATAACGGATTCTGCTAAAGTTAATGTAAATGGTAACGAATTAACTATTGAATTAGAGAATTTAGATGATCCAAACTCTGTAACAATAAAAATAAATACATTAGTAAATAAGCTTTCAGATGGGGTTTACAAAAAAGATATTACAGTAGAAGGTAGTATAAAAGCAGACGGAATACAAGCAGAAAATTTTGAAAAACTAACTGCAACAGTTAACAAAGTAGGTGCAACATTTATTCAAAGTAGTAACCTTCCAGAAGGGACAACAATATCTTCGGGTGAGAACTTTACATATACATTTACAATAAAAAATGAATCAGCAATATACTTAAATAATTTGAAATTTACAGATATTCTTCCAAAGGAAGTAACATTTAAGTCTTTAGAGGTTGTATATTCAGATGGAACAACCGATAGAACATCGAGTTACGATTCTGACGGAAATTTGATAACAAGTATTTTCTTGAATGCGGATGATACGGTTGTTATTAATGTAGAGGTATGTGCAAAAGCAATAAAAGAAGATACGAAAATATCAAACATTGCAAATATTAAAGAAGAAGGAAATCTTTCAGAAATACAATCTAATTCTGTTTCACACGTAATAAAACATTATGATAGTTCTGATAATATAATAATACCAGATGAAACAGAAGAAACTCGTAAGATTGTTGGAACAGTATGGATAGACCAAAATAAAGATGGTGTAAAGGATGCAACAGAGAAAAAGGTTACGGGAATAAAAATTATTTTATTAGATAATAATACAGGAGATATTGCAATAAATGCAGATAATGAACAATGTATAGCTGAAACAGGAAATGATGGAGCATATATG
>CAKPOC010000081.1 GCA_934169535.1 uncultured Clostridia bacterium | reverse complement strand
GCGCCACATACTACACATATTGTAAATTTTTTTTGTTGCTTCGTTGATAATAAATATTGTGACCCCAAAATATTTCCTAGCCCTATAAATAAAATTATCCAGCTCATAATTTTCATTAATATTTTAACTTCTGCATATCCTTCGCCTAAAAATAGTGGAACGAAATTATCTGCAGTCGCTATTATTCCAAATATTAGTGGAAATGCTAACATATATACAAACCTGAAAGTTTTGTTCATATATTTTCTTATTTGTGAAATATTTCCATCAATGTAGCATTTAGAAATTCTAGGCACCATAACTGTTCCTAAAGAAGTAATAAGTGTCAATAACATTTTTACAATTTTTTGTGTTTGCTCATAGTAGCCAACTTCAGACATATTATTGGTAATTGCGCCTATCATTGTTTTATCAAGCACAGTGTATATCTGTATAGCAATTTGAGGAATAAAAAATGTTATTGCAGGTTTTAATTGTTTAGCAAATCTTATTTCCTTAAATTTTACTTTTGTAATATATTTTTTTAATCCAATCCATAGTGAAACATTTCCAAATAAATTTGTCAAAGTATATATAACTAAATATTTTCCTGTATCATTTTCATTTTTTATGAATAAAAATATTGATATAACACTAATTATCTTTATAATAATGTTTCTTATAGCAGTTTTTTTAAAATTTTCAATTCCCTGAAAAAACCAACTTATATCAAAGCAATTAGCTAATATTTCTAATAACAATATTTTAAAATAAACGCTATACTCTCCAGTTTTGCAGTACATGAAATAAAATATAATCATTGCAATTGGCATAGTAATACATCTTAGCATAAGTATTTCATAAAATACTATGCTTCTTTTTTTTGTGTCATCTTGCACATAAGCAATTTCTCGTTGACCATATACTGCAGTTCCTAGTGACCCCAGTAATATAAAATATGTAACTATTGATATTGTATAACTGTAAGTTCCTATTCCGCTAGCGCCTAGTGTTCTTGCTAAATATGGTGTTGTTATAATTGGCATTATAATAATTAAAATTTGATATGCTAAATTATATAAGTAATTTTTCATTATAGACTTTTTCATTTTCTAATTATTCCTTTTCTAACAAATTACATTTAATTAAAACCTTTTTTACTATTCTTTTCGTTTTATGTATTAAAGTATTATTTTTTTCTTTTACATTTTTTGCTACAAGTTTATCAAAATCTTCTGTAGCTATATTATTAAAGAATTCATCTCTGCTTTTGGGTCTCTTTACAGAGTTTATCATTGAAGGATTATATTTTTTTACTTCGTTAATATCTACTTCTTTGTACTCAAGGTTGTTTTCTATTGTTTTAAATAGTTCTTGGCCCTTTTCACTATTTATCATTAATATTGATGTTCCTTCTTTACCATACATACTTGGCATAACCTTTTTTACTCCCCAAAAATCTGCCAAAGTAATGTCAGCTTCTCTTTCTTCTCCCTTAAAGCTACAGTTATAGCAAGATTCTCGTAGTGAAACATCTCCTAAAAAAGCTTTCATATATAAATCTTCTGAATGAATTTTTGTATATTCACCTTTTGTATATTTAATATTCATTGCATATTTTTCCCAGCCTAGTTCTGACTTTTCTCTAAAATTTATACCTGATATTTCTTTTTTGTTATCTTCTTTTTTTCTAAATTCTAGATATTTTTTCCAAACTTTTGGAGATGGAGTGCCATGGCAAATGAAATCTAATGTATATAAATTGCTATATTCTCTTTTTAAAAAATTTAATAATCCAGCAACTTGGCAAGGCGTCCCTGTAAATAAAACTTTTTTTCCTTCATCCAAATTTGTTTTTATTTTCTTAAATGTTTCACCTAAATTGCTTTGCACATATTTTGAGCCTCTTAATTTTTCTATTTCTTCAATTTTTTCAATTTTTATATGTTTTACATTATATTTTTCATCAAATGCAGCTCCATATACAACCCCATCACTAGCTAGAATTTTTGTTGCTATTATCGGAAAAATCCCACCTGATGAGCTTTGAAGTCTAATATTTTTGTCTTTGTTATAACACGCAAATGCTTTTGGAGTTGTTCTTTTTGTACTTTTATTATTTAAGGGGCATATTCTTTCACATTCTCCACAATTTACGCATAAGTCTTTATTTACAATCGGATATTTGAATCCATTTTTATCGTCTTCCATTTTTATAGCATTGAATTTGCAAATACTTTTACAAGCAGTACATCCTGTACATTTATTGGTATATTCTATCATTTTTTATTTCCTCATAATTAATTTTTTTATATTTAGTTTTAACTCTATACTAAAGTATTTTACGTATATCATTATAATATATTTTATCTTTTCCAGTCTTGGCATATATTCCATATTTCTTAATATATTTACTAAAATTTTTCTATGCTCATTATATCTATCACATTTTGCTTTAAATGATTTTTCTATTGCTTTTGAATGGCTATTTTTCCTAACTCTGTAATTGTAAATAATATCATTTATTTCTTTGCACTTTTGCTTATAGGTAATTGGTAATATTAATTGCCAATTTTGTCCTCCTCTGGATTCATATATTTTTCGATTTTTTACTCTTTTATCAAAGAAATCAGTTCTTACCATTATTAAACCAGGGTAACACTCAATGTTCTTATCAAATAAGTAATTTTCAAACATAACATTTTCAATTTCATAGTCACTGTGATTTTCAAATGTTCTTGTTTCTTCATTTTCCTCATACACATATCTAACTCTACCTTTTACAAATTCATACTGAGGATTAGCATTTAAAAATTCCACCATTTTTTCCAGTGCATAATTTTCTAAATAGTCATCTGCGTCCATCCAATACAAGTATTCTCCCATAACATACTGCAATCCTATATTTATTGCACTGGCTTGACCTTTATTATCTTGATAAAGGTATATTAACTTAATACCTTCGTTTTCAAAATTCTTAGTATATTCTTCTACAATCTCTTTTGTTCTATCATTAGAACCGTCATCAATAAAAATAATTTCAAAATTTTTGTAAGTTTGTTCTCTTAAAGTTTTAAAATACGTATTAAGATATTTTTCAGCATTATATGCTGGTGTAAGTATTGATACTTTCCCTTTTGTCATAATTAATTTAAAGCATTTCTCATAAACTTTAATGCTTTTTCCCTTTCTGCGTTTAACTTTTCATTTACATTTCTATAAATATCTTCGCTATTTTCTTCTTTTATGTCTGTTTTAAATACTCTATCTTGCAATCCCATTTTGTTTAGCAAAGTGTCTATTCTAGAATTCATGCTTTTCATTCCCTTAGCTACTCTCTCTATTACATAGAATGGTTTATTATATAGAATTGAAAATACACATGCGTGGAAAGAATCTGTAAATATGAATTGTGCATTATGCACCAAAAATAAAAATTCCGAAGGACCAGTTTTATAAAATTGAGATTTTTTGTCTAGTAT
>CAKPOC010000080.1 GCA_934169535.1 uncultured Clostridia bacterium | reverse complement strand
TGCTTATTCTGTATGAATAATTTATTGTTTTTAGGATTTCATCTATATCATCTTTTTCAACACTATTATTTTTTTCGCCTAATATGTAATTATTATGTGCTTTTAATATACTTATAATGCTTTTTCTTGTTACAACATTGTTTTCTAAAAGCTCATTATAAATATCTTTTATAATTTCTTCGTTATTAATTGCATCATATAGTAAATTTTTTTCTTTGCCTTCTAAATTATTTATTAGCTCTTCTGTAAATAGCTCTTCATTTTGCTTTTCTTGTTTTTCTACTTCATCATCTGTTACAATACTTGCTGCAACATTACTATACTCATTTGCAATTTGTTTTATTGTGTCAGACATTGTTTCTAATTTATTTATAGTTTCTTTATTTTCTTCAAGAGTTCGCGTTGTTGTTTCTGGAAGTAGTTTTGTGTCAGAAATAATGTCACTAATATTTATTTTGTATTTTTTAGGCACAGCAAGTAATCCCAATGCTGCAATTAGTATTTCTTGAAATTTTATAACCTCGACTGTGTTACCATTTGCTAAGTACGACAAAACAATATTTCCAAGAACAAAACCTAAAATCACACCTATCTTTCCAAATTTATTTAATACTCCTGAGGCAAAACCTGATATTCCGTAAGCTCCTAGCATTACTGGGTCTTGTCCATTTATTAAACCCAAAACAGTACCTATTATTATTCCAGAAGTTGCTCCTACTAGCATTCCGTTTTTCCAGCCCATTACTAGTACTATTATTATGCTTAAAATATTTTTTATTGAATATCCAAACACATTTAAGCTACCAAAGCAATTTACTGCTATTGCAAGTATTAAGCTTGCAGACATTGCTTCTTCAAGAGAAAATACCATTTTTTGATTGTAATCTTTAATTACGGTTATTCCATTTACAAATACTTTGTATAAAATATATGTAACCACTGAATTCATTATATTATATAGAATGTCATATAATAAAATTCCTTTAAATGCACATTTAACTAACCCTACAATTAACACACTAGCTGTTATTTGAACGCCTACTTTTAATTGCTCATTTTTGTCTTCGTATTTTTCTGGTTTTTTTATTAGTATAAATGCTATAAATAATAATAATGTTAATAAAACACTTGTAAAACTGCTTATTCCGCCTTTAATTGTGTATCCTATAATTGTAGTTAATGCCACAATTACCATTGGAACTCCTGCTCCTACTGAAGCAGAAAACATAGCTATTCCAAAAGGTGCAAATTCAAAAAATAAGCTTCCTTCACTTCCTTGTATTAAAGACATCATAAAAGACAAAACATAAATTATAATATTTTGTATTTTAAAATTATTTTTAAAAAAACTTTTAACTTCACTTTCATTAATTATTTCATCATTTGTGTCATTTGATATATTTTGAAACATATTACCACCTCGTAGATTTTTGTAAATTTTCAAATTAAGCATAAATTACTTTTAATAGAAATAAATTTTAGTAACTTATTAATTTGAATTGCTCCTATTGTAATACAATTGATTTGATTAATTTGTCGTTTTAGATACAAAAATCAAAAAAGTTTTTTACTTATTGCGATATTTTTATACTTTTGTTTTCGTTATTTTTATCTTATGATGAAAATGCTTTGTTTATTTTATCGTATTTTATACGAAATTACAATATTTTTGGTATAATTGTAATAATTTTATAGGCAGTATTTTTGCTACTGCCTAATACAAAAAACTTTATTTTACGATATGAATATATGTGTTATTTACCTTTGATTTTTTTAATACATTATATATATTTTTTTGCAGAACTTTTTCACCTCCTATTTATGGTTATATTATGTGATCGGTCTTTAGTTATTTAATTAGTTTTCTTTGGATTTTTTAGTAATAGACACAAAATATTTTTGTTTTGCCACAGAATAAAATTTTTTTGAATTAATATCGATATTAGAATAAAAAATAGTTTTAAAACTAAATATATGATAGCACCGTTTTTAGCTATTTTCAAGGTTTTTGCCCATTTAAAGTCTATATTCGTATGACATAAAATCACCTATTTTTTTATTTATATACTTTTTTCTACATTTGCTTTTATTTTTCGTTTTTTATCTATTTTTTATTTTTTTATAAAATTTAGTAACACTTTTTTTATTTTCGCATATTATATAGTAAATGTTTAGGAAATTACATTAAATTTCAAATATCTTTAGGAGATTTTAGTTATGAATAATTTTAGAAATAACATGGGAAATAGCAACAATTATTCAAATAATATGAATAATATGAATTTTGCAGAAATGATGAATATGATAGCCCATATGGATAAAAAAGAAGTTGAAAATAAACTGGCTGAGGCTCAAGCTTTTATTAATGCAAATGGCGGGCCACAAGCTATGCTAAATAAATTTTCAAACGGAAATCAAAGAAAGTTTAGATAGTCTTTCCTTAGGAGGTATTAGGTTTTATGGCAGACATGGCAGATATTTTGAAAAATTTTGCTCAGAATTTTTCATCTCAATATTCTAACCAGAATTCTGATTGGAATTACAATAATCAAGATAATAGCCAAAATTTTAATGAAAATCAAAATAATGATTTTAATTTTGGAAATATTGACTTTGAAACTATGATGAAAATCAGCAAAATTATGTCCGCCTTTCAAGAAAACCAGAATAGCGACAATGCTAATCTTTTGCGAGCTTTAAAGCCTTATTTAAATCCTTCTAGGCAAAAAAAGGTTGATGAATACATTCAATTTCTTAATATAGAACAAGTTTTAGGTATCCTAAATAATTTAGGTGGTGATTCTTCAAATGACTCCTATAATTAGTATTTATGGAATAGATTTATATTTTGATGATTTACTTATTTTACTTTTAATTTTCTTTTTATCTACTCAGTCTAATGAGAAAAATAACTTTTTTCTCATTATTGTCTTGTTTTTATTATTTATGAGTTAAAAAATAAAGTGCCGTCTAGTTGGCACTTTTGTTTTATTCTATTATAATTTTTCCTTCTTCATTTAAATATGCATAGTTTTTCTTTCCACCTTGTAAAAATTCTTCTCTTTCTATTTCTTTTACTACATTTGCAATTCTTATTTGCATTGTTTCTATTGAGCTTGCTGCTATAATTGCTTCTTTATTTCCTTTTGCTCCTGCATGTGCAAGGCCACGAAGAGCACCTAAAACTACTATATTTTCACCCGCAATAACCTCTGCTCCATCATTTACATCTCCTAAAACGACTAGACTTCCTTCAAATTCTACTTTTTGTCCAGATCTTAATGAGCTTCTGTGAAATTTAGTTTCAGATGTTTCTACATCTTTATTATATGTTTTTGTTATTCCGTGTAATCCCAGCGTACGAGGGCTTTCAAAGTCAATTTTTACATTTAAGTACTTTTTTATAGTTTTTTGAATTTCATCTATTTCTTTGTTTTTTAATACTTTTCCTTCAATTTTTATTGGCATTTTATCATCTTTATATAATTTTTTTAAACCTACCAT
>CAKPOC010000079.1 GCA_934169535.1 uncultured Clostridia bacterium | reverse complement strand
TCATTGGTTGTTTTCCCGTCAATTAAATTTATTATGGTCTTCACATCTAATTGTTTTTATCCTATTTTATTTTTTAGATATTCTTGTGAAGCGTCAATGAATTTAATTTTATTTTCTTTATTAGATTTTGACAAGACGATCAAATTGGCTGAAATACTGGTATTTTGAATTACATCATTTGGTAGTTTGATGATTTCTTTTACTACTCCACTAGTAATAAGGTCTCTTCTATAATCTGCATCCATTGATTTAAATAAAGGTCCATCTGCTACAATTGCTACTGCTTTTCCTTTTTCTTTTAAAGTAGTAACTATTTTGTTAATAAATATCCAATCTGCAGTTAGTCCTGGTTTATTCCATGTAAAAAATAATCAATATGTGAGAACTAAAGTTTTGGTAAACAATTGTGATACTATGTTTATAAGTAAAGAAAATATTTTGAACATTAAAAACATAAAATTAGATACTTTGGTTATAAACGAAAAAATTACTAATTATGATATTTTTCAAAAAATAATTAGTAATAGTAAGAACTTAGTTTTTAATTTAGACGAAAATGAGAACATTTTAGAAAATTTTAATGGCGAAAATATGGTAATATCCTATGGTTTTAACTCAAATAGTGACATAACAATTTCTAGTATAAAAGATGATGAAATAATGTGTTATTTGCAAAAAACAATAAAAAATTTACAAAATATTATAATTGAACCTCAAGAAATAAAGGTTAAAATAAAGCGCGAAAACGTTGATATATATGACATTATGATAGTTATAGCATTGGCAATATTATATGCTAAAAAATAAAAAATACAAAAAAAATAACTTTTTATGTAGACAAAACCATAAAATGGTAGTATAATAGGTATTGTAGGTTATATGAGACAAAAAAATACAAATGCTTAAATTAAAAATGAGGAGGAAATTAAGTTGGATACAAATTATTCAGAAAACAACCACATTATACTAGTGGGAAAGGTAACTAGTGAAAAAAGATTTAGTCATGAAATATATGGAGAAAAATTTTATATATTTGACTTAAGTGTTCCACGTTTAAGTGGAAGTGCTGATATTATACCAATTACAATATCAGAAAGATTAATGACAGAAGGAGAACTACCAATTAACGCAAAAATAACAGTTGAAGGTCAATTTAGATCATACAATAGTTATGTAGAAGGCAGAAATAAATTAGTTTTAACAGTGTTTGCAAAAAATGTAACAATGCTTGAAGACCAAGAAAGTGAAGTAGAAGCAAGAAAAGACTTCTTATCAAACGAAGTAACTTTAATTGGATATATATGTAAAAAGCCAGTTTATAGACAAACACCATTTGGAAGAGAAATTGCAGATATACTATTAGCAGTAAACAGAGCTTATAGCAAATCAGATTATATTCCATGTATTGCATGGGGAAGAACTGCTAGATTCTGTGAAAACATGGAGGTTGGAACTGAAGTAAAAATAGTAGGTAGAGTTCAATCAAGACAATATGAGAAGAAACATGACGATGGAACTATTGAAAATAAAGTAGCATACGAAGTTTCAGTTGGAAGCTTAGAAGTAATAAAAGACGAAGACAACGAAGAAAAAGAGCCTGCTACTACAAATAATGAAGAAGCTATATAATTAGATAAATAGAACATAAATAAATTCCTTTAAGATAAGAAAGAATCGTTTTACTTTAAGTAAAGCGATTTTTTCTTTTTTATTTCAATACTATTACAATTTTCGCCTTTTATTGACTTAAAATGAGCTGAAATGATATACTTATTTTGGTGAATTTTAGAAAAATACGGAGGAAAAATTGAGTAAAAAAGTAATATACATAAGTATTATATTTGCAATAATTTTAAGTACAATATTTAGTGTAACGATAGAAAAAAACGTATATGGAGCAAACCAATATGTACAATATATAAAAAGTGGAATTGATGCTTTCCCAGAAAGCTACAAGGAATATTTGACAAAACTTTCAGAGCAACATCCTAATTGGAAATTTAAAGCATATTATACAGGAATTTCGTGGAATGAACTAATAAATAATGAAACAGTAATTGGGAAAAATAGAATAATTGCTTCTGCTGATTCAATGTGGATAAATTCTAACGGAAATACTCAAAGTGGTTATGCTTGTGCATCGGATGGAATAATAAAATATTATTTAGACCCAAGAAACTTTCTAAAAAATGACGTTTCAATATTTCAATTTTTAGAAATGTCATATTCAAATGGATCGCAAAACATAGAAGGTGTAAAAGGAATACTAAAAAATACTTTTATGGATAAAACAATCTACATAGACGGAATTGGAGATATTTCATATGCAGAAATAATCATGAAAGCTGCAGAAGAAAGCAAAATGAGCCCATACAGCATAGCAATAAAAATATTGCAAGAGGTAGGAAGAGATGGCAAAAGTAACTCTATAACTGGTACTGCTCCAGGATATGAAGGTTATTATAATTTCTTTAATTATGGTTCATATGATACAGGAAATGCGGTAACAAATGGATTAATTTATGCTAAAAATAAAGGATGGAATAATCAATATAAAGCAATTGTAGATGGAGCAAAATTAGTAGCAGGTTCATATATGCTTGCAGGACAAAATACAGCATATTTCTACAAATGGGACGTTGTGGGAGAAAGCATATTGGAAGAAGGAAATACTATTGCAATAAGCTCTAATGAATGCTTTAATCATCAATATATGACAAACGTGCAAGACCCTACAAGCCAAGCTAGCACACTTTATAATACATATTTAAATAATGGAATTTTAAACGAAACACTAACATTTGTAATTCCTATATACGAAAATATGGGAAACTTAAACAAGCTTCCAACATCACTTACAAAAAATGATGGAGAACTTTACTATTCTGTGGGAACATGGGTAAACGTAAGAAGCGGACCTGGAACTAATTATAGTGCAGTTGGAATGATAGCAAGTTTAGATGAAGTAGTTGCAGTAATTGAAAGAAAATGTGCTAATTCTAATCAAATGGACTGGGATAAAGTAAAAACAGGAAAAGGCGTAGTAGGATATGTTGCAAGTCAATATTTAAAACCTTGCGAAGTAGAAGAGGAAATAAAGACAAAAATTGATGAAAAAGGTAATATAATCGTAGTTCCACAAACTACAGTAGCAGAAATTAAATCTACTTTAGGATTTACAAATATTGAAGTAAAAAATAAAGAAGACCTAATATCACAAAATGAAAAAGTAGCAACAGGTTACAAGCTAAAAAAATTAGATACAAATGAAGAAAAAAATATAATAGTTAAAGGTGATGTAAATGGAGATGGAAATATAACACCACTTGATTATGTAAAAGTTAAAAATTACATAATGAATGTATCAACATTAAATGACATTCAAATTATGGCATCAGATGCTAATAATGATGGAAATATAACACCTCTGGACTATGTAAAGATTAAAAATTATATAATGAATGTTAGCAAAATAGGTTTATAGATATAACCAATAAAAATCTAAATAATGGCAAAGGAAAATTTATTTATGAAAAAGAAAACGGTAAGATTATTTATCGCACT
>CAKPOC010000078.1 GCA_934169535.1 uncultured Clostridia bacterium | reverse complement strand
CACTAGGACTAACAATTTTTATTAATATATTATTTTCAAAAAATACGAATGCAGCATTAAATATTTCTACATCAAAAACAGAAGTTTTAGCAGGAGAAAGTTTTTCTGTAACAGTTTCTGTAGATAGTAGTGAAGCAGGCGCAATTAACTTATCTGCAACAAATGCAAGCTTAAGCACTTCGTATGTTGATTTAATGTCAACAAATTCAGCAACAGTAACTTGTACAGCAGGAAGTTCTGGAACTATAAACATAAGTGCTTCTGGAAAAGTTGCAAACTACAATACTGAAACAGAAAACAGTCAATCAGCAAGTAAAACTATATCAATAAAGGCAGCAAGCAATAATCAAATAAATAATTCTAGCAGTAATTCGGAAAGCAAACCAAGTGCTTCTAACAGTAATAGCTCTAGCTCAAATAATTCAAGCTCAAATTTAACTGCAATTAGTATTGATGGAAAGCAATACGCAAATGGCGAAAATGTACCTGCAGTAGAAAACGACAAAGATACAGTAAAAATTTCAGCTGTGGGAACAAGTAGGTATTCACTAAAAGTAAATGGAAATAGCGTTTCTGGAACTACTGCACGATTAGAAGAAGGAACAAATGAAATACTTGTTACAAATTTAGATGATGGAAAAAGCATAAAAGTATATATAATTAGAAAAGCAAAAGAAAATCCAATACCAAATGTAATTGATGAAACTCAAGAAGAAGAGCAAAATAAAGAGGCAAGTAATGAAGAAGATGTAGCGATGCAAGAAGTAGAGGAAGCTAATGAAATAGTTACTGCAGAAGCAAAAAATGTAAAATCTCAAGGAGATGACAAAGTAAATTTTGCAGAAAGACTTGTATTTTGTGTAGTTTTAGTAGTTACAATATTAATTGGTGCAATAATTATAACAATAGTATTAATTATAAGAAATAACAAAATTGAAAAAATGCAAAATGAAAAAGCAGTAGAACAAAAAGAAACTGAAATTTCTGAAGAAAGCCATAACGAACCTAAAAATTTTGAAGAAAACAAGCAAAAAGAGATTAAAACAGAAACTAAGAAAGTAAAGGGTGGAAAACATAGAGCCAAAAGGTTTAAATAAAGGCAAAATTTGACTTTTAGCCTCAAATATGTTATAATACAAATGTTTTTATAAACATTTATTGTTTACAGTTGAAAGGAGAGCTTGTTTATGAAAAACAAAAAAGAAATGGGAATTGAAGAGGTAAGTCGGAATTTAAGAATTGCTGAAACTCTAAAGAAGGAGTATGCCAAGCTACTAAATGGTATAAATCGTGATTTTGAAAACCCAGAAGAATTAGAAAAACAATTTAATGAGTATTGGGTGCGCCTTTTTTCTTGGAATGTTGATAACAGAAAATATATTGCAACATTAAAAGGATATAATGCAAAATCTATGGACGAGATTGAAATCACAATGACTGCTAACATTTTAAAATCTTGGCTTATAGCATATAAGAAAGGCGAAAAGCCTAAAGAAAAGGTACAAACTGTATTTAGAAAATTTTCACTAGAATTTTTTGAATACGAAAAAGTTTTAAAAGATATAGTAAGTGAATTAACAGACAAACTAGAATGCTTAAAAAATAACGACTTAAACTTAAAGTAACATCCATTTTTCTCAAAAATAGGTCTAAAAATTTAGACCTATTTTTTTTCTTCTGGAATTATTATATTTTTTTTAACATTAGAGTCTTCTTCTGGTGTAGCAATTGATATATTTTCTTCTACATCTGATAAATTTAAATCTTTTCCATTTCCAGAAACTATTTCAATATTTTTTTTACCGTCAAACATTGCAAATTCTCCTTTGCTTTAATTTAGTAAATCATATCATAGATTTAAATTTACTTCAAGCAAATATTGACATAAAGTGAAATTTGCGTGTATAATGTAGGTCGAAAGGAATTATTAATATGGAAAAACAAAAGGCAATAATAGAGGCAATCCTTTTTGCAAGTGGAAGAGAAGTAAAAATAAATGAGATAATGTCAATTTTGGAGTTATCTTCTGAGCAAATAATAGACATTATTAATCTAATGAATATAGATTATGAAAAAGAATCAAGAGGAATTGAAATAATTAAAGTAGAAGACGGATACCAGCTTGCAACCAAAAAGGAAATGTACGAATATTTATATCCAATTTTTGACAAAAGAAGCAAACCTAGCTTGTCACAAGCAGCAATGGAAACTTTATCAATAATTGCATACAATCCTAAAATTACGAGGGCTGAAATAGAAGCAATAAGGGGCGTAAATTCAGATGGTACAATATATAAATTACTAGAGTATAATTTAATAGAAAATGTTGGAAAGGCAGATTTGCCAGGAAGACCAAGCATGTATGCAACAACTAGCAACTTCTTAAAAATGTTTGGAATTAGTACTTTAGAAGAACTTCCAGACTTACCAAGATATAAGCTTGACGAAAATGAACAAATTGTAATAGATGATGTAATTAAAGAAGAATCAGAGCCGAAAAATGAGGAAAATAACGAAAATCAAAAATTATTATAAAAGGAGAATTTAATATGAAATTATCACAAACAGGATTAGGAACAATAAGAGTAAATAATTTAGATGAATTTTATCCAGCACAAGATATGTTACTTCAAACAAACCAATTAGTTCAATATGGAACAGGAATTTTTGCTTACAATAATGTACCATTAAGAGTAAGACAAAATGTTGAAGCAGTAATAAGAGGCGTGCTTAATAAGTATGGATGTATAGAAGTACTACTTCCAATTATGCAACCTTCAAAACTATGGGAAGAATCAGGAAGACTTTCTAAATATATAGAAGAAGGTGTAATGATTACAGCAAACACAGAAAAAGGAGATTTTGTTTTAGCTCCAACTGCAGAAGAAGCAATAACTGATTTCGTAAGAGGAAGAGTTTCTTCATATAAAAGTTTGCCTGTAACATTCTATCAAATTGGAGAAAAATTCAGAAATGAAATTCGTACAAGAGGATATCTATTAAGAGGAAAAACATTCCCAATGATGGACGCATACAGCTTTGATTTGAACGCAGAAGAATGTGCTAAAACATACAAAAAAATTAGAAAAGCATACTTAGAAATATTTGAAATATTAGGACTAAATGCAAAACCAGTTGCAGCAGATAGTGGAGCAATGGGTGGAAACTTATCAGAGGAATTCATGCTAGAATCACCAATCGGAGAAGATACAATATTAGTAGATAAGGCAACAGGTGTAGCATTTAATACAGAAATTCTAGAAAGAGAAGATGCAGACGAATATCTAAGAGAAAAATACGGAGTTCAAGATAAAGAAAACGTAGAAGCTAAAAAATCAATCGAATTAGGACACATATTCCAATTGGGAACAAAATACACAGAATCTATGAACGCAAAATACATAGATCAAGATGGAAACGAGCAATTACTATACATGGGATGCTATGGAATAGGAGTAAGCAGAACAGTTGCAACAATTTATGAAGAGAATGTTGTAAATGGAAAAAACGGAGAACCAATGGGAATTTCACTACCAGTAAGTGTTGCACCATATTTGTTACAAAT
>CAKPOC010000077.1 GCA_934169535.1 uncultured Clostridia bacterium | reverse complement strand
CTATTTTCAAGAGGAAAACCAAAGATAACACAAGCAATGTTAGAGGCAATATTAAACATAAAAATAGACAAGCTTGAGCTAGATAATAGCACAGATTTACTTAACGATAACAAAGATGACAAAAACGGAAGATTAGACTTACGAGCAATAATAAATGGAGATACAGAATGTGATATAGAAGTGCAGCTTGCAACGCATGAAAGTATGGCGGAGAGATTTTTATATTATTGGGCAAAAATGTATACTGCAAATTTAAAGGTGGGGGATAACTATAAAAATTTAAGAAAAACAATATGTGTAATAATATTAGATGATAAATTTCCACAAACTAAAAACATAACAAAGCCGCAAACAGTGTGGAAAATAATGGAGAAAGAAGAGCCAAGACTAATGTTGACAGATTATTTAGAGATTGCTATAATAGAATTGCCAAAAGCAGTAAAAGCCTATAAGGAAAACTCAAAGGATGAGCTACTACAATGGATGATGTTTTTGGATAATCCAGAGAACAAGGAGGTAACTCAAATAATGGAAGAGAATAAAGATATAAAAGCAGCAAAAGAAGAACTAGAAAAAATAAGTCAAGATGATATATTAAGAAGAAGAGCACTAAGTAGAACATTAGACATAGCAGATAGAATTCAATTTGCGGAAGATGCAGAAAAAAGAGGTAAAGCGCTTGGAATAAGGAAAGGGAAGAAAGAAGGAAAACAAGAGATAGCTAAAAAGATGAAAGATGCAGGCTTTGAAATTAAACAAATACTTGAAATAACAGGATTAAGTGCGGAAGAAATAGAAAAATTATAAACAAAAAATTAAGGTAAAATATTAATTAAAAAGTAAACCTAGTTGCTAAAAATAGCAACTAGGTTTTTGGTATAGCAAGAGTAATACAACACTTATAAATCTGATACACAAATCTTGAACTTGTAAAATAATGTAAAACTCCTTGATTTTATATGCCATATAATGGTATAATAGGAATAAGTTTGATCATATGAATTTATATCTCAAAGAAATTCACAAAAACAATTTGGAGGAAAATAAATGGATTTATCAAAGTGTACCCTTGTTGAACTAAGGCAAATAGCTAAAGAGCAAGGGATAAAAAATTCTACAAAATTTAAAAAAGATGAATTAGTAGCAGCTATCACTTCAGTGTTTTCAGAAAAAGAGACAAATGAAGAAGTTCCTAAGGAAGAAACACCTAAAAGAACTATTCATTATGAAGTTGACAATGAGGCAAAAGATGATTCTGATTTAAATTATAAATTAACAGCTGATACAGATTTCATTGCAGAAGGTGTATTGGAAGTGCTTCCTGACGGATATGGCTTTTTAAGAGGTGAAAATTATTTGTCAACGCCAAAAGATGTATATATTTCGCCTATTCAAATAAGACGTTTCAGATTAGACAATGGAGATAAAATAAAAGGAATTGCGCGTCTTCCAAAAGAAGGCGAAAAATTTCCAGCTCTTATTTTTGTTGGAGAAGTCAATGAAGACGCTCCAGAAATGGCTTACAGAAGGAAAAAGTTTGATGATTTAATTCCAATATATCCGGAGGAAAAAATAACATTAGAAACTTCTGCTACAGATTATGCGATGCGAATGATTGACTTAGTTTGCCCAATTGGAAAAGGCCAAAGAGGAATGATTGTAGCTCCTCCCAAAGTTGGAAAAACTACGTTATTAAAGAAAATTGCAAACAGCATATCTAAAAACAACCCAGAGATAACTTTAATTGTTCTTCTTATAGATGAACGTCCAGAAGAAGTTACTGATATGAAACGTTCTATAAAAGGCGATGTTATATATTCAACATTTGACGAATTACCAGAGCATCATGTAAAAGTCGCTGAAATGGTTCTAGAACGCGCTAAAAGGCTAATTGAGCAAGGAAAAGATGTTGTTATATTATTGGATAGTATTACAAGGCTTGCAAGAGCGTATAACTTAGTAATCCCGGCTTCAGGAAGAACTCTTTCAGGTGGTCTTGATCCTGCTGCTTTGCACAAACCAAAGAAATTTTTTGGAGCTGCAAGAAATATAGAGCGTGGAGGAAGTTTAACAATTCTTGCTACTGCTTTAGTTGAAACGGGAAGCAGAATGGACGAGGTAATATTTGAGGAATTCAAAGGTACTGGTAATATGGAAGTACATCTTGATCGTTCACTTTCTGAAAAGAGAATCTTCCCAGCAATTGATATTAATAAATCGGGGACTCGCAAAGAAGAAAAATTATTAAAACCGGAAGAGCTAAAGACTGTGTTTGCACTTAGAAAAGCAATGTCAAATATGTCAGTTGCAGACGTTACAGAACAAATTATAAATCAAATGGTTCTTACAAAAAATAATGCAGAATTTATCGAAAAAATGCAAAAAGTGTTACCTAATATAAGTAAATAAAAATAGTGTCGAATTATGGTTTACGATTACATAAAAAATTACCAAAAAGATATTGACACATTCAAAAATACATGTTAAAAATATAAGTATAGCAGGAAAAGATTTCCAAACTATACTTATTTTTTTCAAACATTTAATTTCTAAAAATTCCCAATATGTTACATAAGAATTTTATATTTTAATTAAGGCGCCAAAATTTATAAAATCTTTGTATATAAATTTATTTCTAAGAAAGGAGCTTTTATGAAAGCAAAAAAAATTATTTCTTTAATATTAGTTGTTTTAATCATTGGAATTTCAGGTGGAATTTTATACACAAACTCAAAATATATAACTAGTGCAGAAGGTAGATTTTCAGCAGATGTAGCAAAATACAGATTTAATCTTTCTGTATTAAATAACAACAGTGAAGCTCAAGACATTGCAAACTTCGTATTAGCAGATACTTCTAATAATAAAAACGTTGCAAATGGACAAATAGCACCAGGAACTTCAGGAGCATTTGATGTAGTTGTTGACGCCACCGGGTCAGAAGTCTCTGTAGATTATACAGTAACATTTGAAAATACTTCAGGAGATAGCTTACCTAGAAATCTAAAAATGTATCTTGATGGCGAATCATGGTCATTTGACAAAAACATAAAAGGAAGCTTTGACATTGCTAATTCAGAAACTCAAAGTAGAACATTCCACATTACATGGGAATGGCCATATGAAACACCAAATGAAAACAATAGTGTTGCTGCAAGTGACACTGTAGACACACTTGACGGATTAAAAAATCTTAACTATTCTTTCAAAGTAATTGCAGTTGGAACTCAGGCAAAAGCACTATAATTAATTAAAAGTAGGGTTCCTTTTACCATGCTTACTATACTAAAAAATTGTTTTGAATATCAAATAGAATTAACTCCCTAAATTGTTTTAAAAATATATTTTTTTATTAATTCTTTCTAAATTTTATAATAAGCAATGTTACCCCCATTAATTATTATATATTAGCGGTATGGTGAGCATGGTAAAAGGAATTCTACTTATTTTATATAAAAAGAGGTTTAGCAATGAAAAAGCTATTTAATTATATTTTGTTTATATTGATAATAATATTAACTATTTACTTGTATAAAAATTATAAATTATTTGTGGTTTCATCTGGAAG
>CAKPOC010000076.1 GCA_934169535.1 uncultured Clostridia bacterium | reverse complement strand
ATATAAAAGAGTAGTAGTTACAGTATCATATCCATTTTGTTTTGCATATTCAAACGTCTTTTTTAACCTTACTGGATAGCAATAATTAATGCACCTTTTATTTTTATTTTTTATTACATTCTTGCAAAACTCATCTAAGCCATATTCGTCTTCAAATATGGCTTTAACATTTATTTTATTTGCATAGTTCTTTAAACAGTCTTTTCTTTTTTTATATTCTTCGTATGGATGAATATTAGGGTTATACCAATATAAAGTAGGCTCTATTTCTTCTTTTCTTAGTTCATCTATACAATAAACGCTACAAGGTGCGCAGCATGTGTGCATTAATAGCTTCATATATCTTCTCCAATCTCTACTTTTTTTTAGTTACAATATTTAATAAAATTAATGCAATTAGTCCAAGAGCGCTAATTATTATTCCTATTTTTAGTCCTTTTCCATGATATTTAAATTCTATATTATGTTGTCCTTCATCTAGCTCAACTACTATAAATTCGGCGTCTTCTTTTGGATTTACCTTGTTACCATCAACAAATATGCTCCACTCTTTTTCATATGGAATTGAAGTCGAAAGATATCCAGATTTTGTAACAGTTATATTCCCTGTTAATGTATTATTGCTGAATTTTATATTTTGTAGTTGATTTTCTTTTAGTAAATTATAACTTTCATCAAGTTTATCATAGTCTAACACTTTTAAGCTATAGTCATCAATGTTTACTTTTTCATCTGAGTTCATATAAATTTTTATGTTTAGTGTATCTTTTATGTTAAATGCCTCTCTATTTATATTTAATACTCCCATTTTATTAGAGCCTAAATACAAATCAAAATATTGGTCATTTACATATATTTTTACTCCTGGCATGTCACTATAATATGAACTTTTAATATAGAAATATAAATTATTATTTTGAACATTACTCAAGTCATATTCTAATTCTATGAAAGAATCTTCATTCACTTTTTGATACTCATTTTTCTCTTGAATTATATTATTTAATTTTAGATTGTTACTTTCTATATTTTTAAAATATGTATTTTCGCTATTTAATAATTGATTTAGCATATTTTCTTGTAATTTGAATGGGTCATCTAAATCTTCTACTTTCTTCACATATCCATCTGATATATAACCCACCTCTAAATTATATTTATTTTGGAATAGGTTTTCATTATCTATTTTATTTTTATATTCAAAACCTTCTGTTCTATCATATTTTGAAACCTTATACTTAATGTTAAATAGCATATCTGTAATTAAAGTATCTCCGGTTCCATATGAAGGCCAGTCCATATAGTAATTGTAACCTATCTGTTTTAGCAAATTAGTTACATTTGCATCAAATGTAGAACTTGAATGCCCAACACCATTATAATTACATAATAGTGAATCATTTAAATAAAAATTGCCTATTTTCTCCATTCTGTAAAAACTTGCGTCTTGGTTTTGTACTTGTTTAAATATCTGCTCATACTCTTTTACTGATGATGCATATGGCTCTCTTTGCAAATAATCTATATTTTTGTAAGTAATACAATAATTATATAGAAGTTCTGATACTGTAATAATTATTAAAATGTAATACAGTATATTTTTCTCTTTTTTTGAAACTATGCCTAAAATTATTGAATATGCAATAATTAGGAATAGTGAAATATATATTGCGCTTATACTTAAATATTCATATTTTTTAACTATGCAAAAAACAATTAGCATTAGTATTAAAATAGAGCTTATTATAATGTCTTTTATTTTAATTTTGTTTACTTTTCCTGCTAACATTACCATAATAAAAGAAAAGACAAATGAATATCTGTATGGGAAGCCTGTTGGTTCTTTTAGCCCATGCCAAATTAAATTTATAAGTTTATTGTGCATCATAAAAATCATGAAAATTAATAAAAGAGCCGCCATGATTTTTTCTTTAGGTTTAATTTGTGAATTGCAGAAAAATATTGCAACTAAAAATAAAGTAAATAATCCACTATAAAGGTTTGGCAATCCATAAAATATTTCTTGATTGTTTATGGCTCCTGGTAAAAATTTTCCTAGTACATCTAAATAGCCAAAATTTGCTTCGTAAATATCTTTAAAACTAATAGTAAGATTACTTCCTTTTCCGTTTGAAAGCATATAGTAAACTGGTATAATCACAATGCACGCTATGGCAACTGCAATAATGCTATATAATGCAAATTTCAGTAAGTTTTTAATTGTTATATTTATCTTTTCTTTTTTATATGTAACTAAATATTTGTATACATAGTAAATTGCCACAAATATACAAATAGAAAATCCAATATAAAAATTTGTAATGATTGCTAAACTTAGTGATATTATATATAAATTTGGTTTTTTGCCTTCTAGTATTTTATCAATTCCCATGCACACTATAGGCAAAAATATTATTCCATCTAACCACATTACATTCATTTGAAAAGCAACCACGAATCCGCATAACGCATATGACATACTTAAAATAATATTTAAATATTTATTATTAGACTGTCTTTTTAAATATTCATAACATGTAACAGCACTTGTTATAATTTTTAGTCCTATGATTACCATTAGAACTTCAGCAAAATGTTGCTCACTAAAAAATATAAATAGTATGTTGTATGGGCTTAATAGATAATAAGCCCATATTCCAATCATGCTACCTCCAATGGATTTTCCAAAACTATATATAATTGATTGTTTTCCAAGTATTGCATTCTTCATATATGCCCAATATTCATAATATTGGCCTGCTATATCTCCTGCAATTAATGAATTTTTACCAAAAGGATATATTCCTGAAATTATAAGATATGCAGCATAAGTTAATGCTGCTATACCTATTAAAATTAATTCATATTTATATTTTTTTACGAATTCTTTCATTTTGCACCTTTCATCTATTGCGTTTTTCTTCAAATACAATTATAGCAATTGTTAAAATCGCACTAAATATTGTTATAATTTTTCCTATTTTGTATCCAGGAGCTTCATAATACATGTATACATCGTGTTCTCCTTCATCTAGTTTTACACCTATAAAAGTATTAGATATTGCCTCGGTCTTTTCTTCTTTTCCGTCTACAAATATATGCCAGCCATTATCATAGCTTATATTAAATGCTAAATATCCGTTTTGACAAAATTTAGCTGTTCCTTTTAATCCATTTGGCAATATTTTATCAATGTCAAATGTTCCATTTTTATCTTTAACATCAAGTGCATTTTGTATTTTTTCATTATTTGAAGCATAAATATAAATTTCATCTAATGGATATTTTGTTAATATTTCAAATTCAAAATATTCGTCTTTGTTTAGATGTTTTATTTTCTTTATTCCAGATTCTGTTGACCAAAAATTTGCATAATTTTTGAACTCTTCATTGCCATCAATAATTAATTGCAAATTATTATTGCTAAATAAATACAAATTTGTATCTGCGTTTGCTTTTATTTTGTATTGTATTTTTGTTTCTTCATTTTCAGAAACTATAACTTTGTTACAATTTAATATTTCTGTGCTTTCTATATTCTCAAAATATTTTTCGTTTTGGTCTGTCACCATACAATTTAAATATTCATTCTGAACATCAAAAGGATTTTTATTTTCTGTATCAATATTTTTTGCTAAATAAAAGCCTGTATTAAAAGTG
>CAKPOC010000075.1 GCA_934169535.1 uncultured Clostridia bacterium | reverse complement strand
GTAAAACCACGATTGTTACTACAAGCGCAACTAGTGTAATACCCTTATTTTCTATGTTTTTACATTTCAAAAAATTTTCTCTATTGTTCATTTTTTCTTTCCTTTCGTTCGTTTATGTATTTATATTAGATTTTCCAAATTTTTTACATACTATGCACATTTTTTATAATAAATTCACTTATTATTTGGAAACATCCAAGTAATCATCTATATTTTATAGATAATTAATAAAAAAGTCAATAAATTTTATCATTTTTCGGATAATTCCGAATACCATTCTCCCCCATTTTGTTATACTCTATTGTGTATACGTGTAAGGAGGATTTTTTTATGTTATTATCAGACGCTATAAATTTAAGACTTAACGAATTACTTAAGGAGCACAATTTAACTGTGTACAAACTTTCATACCTAGCTGGTATTTCTAATTCAATAATTAGCGATTTAAAAAGAGGAAAAGTAAAGGAGCCTACTTTAAGTTCTATTATTCACATTTGTGAAGGTCTAAATATAGAATTAAAGGATTTTTTTGATGCCCCTTGTTTTAAAGATGTCGAAGCTATTGATAGGTTTGAAAAAAGAGAAGACAAATTAGGGTAATTTTAAGCACAAGTATTGTGTTTTATTTTTTTACCTCCTAATTAACTTCTCTTATATAATTTTACACAATAATAAAGTTGAAGTGTATAAAACCATACATTTCAACTTTATTTTTAGTAATCTTCTTGATTTTCTTCTTCTTTTTTTTCTTGTTTTGCAAGTTTTTCTAATCTTTTTAATTCTTTTAAATTTTCAAGTTCTTCTTGGTCATAAGACTCATTATTGCCCACAGCACTTTTAATTACTTTTATGTCTTTTGCATTATATTTTTTATATGTATTTATATCATCTTTTTTTAACTGAACTGTAACACTTTCCTTTAAAACTTCTAGTCCTGTAACCGTGCCCTCTCCGTCTTCTGTTTTTACAACAGAACCAACTTTTGGTAGCTTTTTAATTTTTTCTTCATATACGTCTTGCTCATATTTTAAACAGCACATAAGTCTACCACAGCAACCTGATATCTTTGAAGGATTTAACGAAGCACTTTGTTCTTTTGCCATTTTGATTGAAACTATGTCAAAATTATTTAAGAAAGAACAACAACAAAGTTCCCTTCCACAGACTCCATTTCCGCCAATTCTTCTTACCTCGTCCCTTACACCTATCTGCCTTAACTCTATTCTTGTTTTATAAATTGCAGCTAAATCTTTTACAAGTTCTCTAAAGTCAATTCTTCCATCTGCTGTAAAATAGAAAATCATTTTCGAATTATCAAATTTGCATTCTACTTCTACTAAATTCATTTTTAACTTATGCTCTTTAATCTTTTTTTGACAAATGTCAAATGCCTTTTTTTCTTTTTCTAGAAGTTCTTTTTTCTTTTTTAAATCTCTTGCACTTGCTAACCTAATTACCTTTTTTAAAGGTTTTGGAACTTTGTCATCTGGCAAGCTTCTTGTTTTTATTGCAACCTCGCCAATATCTTCTCCTGAACTTGTTTCAACAATTACTTTATCTCCTTTTTGTAATTGAATATATCCTGGATTAAAGAAATATATTTTTCCTGGTTTTTTAAATCTTACTCCTACTACTTCTTTCAAAATTACACCTCTTCTCTACATATTTTCTTCTATATTTAATAACACTTCATCTATACACATATCAAAATTTGCATTTCCATTTAGCTTTATTTTTGCTTTGTCTATTGCATTTATTGAATTTATCCATTTGTCACTTACTAATGGATTTTTTAGTATTTCGTTATACATTAAAACAATCATATAATCTAATAAATCGCATATTATTTCTTTATTATCATATAACACCTGAAAGCTACTAAACATATTAATTATATTTTTAATATTGCCTCCAATTAACATTAACGTGCTTTTTTCAACTTCGTTATAAGGCTCTATATCTTCTAAAATTTTAGTAATTTTTCCTAAACTTCCGTTACACAATTTTAATATATTATCGCTTAGTAACTGCATTTGCTTATTTATTATGTATTGTTTTATTTCAGAACTTTCTATTGGCAAAAAATTAATCTTCAAACATCTTGATTTTATTGTATTTAAAAGTTTATTTTCATTTGTAGCAACTAATATTATAACAGCATACTCTGGTGGCTCTTCTAGCGTTTTTAAAAGACTATTTTGTGCCTCCTCTGTCATTTTGTCGCTATCATCAATAACAATTACTTTTTTATTTGACGAAATTGGCTTTTCATAAATTTTCCCCTGTAATTCCCTTATTTGACTAATTTTTAATGAATTCCCGTCAGGTTCAATTTCTTTATAATCTGGATTATTTCCGCCATCAAATTTAATGCACGAATCACATCTGCCACAAGCTTTTTGCTCATTTAAGCATAATATTGCTTTTGCAAACTGCCTTGCAAATAATTTTTTTCCTATTCCAGCATCTCCAATAAATAAATAGCTGTGCGGAATATTATTAGATTTTATAGTTTCGCTTAGCTCATTTTTTATTTTGTTATTTCCAATTAGACCTTCAAAAATCAACTTTCTTCTCCTAATTTATTCTGCTTTTTTTATTGTTCCAAATTTATTAAATGGCCAAAATCTTACCACTACAGTTCCTTCTATTTTTTCTAATGGTATGCAGCCAAATTTTCTGCAATCGCCAGATTCTGTTCTATTATCCCCCATTGCAAAAACATATCCTTCTGGCACAACAATATCAGTAAACACTCCATCTAGTCCAGGTTCTGTTTTTACACTATCTTTTAAATAGGTAGACTCGTCTAATTCTACTCCATTTATATAAACTTTGCCTTCTTTTATTTCTACGTGTTCGCCTGGTAATCCTATAACACGTTTTATGTAGCTTGTTTTTCCCCATTCTAACACATAATATTTAAATTTATTTATAAGCATTTTAGGTTCATTTGTATACTGTGCTACTGGGTTTGACAAGTCCACATCTGAAGCTGCATAAGATAATTTACTTGGTGCTTCAAATGTTATTATATCACCTCTTTTAGGCATTTTGTTAAATGTTTTCGTTAGTCTATTTAAAATTAGCCTATCTCCTTCAACTAGATTAGGATACATTGATCTTTGCTTTACAATTGTAGGGGTTCCTACAAAATATCTAATAAGTAACGCAAGCACCACTGCAATTACTATACATTCTATCCACTCTAATATATTTTTTGTTTTTTCGTTCATTATAGGTCCTTTCTTATTTTTATTATTTATCATTTGTTTTTTACTACTGGTATTCTTATTACAACCTCTGTGCCTTTTCCAAGCTCACTTTTTATATTTATGCTTCCATTATTTTTATCTAGAATTTCTTTAGCAATTGAAAGGCCCAAGCCTGTTCCTCCCATTTCTCGTGATCTTGCTTTATCAACCCTGTAAAATCTTTCAAAAATTCTTGCTAAATCTTCTTCTGGAATTCCTATTCCATTATCTATTATTTTTATATATGCGTCATTGTAAACAAATCCTACATAAATTTTTATTTTTCCTTTTTCAGGCGTGTATTTTATTGCATTTGACAATATATTTAAAATAACTCTTTCAATTCCATTTTTATCTGCATAAGCTGGTGGAACATCTGCTGTAACATAACACTCAACATCTTGATTTTTTTTGTTAATTTCTATTGCTAATTTTTCTTGGCACTTTTTTGTAAGTTCACCTAAATCAAATTCCGAAACTATACCTGTTGCTCTAT
>CAKPOC010000074.1 GCA_934169535.1 uncultured Clostridia bacterium | reverse complement strand
TTAATAAGGAGTTGATTATTATAGATATTTCCCAAATAAATTATTCAGAAATAATAATAAAAACATTAAATGAATTATTTTCTAGTATTTTTACATCAATTGATAATTCTTTATATTCTTTGTTAGATAATATAGTTTTTATAGATTCCAATATTATTTATGACGCTTCTTTTTCAAAACTGCTTAATGCTTCAAGCGGAATTATCTTAATTGCTAACTCTATTCTTATTGGATTTTTTCTTTATTATTGTTATAGAATGCTAATATCTTACTATATTGGCATCCAAGTAGAAAAGACTTATCATTTTTTAATGAAATTTATTATTTGCGCAATATGTATAAATTCTTATTTTTCTTTACTTGAACCTATTTTAAATATTAATTATTTATTTTCATCTTCCCTTTTAGAGCTTGGCTCAAATATATTTAAAATTAATATTTCTTTTAGTACATTAATAGAAAAGTCTTCTCTCCTTCTTTTGCAAGCCTCTGATAATAATATTTTATCTTTTACGGGAATTCTAAAATCATTTACAAGTATTGGATTATTAAATTTATTATTTTCTTATTCAATAAGATTTATTTTAATTAAAATGTTAATTTTAATTGGCCCTTTTGCAATTTTATCTGTTACTAATCAAACGTCTTCTTGGTTTTTTAAATCCTGGCTTAGAAATATTTTATCTTTATTATTAGTTCAATCTTTAATTGCAATTATTTTAATAATTATTTTTTCATTTGACTTATCTAATAATAATTTAATATTGCAAATTTCTTATATAAGCTCTATTTTTATTTTAACAAAAGCAAATAATTATATGCGAGATTTATTTGGAGGTTTTTCTACTGATTTTAATTTAAATATTTCTAATTTAAAAAATTCAATAAAATAAAAAATAATTATCTATTTTATTTATTATTTTATTTATTATTATTTATTTTATTTTTTATTTTATTTTTTATTTTATTTTTAGAAGGAGAAATTGTAATATGGTTTTTATATTTCCAAAAAATTATAATTTAAAGAGTAAATTTCTTGGAATAATAGATTATTCATCCTTACTGATTAACGTTCTTTGGGACTTTTTTATATTTTGTTTAATTAACCTTATTATTCCTACAATAAATGCTAGAATATTTTTATTTATCATTTTATGTTTACCTATTTTTTTTATTAGTATTTTTGGAATAAGTAACGAAAATATTCTTAACGTTATAATTTTTATATTAAAATATTTTTTACGTCCCAAAATATATTTATTTAAATAATTAATTTTATTTTTATATATAAATTTATTTTATTTTTTAATTATTTTTTTATAATTATTAATAAATATTAAATTATTATATTTTTAATTAAGGCATTATCAAAAATAAATAATATATATTTTTCGAAACAAATTTTTCATTGAAAAAAGTTCATTAAAATGATATAATTCATAAGTGATATTTAAGAAAGGAATAATTCATTTATTTGAATTAATAGTAATCAATTATGAAAATAGACCAAGCTGATATTTCATTACTTTTTTCAAGCACTTCTATACCAGACGCTTTTTTTACAGAATATTTTTCACAAGCTCCATCTGATGCTATAAAAGTATATTTATATTTATTTTTCTTATCAAAATATTCAAAAGATATAAGAATTAATGATTTATCAAAAAAATTAAATCTGCCATTAAAAACTATTCAAGACTCAATAAAATATTGGGAAGGATTAGGTATAATTATTAGAAAAAATTCAGGATATGAATTTGTAAATCTTCAAGAACTAGAATTACATAAGCTATATAATCCTAAAGTTTCTTTATCTGCAGATGAATTGCAAGCAGTTGCAGACAATAAATATAGAGCTCAAGCTATAGAAAATATAAATTCAGAATTTTTTCAAGGAGTCATGTCTCCTTCATGGTATGGTGACATTGATTTATGGTTTAGTAAATATGGCTTTGATGAAGAAGTTATGATTGCACTATTCCGTTACTGCTTTGAGCGCTCAGCATTACATCCAAAATATATCCAAACAGTGGCCGAAGCTTGGTCAAAAAGTAATATAAAAACTTATGCAGATTTAGATAAATATTATGAAAGGCAAGATAAATTATTTAAAATACAAAAAAGTGTTGCCAAAAAGCTTGGACTATCTCGTCAGCTTTCAGTTTATGAATCAGGCTATATTGAAAAATGGGTATGTGATTATAATTTTGATTTGGCTATTATTGAAATAGCTTTGAAAAAGACAACTTCAAAAGCTAATCCTAATTTTGATTACTTAGACAAACTTTTGTCAGATTGGCATGAAAAAGAATTAAAAACTCCTGAAGCTGTTCAAAAATATTTACAAGATCAAAAACAAAAAGCAAAAGATTTAAAAACTTTCAGCAAGAAAGATAATTTTATTAATTATGATCAACGAAATTACAACAATATTTCAGATTTATATGCAAATATGCAATAGTTTAAAATTAAATCAAAGGAATGAAATTTTATGGCAAATTCTATTTTAAAAAATATTCTTAGAGAATATGAATTAAATCGTAATAACGCTCTTTCACTAGCCTCTCAAAAGAAGCAAGAAATATATGACAAAGAACCTCGATTAAAAGATATTGACTTTGAGCTTGCTTCTTTTGCAATGGCTATTTCAAGAGAAATGTTAAAATCAAATGATAAATCTTTATTAGATACATTAGAAAAAAAACGTCAAGAATTAAATTTAGAAAAAGAAAAAATTTATCAAAAGCTTAACATTTCTTCAGACTATTTTTTACCACAATTTAAATGTTCTATATGTAAAGATACTGGTTTTATAAGCAGTGGTAATACATCTCAAATGTGCTCTTGCTTGAAGCAAAAACTGTTAGATATTGAATATAATAAGTCTAATATGTTTGACTTAAAGAATCAATGTTTTGATAACTTTAATTCTTCTTTATTTTCAAACACGATTAATAAAGAACGCTATAATGCAAATGTTTCACCTAAAGAAAATATAGAAATTATTAAAAAAATATGCTTAAATTTTGTCAATAATTTTGATAACCCTGAAACCAAAAATTTATTATTCACAGGAAATACAGGTCTTGGAAAAACCTTTTTAAGCAATTGCATTGCTAATGAGGTTTTAAAAAAAGGAAAAACTGTAATGTATCAAACAGCTCCTTTAATGTTAGATTATATCATTGATGAAAAAATGAAGAAAAATAGAAATTCAGATTCTTCTTTATTAGAAAATATTTTGTCTACGGATTTATTAATAATTGATGATTTAGGCACAGAAGGCATAAATAATATGAAATTTTCAGAATTATTTACAATATTAAATTCTAGATTATTAAATCAAAATAAAAAAGCTACAAAAACTATTATTTCAACTAATTTGGGAATTAAAAACTTAGCTCAAGTTTATGGAGAAAGAATTGTTTCTAGAATAATTGGTAATTATAATATTTGTTACTTTTTCGGTGAAGATTTAAGAATAAAAAATAACCATTAGATTGCCTAATGGTTTATTTTTCGCATATCAAAAAAAGAAATAAAGTATAAAATACTTTACTTCTTAATTTTGGCGGAACAGAGAGGATTTGAACCTCCGCGGCCCTTAACGAACCCTAGCAGTTTAGCAAACTGCCCCCTTCAGCCTCTTGGGTACTGCTCCATTTACATATTTAATATAAAAAAATGGCGGAGAGGGTGGGATTCGAACCCACGGTAGGCTACAAACCTACGCCAATTTTCAAGACTGGTGCCATAAACCAACTCGACCACCTCTCCAT
>CAKPOC010000073.1 GCA_934169535.1 uncultured Clostridia bacterium | reverse complement strand
GAAAATATAGATGTTCTTACAATGACAGCTACTCCAATTCCAAGGACTTTACATATGTCAATAATAGGAGTTAGGGATATGTCTGTTATATATGAGCCACCTCAAAACAGGAAGCCAGTTCAAACTTATGTTTTAGAGTATGACACAGAGGTAATAAAAGAGGCTATAACTCATGAGCTAGAAAGAAATGGACAGGTATTTTATTTATTTAATAATGTGGAAAAAATAGCAAGGAAAGCAGACGAAATTTCAAAACTTGTACCAGAAGCAAGAGTAACATTTGCTCATGGAAAAATGACTGGGCAAGAAATTGAAGAGATAATGCAGGATTTTATAAAACATAAGAGTGATGTTCTGGTATGCACAACTATACTAGAATCTGGAATTGACATACCAAATGCTAACACTATAATTGTAGAAAATGCGGATAGATTAGGTCTTGCGCAGCTATATCAAATACGTGGAAGAGTAGGAAGAAGCAGCAAACAAGCATATAGCTACATTACTTACAGAAGAGATAAAGTATTATCAGAAATTGCAGATAAAAGACTAAAGGCAATAAAGGAATTTACAGAGTTTGGCTCTGGATTTAAAATTGCAATGCGTGACTTAGAAATAAGAGGCGCAGGAAGTCTTCTTGGAGAAATTCAGTCAGGACATATGGAACAAGTAGGATATGATACTTATTGCAAACTTCTAGACGAAGTTGTAAAGGAGATGCAAGGCGAAAAAGTAGAAGAAGAAAAAGAAGTTACAATAGATATAAAACTTTCAAGCTACATTCCAGAAAATTATATAGAAGATGGTGCACAAAAAATTGAAATTTATCAAGATATCGCATTATGCAAAAACGAAAAAGACATTGAAGATATAACTGATGAGATAATTGATAGATTTGGAACAATGCCACAGGAAGTAGAAAATTTATTGGAAATTGCTAGAATAAAAATTTTAGCAAAAAATGCAGGAGTAACAAAAGTTATACAAAAGGAAAATGCGATAGTTGTATTACTAGACAAAGATAATATAAAATTTGAACCACAAAAATTAGTGAAAAAATATAAAAATAATATTAGATTTTCGCCTGGAGTAGAGCCATACATAACTCTTAATACTAAAGAAAAAGATGAGGAAAAATATATAAAGATTGTAAAAGAGTTGCTAACCTTTTTAGCAAAACAGGAAGGATAAAAAATGCAGGTTATTACAAGTAAAGATAATGTAATTGTAAAACAAATAAGAAAATTAAAAGAGAAAAAATACAGAGATGAAGAAAATTCATATATAATAGAAGGAATAAAAGTAATAAAAGAAGCAATCGACGAAGCGGTAAATATCAAGAAGATTATAATATGTGAAGATTGCTTGCAAGCAGAGGCTATTCCACAAAGCATGTTATATGAAATAGCTAAATATGATTGCATATATGTGTCAGAAAAGGTATTTGCAAGCATGACAGATGTTGTTGCGCCACAAGGAATTTTAGCAGTAATTGAAAAAGAAAATAAAAATTCTGAAATTGATTTAAACCAAGATGTGATTCTAGCCTTAGATGGAATTCAAGATCCAGGAAATTTAGGAACTATTTTAAGGACAGCAGACAGTGTAAATTTGAATCAAATAATAGTAACAAAAAACACAGCAGATGTGTATAATCCTAAAGTAGTAAGATCAACAATGGGAGCAATTTTGAGAGTAAAAGTAATTGAAACAGACAACTTAAAAGAAACTTTAAAAAAACTAAAGAAAAATAAATTTAAAACTGTAGTAACTTCTCTTGACACTGAAAATAGCATTTATGATGTGGACTATAGTAAAAAAGTAATTGTTATAGGAAACGAAGCAAATGGAGTTTCAAAAGAAGTACAGGAAATAGCTGATTATAAGGTGAAAATCCCGATGCTAGGAAAAACTGAGAGCTTGAATGCTGCGGTGGCGACGGGAGTTATGCTATATGAATATGTAAGACAGAAATTAAATAAATAGGTAAAAGAAGCAGTTATATTTTTTAATTATCGTTAGATTTCTTAGTCGCCAAGAGGTTGCGACCGTAAAATCTGCGCTCAATTATAAAAATATAACTGCTTCTTTATAATATAGTTTATATTTTAAAATTAAAAATCACAATTATTTGGTGTTCTAGGGAATGGTATTACATCTCTTATATTTTCCATTCCTGTTATATACATAAGAAGCCTTTCAAAACCAAGTCCGAAACCTGAATGAATATTTGAACCATATCTTCTAAGGTCTAGGTACCAATATAGAGGATCTTCAGCAATTCCCATTTCTTTCATACGTTTAACTAATTTATCATAGTTTTCTTCTCTTTGAGAACCACCCATAATTTCACCTGCACCAGGCACCTCAAGATCAACACCAGCAACTGTTTTGCCATCTGGATTTAATTTCATATAGTAAGATTTTATATCTTTTGGCCAGTTTTTTACAAATACTGGACCATTAAAATATTCTGTAATGTATTTTTCATGTTCCTTAGCTAAGTCTTCGTTGTAGTCAGGAGTAAATTCCCATTTACGATCAGCTTTCTTTAAAATATCTATTACATCATGATGGTCAATTCTAACAAAGTTAGTAGTAAGAAGCTTTGTTAATTTTTCTTTTAATCCTTTTTGAATGAAGTTATCACAAAATGCTATTTCTTCTGGACATTTTTCAAGAACTTCTTTAACAACAAATTTCATGAAGTCTTCTTCAACGTCCATAAGTTCGTCTAAATCACAAAATGCCATTTCTGGTTCAATCATCCAAAATTCATTAGCATGAGTTTTTGTGTTTGAGTCTTCACTACGAAGAGTAGGACCAAATGTATAAATTTTTCCAAAAGCGGCTGCAAATGTTTCACCATGAAGCTGGCCAGAACCTGTTATGTAAGCTTTTCTGCCAAATAAGTCTTTGCTAAAGTCTGTTTTTCCATCTTTTTTGGGAAGTGGCTCGTCCAAATTTAATGTAGTAAGTTTAAACATTTCTGCAGAACCTTCACAGTCTGCACAAGTAATTATTGGAGTGTGAACATATACATATCCATGAGTTTGAAAATATTCATGAATTGCAAATGCTGCAACACTTCTAATTCTAAAAACTGCGGCAAATGTGTTTGTTCTAGGACGAAGATGGGCAACAGTTCTTAAATATTCAAATGTATGTCTTTTCTTTTGAAGAGGATAGTCTGAATCTGAAAGATTAAATATTTCAACAGATGTTGCCTGCATTTCAAAAGGTTGTTTTGCATTTTCTGTTTTTACGATTTTGCCAGTTGCAGTAATTGTAGAGCTAATTGTAAGTTTACAGATGTCGTCAAAGTTGGCAAGAGCATTTGTAAAAACTATTTGCAAATTTTTAAAAAATGAACCATCATTTAGTTCTATAAAACCAAATGATTTTGAATCTCTGACAGTTCTAACCCAGCCTGATAGGGTTATTTCTTTATTTATAAATTTTTCTTGGTTTGAATATAAGTCTTTAATTGAAATAGTGTTCATAAATATACCTACTTTCTAAAATCTTTTATAAGATTATACCCCCGAACACTAAAAAAATCAATATTTATGGGGAATTTTTTATGTTTCATATAAACTATATGAAGTTGCTAACAAATTTTAAAGAAACGATGGTTGTAAAATGTAGAAAAATAAGCAAATGTGTAAAACTTTGACGTGCGATTTTGCTTGATTTTTTAACGTTTTATGATACAATAATTTATACAAAAATATATGTTTTTGTAATTTAATTCTAAACAAATTTCCAATAAAATTTTTATTAATAAAAAATACCAAAGAAAAAATCTTTATGCAAACAAAGTTTACTAATAGATAAAGAATATAAAATAATTTTACTAAAAGGTTGAAA
>CAKPOC010000072.1 GCA_934169535.1 uncultured Clostridia bacterium | reverse complement strand
ATTATATTTTCAGAAGCATAACTATTTTCAATTGCAACCTTTATTTCATATCCTAAATATAATGTTATAATATTTATTAATATGCTGTTTATGTTTCCTTCTACCGCAAAGTCTTCTGAATAGCTTTCTTTAGAGTCATCTGTTTTATCTAGTGGTAATATTTTTTGCTTTACACGCTCTATTCTACTTACATTGTAATAATGATTATATATTAAATTTATTGATTTATATTTTTTGCCTCTAATACTGTCGAACATTATTTTGTTTATTTCATTGCTACTTTCATAATACTCATCTTTAGATAATGACAAAAGTACATTTGTGTATTTTTTGTCTTTTATAATCTTTTTACCTATTATAATTTTATCATTTTCTTCATCTTTTTTTAGCATTTCGGTAATGTTTGAATTAAAGCTTCCACAAAAGCCTAAATCGTTTGCTATATATATGTTTAGCTCTTTTCCCTTTTCGTTCATTTGTATCATTTTTTTATCAAGTATTAGGTTATTATTATTTAATATATTATCAATAAATTCTCTTACTGAATTTTCATAGTTTGAAAATTTTTCTGCTTTTCTTTTGGAAGAATCAACTCGTAGAAGTGAATGAAAGTTCATAACTTTTACTACACTTTTTATCCTCATTTACTTTTCCTCCTTTTATGCAAAATCTTCAAATCTATCCATTATCTCTTCATTAGACAATGGGTCAAACTTTTCTTGACGCAATAGCATTTCTATTTTTTTGCCTTCTTTTAATTTTTCTTTTAAATCATCACTTAATTCATCTGTATTTGCAAGTTCATATACATCCCTTGTTTCTAGATAATTTAAAAGCTTCATTCTTACTGTTGCACCTAACTTTTTAATTTCAGGAGTTTGAACTGCTCCTCCAAGTCTTGATACTGATACACCATAATCTATAGCTGGCTTTTGACCTTTTAAGAATGATTTATTAGATAATACTATTTGCCCGTCTGTAATAGAAATTATATTTGTAGAAATATAATCTGTTATATCTCCGCCTTTTGTTTCAACAATTGGGAGTACTGTTATAGATCCTCCATTTTTGTGCTGGCAGCCTTTTTCTAGAAGTCTTGAATGTGTGTAGAATATATCTGCAGGATAAGCTTCTCTTCCTGGAGTTTTATTTGATGTTAAACTTATTTCTCTATATATTTCTGCATGTCTTTTTAAATCATCAATTACTACTAAAACGTCTTTTCCTTTTTCCATATATTCTTCTGCAATTGACATTCCTACATATGGGATTAAGCTTATAACTGGTGTTTTATCATCATTTGTTGCAACAACCATTATTGTATAGCTTAAGGCATTACGTTTTAAAAGTTCATTATAAATAGATTTTATTTCCTTTTTAGTTTTTCCAACTGCTACATATATACAAATTACTTGTCCATTTACATCTGGTTTTATTTTTCCTTGATTTACTATTGCGTCTAAAGCAATTTGAGTTTTCCCAGTTCTTTTATCACCTAAAATTAACTGTCTTTGGCCTTTTCCTATAGGGTATATTAAATCAATTCCTGCAATTCCTGTTAAAAGTGGTCTACATACTGCAGTTCTATCAATAATTGGAACATTTGGCTTTTCAATATCTATATATTTAAACTTTTCAAATGCTTTTCCAGATAGCTGGTCTGTTCCAAAAATATCTGTTATTCTTCCCATTGCGTCTTCAGAAAATATTGCTTTAAATATTTCGCCTGTTGAATTTACAATATCACCAATTTCTATCTTTTTGTTTTCTTTAACTACAGCTATACTTACAGAATTTTCGTATATGCCATTAACATATCCCATTCCTTTTCCCATAATTGTAACTTTTTCAAAGTACATAACATTTTCAAGGCCTGTAACTTCTATTATGTAGTCTTTTATCTTTATAACTTTTCCTGAATCAAAAATATTATTTTTTTCTTTTATTTTTGATACTTTGTCATTAACAAGATTTGTTATATGTGTTTCCATCTACTTTTTCCTTCCTTCTATATACTATAATCATAGATTTTATCTCTATATTTTATAATTATTCCTTCAGACATATTGTTATATGGTTTTACAATAATATCGTCATCAATTAAATCATATCTACTGTCTAAATTATTAGTATAAATATATACCGTTGGGTCAATTTTTTCTAATTGTTCATCTAATTTTTCTATTAGTTTTCTTATAGTAAAGTTTTCTACTTTGCATATATTTTCAAAATCTATATCCTTTTTTTCCTTTGCAGTTAATACTTCAGCCAAAACTTCTATTTGTTCATTTGGTTCCAAAGTTAATACATTATAAATTGCATCATCATCAAACTTATCTCTAATTTTCTTTAATGATTTATATTTTTTTGCTTCTGTTTGATTTCTATGTTCTGCTATAAAATTTTTAATTATTTTATCATTATTTTGATTAAAAATTCTTTTTACTTCTTTGTAATTGCTAAAAAATTGAGTTTCTCTATAATCTGGTACATTTAAATTATATCTTATTTCTGTAACTTCTTCGGGTCTATCTATTTCGCCAACTTCTTGCTCTTTTTTCTTTTTATAATTTTCTAAGTTTACAAATTCTATGTCATCATCTTCGCTTTTTAAAATGTTTTTGTTGGTTTCTTTTATTTCGTCTAATTGTGTTCTTATAACTTTTAGTTCTTCTTGTTTTTCGTCTAGAATATAGTCATAATCTTGCATTTTATTTACAAAATATTTTTTAGCATTGTCATCCATTCTTTTAATTATATTACTAAAAAGAATAAAAACAAATACAAGCATTATTACAATTAGTATTACTGCTACAACTACTAAACTTAACATATTTTTTCCTTTCGTGTACGTTTTTTGAAAAAACGCGAACACTATTTATATTTTTTATAATGTTCGCGCATTTTCTTATGCTATCAATGGGTTATAGAAAAGAAGTAAGAATGTAAATGCAAATAGTATTAACAAAAATATTGCAAGTACTATTAATATTGTCATAACAGCATGTGTTATATCACTTTTAGTTTCTGGGTTTCTACCTACAGCTTCGGCAACTTTTGAGCCTAATATTCCAAGTCCTATTCCCATTCCTAAAAATGCAAGCCCTATCATCATTCCTATACAATTTAGTGACGCTACTAATATGTCTCCATTATTCATTTTGTTTGTACCTTTCCTTTCTTTTAATAATTAATTATTTTTGCTCCTAAATATTGGTCTACTTGTTTTCCATTATACATTGTATCTTGAAGTTCTATTTTTATTGAACCATTTGTTGTTTTGTATTCTTGTGGTATTTTAAAGCTTCCTGTGTATCCTCCTGCAGCTGCTTTTTCTAGTGCGCTTGAAGAAAGATTTATTGTATCATATGCTACAGCTTCATTGTTTACATATACTGCAATTTTAGCTCCTGAATCATATACATATTGACTATCAATATTTAATGTATAATATATGTTATCTGTTGTTATCTTTGTAATTTTTAAACTTTCTGTTGGCGCTTTTGTTCTAGTTGTCATCATGTCTTCTACTTGCTCGTCAACTTTTGCATCTGAGAATATTGTTTTATATCCCATTTCTACATAATAATTACTGTTTGGCATAAGCCCTGTTATCCTATATGATGTGTTAGATTTATCTAGTGAAATATTGTATGGTTCTATATTTTCTCCTGAAACTCTTAAATATACTACATTATACTTGCTTTCAGGGTCTGTTACTGAATAGTTTACATCTATATATGAAACACCTGAATTTAAACTGTTTAATTTTATAGATCTTGCAAGTGTTGTATCATCTTTTTTTCCACTATTTCCATTATAAATACTATCAAATCCTGCAGCAACATCTTTTATCCATGAGTTTAATTTATCAACCCAAGTTGTATCAATCTTGGTTCCTTGCTGAACATTTCCTGTATTTGTATTATTTTGCGCATTTCCACTTATAATGGTTGTAGTAGATGAATTA
>CAKPOC010000071.1 GCA_934169535.1 uncultured Clostridia bacterium | reverse complement strand
CCTACTTCGACTCTATTCTTTATTGGTTCTACTCTTCTTGCTTTAAACAAATCTTCATACTCATTTTCTTTTCCTAATATTTTATCTGCTATTATGTTTGCCGCAACATTTGATGATGTAATTCCCCATTTATTAAACCCTGTTGCCACATACACATTAGGCATCGTAACAGAAAAATCTCCTATATACGGGATTTTGTCGAGACTTATGCAATCCTCTGCAGACCACTTATATAGCACTTCTGCATCTGGATACATTTTTCTTACAGCTGTTTCAAGCCTCGTATATCCATTTTTCAATTCCTCCGTTCCAGTTTTATAATCATAACCAACCGCTAATAGTAATTTCTTTCCATTATCCTCGATTACCCTAAAAGACATATTTGGAACTTCGTAATTTATATACATTCCATCAAACAATTCGCTTTTTACATCAGCAACTATTGCATAAGATGTTGATTGATACATCTTCAAAAAATAGTAACCCGGAATCTTTATAAACGGATATCTTGTAGCAATTACCACATAGTCTGCCGTAACTTTATTTTTATCTACATATATTTCATACTTTCCATTTGACTTTTTTATATCTGTAACTTGTGAATTTTCGAATATTCTACTATTATTATTCACAATACATTTTGCCAATCCATATCCATATTTTACAGGGTGAAGCTTTGCCTGACTCCTAAACTCAATTGCTCCTGCAATTTCCATTGGTAGCTCTATTTTTGTAACATATTGACACAAGTCTTTTTCTAATTTATCTACTGCTCTATGCTCTTTTTTCAACTTGTCCACTTCTGTTTCTTTTACAGTAAAAACATATGATTTTTCTCTCTTAAAATCACAATCTATTTTTTCATTCTGTACTATTTCACTAATATTTTCTATCGCCTTCTGATTTGCCTTTAAATATTTTTTTGCAAATTCTTTTCCCTGTGAATCTATTAAATATCTGTAAAAAACTCCATGCTGACTAGTAACTTTTCCAGTATTTCCGCCACTTGTGTGACTACAAATTCTATCTCTTTCCAATAAAACAACATTAGTATATTTGCTCAAATAATATGCTGTTGTAAGACCAGTAAGTCCTCCGCCAATAACACAAACAGCGGCCCTCATATCATTTCTTATACTCTCATATTCTTTATAATTTTTTCTCTCCTCTTCCCAAAAAGATTGCATAATTTTTCCTCCCGCTCCGTCTAAAACATTTATTACACTATTTTTTCCAAGATTGAAAAATTTATGCAATTTCAAATTATTCGCAATTCAAACTTATAGACACAAAAAAATGCCAATTTTATTTGGCATCTTTTTTATCTATTTTTCATTTTCTTCTTTAATTTGCTTTTTCTTTTTTCCAGTTATACTAACATTGCTTACTTTTTCAGCAATCGCCTTAGTTGTGTCTTCAACCTTTGTTTCTATTTCTTCTTTTTGTCTAATTGCTTCTTTCTTTATTTTCTCTGTTTGGTCTTTAATTTTTATCTTAACAGCTTGCAATTTAGGGAAAGCATCCACCAATCTTCTATGTAATGCAGACTTGCTTTGTAAAATTTCCCTTACCTTCTTAGTAATCTCTTCTGTATTATCAGTTTCTTTACTTGCAGTAATATCAGCCTTTTTAATTGCTTTAATAACAACTCCAGAAACAATATTATCAACCGCATAAATTGCAAATAATATTCCAGACACAATATTTAGCCACATTTCGGGTATTAATTCTAGCTTATCTAGTAAAAAAGGATTTGTTACATATGTTACCATCAATCCCAAAATTCCAAAAGGAATTATTGTACCTAAACAAACTCGTCCATTTAAATTAAACTTTCTTTGGCTATAATCCCACCATCTTGCCTTAAACATTTTTTCCATTACTAAACTGGTCAAGTATTCCAAAGTTCCGCATACAACTATTGCCATAACAAATAGAACAAGTGCATCATATTTATATCTTCCCAATAAAAAGGTTATTAGAAGAGCTCCATAGCCATAAATCGGACAATAAGGTCCAATTAAAAATCCCCTATTTATAAACCTTTTATACTGAATAAGCTTGCAAGCAACTTCCATTATCCAGCCTGCCACAGCATATATCATAAATAACAAAAAATATATTCTAATATCATAACCTAGTATTGTCATAAAAAATCCTTTCTGATAGTTAACAATAATTATATCCAATATATTACCAGTTATATAGAAATTTTGCAATACATTTATCATAAAATTAATCAGCATTTATATTAGCACTATATACCATTGGTTCTATATTAAAAGTCTTTAAAAAATCTTTTCCATTCACCTTATAAAACACCGGCTCTTTATTTACTTTTCCTATTCTATAAATCCAGTATTTTTCCTTCTCCTTATTCATCTTTTTTAGTTCATTTACCGTAACAAAAAAAGAATTTTTCTCTCCTTCTGTCGTAGTCTTTACCTCAATATAAATTTGATATTCTTTACCACTTTCATCAAAATCAAATGATAAAATATCATATCCTCTACTATCATCATAAGTAGAAACCCAATCAATTTTTTCTACTAAGTCACTCCTATTACGTTTTATCATTTTATCTTTTTCATATGCCAATACGAGTTCTTCTCCACTTAATCCTGTCTTGGCGTCTTTTTTTACTTTTTTTATGTAATCTATTTTAGATATTTTTCTTTCTGAAATAGTTTTATATATTCTCTTTTTTACCTTTGGAACCTCTATTTCTTTTAATTCATGTTTTCTTTCTTGTATTTTTTCATCATCTTCTAAGACATTGTTAATTAATTCAATAGCATTCTGTACTTTTACACTTTCTCCATATGCATTTCCAATAATATTTTCAATTACCTCATCATAAGGAAGTTGGTTCATATCATTATAAATTTGCTCATATATTTTGACCATTTCAGTCAAATCTTCTTTAAGATTGTATTGGTCAAGTTTATCTTTGCTATAATATTTTGATAATACATTTACCTTTGCATAACCTTTGCCTTTTTCAGTTCTCGACATCAAATCAATACCTTCTTTCGAAAAGCTTATCGTTTGTGTCATATTTTTAAAGTATTCAGTTACCTTAGACATATATTCGTTTTTATTTTCTTTGTATTTTTCAAAATTCGTTACACCTTGTCCTAGGCATAGATAAAATCCTGACATGTCTGCTTTAAATAGATATACAATATATATTCCTTTTTGTGCTGTTACCGTTATATTCTTGTTAAACACACCTATCCATGGCACATCGGCCTTATTACTTGCTCCACAAGATCCCTTAATTACATATGTATTATCATCTAAAATATCTTCTATATAATTTGGAATATCATAACATATAATCTTGTGATATTCCTTATCTTTATTATCACGTTTTTCTCCATCTATATAAGTTTCTAAAACTTTTTCAAACAAATCATTCATTTAACTATTTCTCTCCTATTACGCTATTATTTCTCTATACCTTGAAGTTTCTTTACTATAAAAATATCTGCAGGTGCAAATTCAAAACTATTTAACTCCGCTTTTTCCACCCATCTAGCCTCTTCATGCTCTGTTAAATATATATTTCCAGATTTTACTCTGCAATTTAAGGCAATCAAGTTTATACTTTTTTCAGGATACTCAAATACTTTTTCCCCTAAATATGATTCAACATTTATTTCAATAGTTAGCTCTTCTTTTATTTCTCTAATAATTGCTTCTTCTCTTGTTTCACCTTTTTCTATTTTTCCTCCAGGGAATTCCCACAATCCACCTTGTGATTTTTTTAAATTTCTCTGTGTTATCAATATTTTCCCTTCACAATTTTTTATAATTGCAGCTACTACATTTATCATATCTCACATTTACTCCTTAAATTTTTATAAGTAACTATTTTATCAAATCTTTCTCATTAAAATTTATAAATTTTGTAAAAAGCAAATGCCTTGTAGCACTTGCTTTCTTCGTCTTTAGTTTTATCTGTCGTATTTTGTTGTAGTTTTCGCTATAGCGAAAGTATAACATATACTTTTAATAAACGGAAGAGATT
>CAKPOC010000070.1 GCA_934169535.1 uncultured Clostridia bacterium | reverse complement strand
ATATAGATTATATTAAATATTAAAAAAAAAAGAAAGGAGTCGTATGGTTATTTAAGTTATTAAATATATCATACAAGGAAGAAAAATGGTTGAAGTTCATTGGTTTAAGATACAGGCAGACATATTTGACAATGAAAAAATTAAAAAACTACTTAATAGTAGGGATGGGGACACCTATTGTAGAGTATGGTTTCAACTATTAGCATTAGCTGCAAAGTGTAATGCACATGGAGCAGTTCTACTTGGTGAGAATATTCCAATAACAATAGATGATCTTGCAAGAATTATGAACAAAACAGTAAACAAACTAACAACGATTATGCAACAACTAGTGAATCTTCACATGATATTCGTAGAAGATGGAACAATCTATATTAAAAATGGGGATGTTTATCAAAATCTTGATATGCTCGAAAAAATCAAGGAAGATAACAGGAAAAGACAGCATTATTAAGGAAAACATCAGATGAACTTTGTGAGGAATATGGATTAAGCGTGTTAGAAGAAAAGAAATGTAAATCTGGAATTAACTTTGAGAACTTTTATAAAAAACATATACAAGAAAGTGATTATCATAAAGAGGTTAAAGAGGATTTAGATTATGCAATTAAAAATTCTTACACTACAAAAGATTTTCATAGAATATTAGAATCAATGGGATATAATTACTATTATAGAGCTGGAAAACTATCAGTAAGAAAAGAACCTTATAAAAGAAATATAAGAGTTGAAAGAGCTTTTGGAGAAGAATATTCTGTTGATAATATTACAAAGAGAATTCTTCAAAATGATTATGTTTGAAGATCAGATATAGTTCCTTATAGAGTTATGAAGGCAAAGTTTTATTCGTCTAAAAGTAGTATAAAGAAAAAATATAAGCCAAAAGGAATAATTGCATTATATTACTATTATAAGTTCTTATTAGGCTTTTGTAAAAAAAATAATATAGAATACAAGCTAACACCAGAAATGCAAAAGGAAGTAAAGAAAATGGAATTCTATTCAGAACAAATTAGATTTATGTGTAAATATAAGTTAGAGACAGCAGATGCAGTAGATGAATTAAAAACTAAGAAACTTAAAGAAAAACAAATAATTCTTAATAAAAGAAATAAGTTATATTATTACAGAAACAAATGCGATAATGAAGAAGATAAAGATGCTATTACTAAAGATATTATTCTTGTTACAGATATGCTTAAGAAGGTAAAGAAATAAAACTTTGTGATGTAATTTGTAATAATGTTCCAGAAATGAAACAAAAGAAAAAGATAAAAAAACTATGAATTATAGAGTAAGTATTAATTTACTTACTCTTTTACAAATATATGCAATTTTATTGAGAAAAATGTCTATTTGTGATATATTTATGATATATTTATAAAAATAAAATTGAGGAGAAAAAATGATCGAGGTAGTAGCTGGAGTAATATATAAGAATAATAAATTTTTAATAGCAAAAAGAAATTTAAAGAAGGCACAAGGTGGATTGTGGGAATTTCCAGGTGGAAAAGTTGAAAAAGGAGAATCTTACGAAAATGCATTGGCTAGAGAAATAAAAGAGGAATTTAATGCAAACATAGAAGTTAATGAATATATAGGAGAGAATATTCATCATTATCCTGAAAAAGATATAAAGTTGATATTTTACAAAGCAAGATTATTAAGTGAAAAGATAGAATTATTAGAACATGAAGATTATAAATGGATAGCAAAATATGATAAAGATAATTTTGAATTTGCAGGAGCAGATAAAGCAGTATTTGATCTAATATAGGAGGAAAAATGAAAGAATTAATTAGATATGAGAAGTATTCAAGAAAAGACATACATGATGTTTTTTCACCAGATACAGAGTTTACACCACAAGCTGGATCTTGGGGATTGCATGGAATTATAAGGGTACCTGGTACCAAACATGATTATATATTTTTGGTAACATATAGGAAAAGACAGTCAGGACATGAATTTGATGAAAATATTGATGAAAATGGGATACTAACATGGCAATCACAACCTTCACAAACTTTAGATGATGCAAGAATAATAGACTTTATAAATCATGATTATTTAAAAAATAATATTTATTTATTTTTGAGAACGTCAGAAAAAGAAAATTATACATATATGGGGTTATTAGCATATGTTGATCATGATAACCAAAGAGAAAAACCTGTGTACTTCAAATGGCAAATTTTAGATTGGAATAATGTAAATTTAATAGAAGTAACAAATAATACGAAGACGCAAGAAATTCAATATAATAATTTTGATACGAAAAAATTCATACTAGAGCTAAGAGATGAAGATGAAGAATATTCATATATTTCCGAAGATAGAAATGGAAAGAATACAAAAGACTTTTACAGTAATAGAAATATAAACTTTGAGGGAGAAATAAAGAAAAATACTGAACTTGGAAAAAAAGGTGAAGACATTGTAGTAGAATATGAAAAAACAAGACTTATAATGGAAGGTAGAGAAGATTTAGCCGATAAAGTAGTAGCAACTAGAGAAATAGCTGGAAATGCTGAAAGATTTGATGTACTTTCATATGATAAAGATGGTAATGAAAAATACATAGAAGTTAAGACAACAAAAGGAGGAATGAATAATATATTTCACATTTCTGAAAATGAAGTGCAATTCTCTGAAGAATATGAAGATAAGTATTATTTATATAGAGTATATAACTTTAATGTAAAAACAATGTCTGCGGATTTAAAAATAATAAAAGGAGCAATAAGTAGAGAAAAACTTCAAGCTACAAACTATACATGTAGAATAGGAGGTAAATAATGAAAGTATACAACAAACTTGTTAGAGACAAAATTACAGATATTATTGAAGCAGATGGTAGGAAAGCAAAATATAGAATATTAGATAATAATGAATATAGACAAGAATTAAATTCAAAGCTTCAGGAAGAAGTAAAAGAATACTTGGATGACAATAATGTTGAAGAATTAGCAGATATAGTAGAAGTTATCTATGGAATTTTAAATTCTATGGGTGTTACAATAGATGAATTTGAAAAAGTAAGAATAAAAAACAAGAAGAAAGAGGAGCGTTTAATAAAAGAATTTATCTTGAGGAGGCAGAATAATGGAAAAAGTAATGCAAGAAATAAAAGAATTCAATGAAGAAAGAGATTGGGATCAATTCCATTCACCTGAAAATCTAGCAAAATCAATATCTATTGAAGCAGGAGAATTATTAGAATGTTTTCAATGGAATAATAATTATGATAAAGAGGAAGTTTGCGAAGAATTAGCTGATGTTTTTACATATTGTTTGCAAATGGCTATGAAACTTGGAGTAGATCCTGAAGAAATAATATTAAAAAAATTAGACAAGACAAGAAAAAAGTATCCAGTAGATAAAGCTAAAGGAGTAAGTACAAAATATAATAAATTATGATAGAAGAATTTAATTTTTTAACAGATATTTATAAAAAAATATATTATTGGTTATCAGGGACAACCCCAGGAGAACATACATGTATTAGCTATTTTAAACAGTATGATAAAAATGTATGGGAGAAAATAAAAAATAAAATTATAGAATTAGAAAATAAAAATAGATTATCAAAAATTGAAAAAGAGTTTATCAAATGTAAATATGAAGGAAACGCATATAGAGTTATTAATTATAATTCTAAAAACAAAGGACATGTTTGCATTACTAATACTTATCAGTCTTGTTCAAAGAATATTGAAGGAATAAAAAATGTTAATTTATATGGAAATAAAATATTGATAAATCTTATAGCAGTAAAGGAAACATATGCAATAGATGTATTTGAATTATTAAGTTTTATGATTAAAAATAAAATAATAAATATACAAGATATGGAAAGATGCAATTTGTACAATCTAGAAAAATATTTATGTGAGAAAGAGGTAGTAGTTCCTTTAACAAAAGAAAGTATAGAAAATATAAAAGTAATAGATTTAAAAAATAATATATTAAAAGAAATACCAAAAAATGAATGGTTTAGAAAAAATCTGTATTAATGGGGGCAATTATTATGATAGTATATGAAGCGA
>CAKPOC010000069.1 GCA_934169535.1 uncultured Clostridia bacterium | reverse complement strand
GTGTAAGTGTAGCAATACATTGAGCTGACCAATACTAATAAATCGAGGGCTTAACCACTAAATAGTTTGCTAAAATAAAAATTCTTCTATGTATTTTTGAGTGTGCTTTAGCATACAATAATTTTCTAGTGACTATAACCTAAGGGGAAATACCTGTTCCCATTCCGAACACAGAAGTCAAGCCCTTAAGTGCCGACAATACTTGCGAGTTACCTTGCCTGGAAGATAGGTTGTCGCTAGTTTTTTTATTTTTATTAATATTTTAAAGCATAGATTAGTATATTTATATAGATATATTTATCTATGCTTTAACTATAAGAATTAAAGAAGTTTTAATTTTATAGTAGTAAACTTATGCTTAATATAAAAATTTATAAATTATGGAGGTAAAAATGGCTAAAGTTCAGTGGAAGGCGGGAACATTTATTTATCCAATACCAGCAGTAATGGTCACATCAGGAACAATGGAAAAATCTAATATTATGACAGTTGCTTGGACAGGAATTTTAAATACAAATCCTGCAATGTGTTATATATCTGTAAGACCAGAAAGGTATTCATATAATTTAATAAAAGAAAGTGGAGAATTTGTTATAAATTTAACAAATGAAAAATTAGCATATGCAGCAGATTGGTGTGGAGTAAGAAGTGGGAGAGATTATGACAAATTTAAAGAAATGAATTTGACAAAAGAAGAAGCTAAAATTGTAAAAGCCCCACTAATAAAAGAAAGCCCTGTATCGGTAGAATGCAAAATTAAAGAAATTGTTCCTTTAGGAAGTCATCATATGTTTGTAGCAGAGGTATTGTCAATAGATGCTGATGAAAAGTATATTGACGAAAAAGGAGCATTTGATATAAGTAAATGTGATTTAATTGCTTATAGCAATGGAGGCTATTATCCATTAGGAAACAAAATAGGTAAGTTTGGATTTTCAGTGCAAAAGAAGAAAAATAAAAGATAAGAAATCTCATCAAAAAATTTTTAATATTTATAAACAGTAAAAAAATAAGAGACTCAATAGAGCCTCTTATTTTGGGATAAACATTAATATTTAAATAATTCGAATAATGGTTCTGTATTGATTGCAAGCAAGAGCTTATTGTCTTTTGCGGCAAGCATAGAACTGATAAGTGTAGAATATGGAATAAGATGAGGTCCAGGATTGTTACTGTCAACAATATAAGCTGTTCCAGAAACAATGCCAACTAACATTACATAGTGACCACCAGTTCCGCCATCATATTCAGATTTTTCAACCCTAACAATTACAGGAAAGCCATAAGTAAGCTTTTCAAGAATACTTCCAACGGAGGTAAGTCTTGAGATTTTGTAATTGTAGCGTCTATATGGACGCTGAATCATAGAAGAAAGCAGATGGTCAAAATAGAATGTAGAATAACTTTCTGCATTATAAGGCTTAAAGCCTTTGTTGATAAAGTCAGTCATGACATCTTCTACAGTCACATCAAAACCATAATACAAAAGAGCATTTACTACTGCAAAAACAAGAGATTCTTCGGCAGAAATTGACTGAGCGCTTGAATAATTAGCACTATATACAAATTCTGTTTTGTCTTCATTGTTTTTATTCGTATTATATAATTGTTTAACTCTATCATTTGCCTCTCTGGAAAAAGCTAAAATATTAAAATTTTTTACTTCTTCTAAAGATGCTCTAAGTAAAGCACCTTGCTCTTCTAATAATTGGTTACGAAGAGCATCCATCTCATCTTCTACTTTGCATGGTGAAACTTTAGAAAAGTCAAACCGCTTAGTACTTACTCCTTTCCGTGTGAAATCATTTGAAAATTTAAAATTAATTGGTTGCATTATTTTATCCTCCTATTTCTAACATTACATAATGCTTTTTTATTATAACACAAATATTTGCAAAAATCAATAAAATTGAGTAAAAACAATTGACATAGCACTTCAAGTATGATACAATATCATAGCGTATGTAATGAGTTTACGCTTAACAAAAATATAAAAATTAAAGTTATCACTGGAGGTGTATAAAATGGCTGCTAAAGGAGCAAGAGAACCAATAACATTAGAATGTACTGAATGTAAAAGAAGAACTTACATGACAGAAAAAAATAAGAAAAACAACACAGAAAGACTAGAAATAGTAAAATATTGCAAATTCTGTCAAAAACGTACAACACATAAGGAAACAAAATAATCCTTAAGGGGGAAAAAGTTATGTCTAAAGACGCAAAAAAGAAGAATAATGAAAAACAAAGACATTTCCTAAAGGACGTTAAAGCTGAACTAAAAAAAGTTATTTGGCCAACACCAAAGCAACTAGTAAACAATACACTTGCTGTAATAGCAATAGTTATAGTTGTTGGAGTAATAGTTTTCGCATTAGATGTATGTTTTGAAAAATTAAATTCTTTAGGAGTAGAAAAATTAAAAGCTGTAGTAGAAACTACAAAAAATGAAGAAAATACTACAGAAAACAGCGAAGCTTCAACAGATAAAAATGCTGACAATTCAGAAAATGTAGCAGAAAAATCTGAAGAGCCAAGTAGTGAAGAGCAGACAGATGCTCAAAAAGAAGCTACACCAGAAGAATAATTATCCAATATTTATGAAGGAGGCTAAAACATGTCTCAAGAAAATGTAGAGAACACAGAAACTACCGAACTAAAACCTAAATGGTATGTAATACATACATATTCAGGTTACGAAAATAAAGTTAAAGCAGACCTTGAAAAAAAGGTTAAAAATCAAGAAATGGAAGATTACTTTTTTGAAATTGTTGTCCCTATGGAAGAACAAATTGAAATAAAAGATGGAAAAAGAAAAACTAATCTAAAAAAAGTATTTCCAGGATATGTTTTAATAAAAATGATTGTAACTGAAGAAACTTGGTATGTCGTAAGAAATACTAGAGGTGTTACAGGATTTGTTGGTTCTGGTACTGATCCAATTCCTCTTACAGAGGACGAAATAAGAAATATGGGATTTGAAATATCTGAAATTAATATTGATTATGATGTAAATGATTCTATTCAAATAGTTGATGGACCATTCAAAGACTACATTGGGGTAGTACAAGAAATTAACAAAGAAAAACATAAAGTTAAAGTTTTAGTATCAATGTTTGGAAGGGAAACTCCAGTAGAGTTAGAACTTTCTCAAGCAAAGAAAATTAAGTAAATGTTTAAAATAGAATTTTGCAAAAACAAAAATTCTTTTTAATAAATTATTTTGTCAATATAAATACTAAGGAGGTGCAAAACATTATGGCAGAAAAAGAAATTTCAACTTTAATAAAGCTACAAATACCAGCAGGAAAGGCAACACCAGCCCCACCAGTTGGACCAGCTTTAGGTGGAAGTGGTGTAAACATTATGCAATTCGTTAAAGAATTTAACGATAGAACAGCAAAACAAGCAGGATTAATAATCCCAGTTGTTATAACAGTTTACAAAGATAAGTCTTTTGAATTTATAACAAAAGAACCACCAATGGCAGTATTAATTAAAAAAGCTGCTAAAATCGAAAAGGCTTCAGGAAAGCCAAATAGAGAAAAAGTTGCAACACTTACTATGGCACAAGTAGAAGAAATAGCTAAACAAAAAATGCCAGACTTAAATGCAGCATCATTAGAAGCAGCAATGAGTATGGTAAAAGGTACAGCTCGTTCTATGGGTGTAGTTGTAGCAGAATAATCACATAGTAAAATAATTGGGAGAGTATAAAAATACTCGAAATTACCAAAAGGAGGAAAGTAAATGGCACAAGGAAAAAGATATTTAGAGAGTGCAAAGTTAGTAGATAAGAACAAGCTTTATTCAGCAACAGAAGCACTAGAACTTGTAGAAAAAATGCCAAAAGCAAAATTTGATGAAACAGTTGAATTACATGTAAAATTAGGCGTTGATTCAAAACATGCTGACCAACAAGTTAGAGGTACAACAGTACTTCCAAATGGTACAGGAAAAACACAAAAAGTTTTAGTATTTGCTAAAGGACCAAAAGCTGATGAAGCTGTAAAAGCAGGAGCAGATTTTGTAGGAGCAGAAGAATTAATTCCAAAAATCGAAAAAGAAAATTGGTTTGATTATGATGTAATTGTTGCAACACCAGATATGATGGGTGTTGTAGGAAGATTAGGAAAGGTATTAGGACCAAAAGGATTAATGCCAAACCCTAAATCTGGAACAGTTACAATGGATGTTACAAAAGCAATAAACGA
>CAKPOC010000068.1 GCA_934169535.1 uncultured Clostridia bacterium | reverse complement strand
CTTGAGGCTCTGCTTGAAACATAGCCCTATGGGCGTTATGAGTAAAATACCTCCGGCTAAGCCGGAGGATTTTTATTCTAATTTCCAACTGCGATAACTTTATTATGTGGGTTATAAGTATCTCTTGAAATACAAGTTGTAGAAACTAAATTTCCTGATTTATCATATAAATATTTGTATGTTGCTGTTTTGCAACCATTAGAACCATTTTGAATCACCTTTTGAGTTCCAGGAGCTAAGCTCGAATCTTTTTTATAAGTTGTGCTATGGTATACTGTTGATAAATATTTTGCTTCAAGCTTTACAGTATAATCATCATCAGTTTTTAAACCATAAATATAAACCTTTAAAATTTTGCTAGATGTATCTGTCATAAGTTTTATTGGGTAGTTTCTGTTATTTTTAAATTTAAAGTCAGGGCCACCCCAAGAAACAGTAGCGTCTAATCCAGATTTTACATAGCTTGGTTGGTAACCGTGATTATATCTTTCAACAATTTCTAAATTAGCATATAAAACAGCATTGTAAAGTGTTGAAGAAACTTGGCAAATTCCGCCGCCATAGTCCATTATTGTTTCACCATTTAAGTAGGCAGGAGCTTCTTTAAAGCCTGCGGCTGCTGTACGTTTTCCAACAGATGTGTTAAACGAGAAAGTTTCGCCAGGCATTAAAACAAGTCCATTTAATTTAGATGAAGCAAGGCGTATGTTTGTAGACCTATTTGAATTACTGCTTGTAAATGAGGTTGAAAATTGTGAAAGTTTATCTGGAAAAGCCTCAAACCCAATATCTCTAGTTGTTACGTTTGGAAATGTAACCGTTAAAGGTATTGTGTATTGATCTTTTGACTCTTCGAGCATTGCTTTTGCTTCGTCCATAGAAATCTTAAAGTCTAAACCTGTGGCTGAAGGATAAAATGTATAAGGGTCTGTTGTAAAGTAGGCATCAGATGGCTCTTTATGAACAGAATTATAAATTTCATCTAAATTTATTTTATTTGCTTCTGTCATTGCAACTGGTATTTCAAAACGAAGATCTGAATTCAAGTTTGAAATTACAGATAGTGCTTCTAATGCAAATTTGTTTGAATCGACAGTATAGCCGTCAATTCCAGATGTTATAATTAAATTGCTTCCATCAACATAATAATCAGGATTTACTAATTTGTCTGGAAGAAGACCATTTATGTTATTTATTATTGAAGTTAAGTTTTCAGTATTGTAATTTACTTCAATATTAATTTTTGTGCCAGAAAGTAGCGTATTTAGTATAGAATAGTTATTTTCAAAAATATTGCCGCTACGACCGATTGAGTAAGCTTTATCAATAGCAGAATTTACATCAAAGTTTGCATCAATTTGAGATGCTGAGAATTCAGCTTCAAAATCATCATGGTAAACTTGTATGTTTGACGAAATATGGTTTGTTATAGCAGATGAAACTTTATTTGTGGCTTCTTCTTTGCTTAAGTTAGAAACGTCTATTCCTTGTATTGTAATTCCGTTTAAAATAGTTGTATTATTTGAGTTTGTTAGTGCAAACAATGTAGAAAAAAGGAATAAAAGTAGAGTTAAAATTAAAATAGGCAAAACTACTACTAATAAAATTTTAGTCTTTCTAGTAGCTTTTTGGCTATATTTAATTATGTTTTCTGCATCCTTTAAAATTAAATAGCTATCATCGTTTGTTTCATTTTTATTAACGTTTTTTTCTGTGTTCATTGGTATATTTCTCCTAGTTTATTATATTAAACACTAAAAAGTTGATTTTGTAAAGAATATTCGAAATTTTCTAAAACATTACTGTGAATAAAATTAAAAAAATTATTAATAATAACTAGAAAAATAGGACATATAATGATATACTAGCCCTAAGAAAAATTAACAAGGAGGAAAAATATGAGCGAAAAAACACAAGGTGAAGAACTTATGGAAAAATTATTTAATCATAAAAAAAATGGATGGGAAAGTATTTCAGAGGAAGAAGGAAAAGTAATATTTAATTATTCCGAAGGCTATATGAACTTCTTAAATAAGTCAAAAACTGAAAGAGAAATAGTAAAAAGTTCAGTACAGATGGCAAAAGATGAAGGTTTTAAATGTATTGACGAATATGAAACATTAAAACCAGGGGATAAAGTTTACTATATAAATAGAGACAAAAATTTATATTTGGCAGTAATTGGTGAGGAAAGCATTGAAAACGGAATTAATATAATAGGAGCTCACGCAGATTCACCAAGACTTGATTTAAAACCAAACCCATTATATGAAGACAAAGGTTTAGCATATTTTAAAACTCATTATTATGGAGGAATAAAAAAATACCAATGGACTACAATCCCACTTTCTATACATGGTGTTATTGTAAAAACTAATGGCGAAAAAATAGAGCTAAATATAGGGGAAAATGAAACAGATCCAATTTTTACAATTACAGATTTATTACCACATTTAGCACAAGAGCAAATGCAAAAAAAGATGAGCCAAGGAATAGATGGCGAAAATTTAAATCTTCTTATAGGAAGCATTCCATACAATGACGAAAAAGTTAGTGAAAAAGTTAAACTTAATATATTAAATTTACTAAATAAAAAATATGGAATAGTAGAAAAAGACTTTTTAAGTGCTGAAATAGAACTTGTACCAGCAATGAAAGCAAGAAGCTTGGGCTTTGATGAAAGTTTAGTTGCAGGATATGGTCAAGATGACAAAGTATGTGTTTACACAGCGCTAACTTCAATACTAAATTTAGAAAAACCAAAAAGAACAGCAACTTGCATAATAACTGATAAAGAAGAAATTGGAAGTATGGGAAATACAGGAATGGAGTCAAATGTATTTAGCACATTTTTATCAGAAGTACTAAATAAATTAGGCGTAAATAGACCAAACTTATTAGATAAAGTATATTGTAAATCTAAAATGTTATCAGCAGATGTTGATGCAGGAGTTGACCCAATTTATGCAAATGTTTCAGAATTAAACAATGCTTCATTCTTAAATAGAGGCCTTGGAGTTTGCAAATATACAGGTGCAAGAGGAAAATCTGGAGCATCTGATGCTAATGCAGAATTTGTTGCAGAAGTTAGAAAAATGTTTGAAGAAAATGATGTTGCTTACCAAATTTCAGAACTAGGTAAAGTTGATGTTGGTGGAGGCGGAACAATAGCCTACATTTTAGCAAATAAAGGTGTTGATGTATTAGATTGCGGAGTCCCTGTTTTATCAATGCATGCACCATATGAAGTAACAAGCAAATATGACATTTTCCAAGCATATAAAGGATATGAAGCTTTTTATAAAGCTTAAATTTAATTGATTAAAAGAGAAGAGTAATAATATATTTTCTGCCGGCTTTTTAGTTTATCTCGAAGACTTGAGAGAAAACTAAAAAAATCATCATAGGCAAGAAAAAATATTATTACTCTTCTCTATATTACATACATTCCTTGATATAAATGCTTTTCGTTTAAAATTCTGTCAAGACCATTTAGCACCCACTTTTTATGTGTAGTCCATTGAGGAGCGACTAAAATATCACAGGGAGGGTCTGCAGAAATTCTATGAATTACAATATCAGGGCTTATGTGTGTAATAATGTATACTAAATTTTCCATATATTCATTATAAGTAATAGGCCTGTAAAGTCCAGAGCGTAGCATACTATTCAAAATAGTATCTTGAACAACGTAAGTAGAGTGAATTTTTAAACCTGCAATTTTATGCTTATTAATAAATTTTACTGTATTGACGACTGCATTAAAAACTGAAAATCCATCTACGGAAACGGTTTTTTGTTCGTTTGGAAGGCCTACCATTATGTGACAAATCACAGGAATATTATATTTGTTTAAAATTTTTACAGCTTTTGTAAATACTGATGAATTGTAACCTCTATTAATAATTTTGGCAGTATTATTATTTGAAGTTTGTAAGCCAAGCTCAACAAAAACCTTGTATTTAGGCATATATGAAGCAATAAGTTTGGCAACTTTACAATCAATACAATCTGGCCTTGTTGCAATATCTATACCAACAATTTTGTCGTCAATTAAGGCAGAATCATATTTTTTCTTTAAATTTTCAATTGTATCATAAGTATTTGTAAAATTTTGAAAATATACAATAAATTTTTTAGCTCGCAAAGAACGATAACTTTCAAAATAATTTGTTACTTGCTCTGATACACTTACATTAGAATTGATTAAATCTCCACTGCCTTTAGAGCTACAAAATATGCAACCTCCAAGACCACACTTTCCATCTCGGTTAGGGCAGGTAAAATTTCCATCTAAACATATTTTTAAGGTGCGCTCACCAAAAATATTTTTTAAATATGTGTTTAAATGATTATAATGTTCTGTCATAATAAATCCTTTCGAATAAAAATAAAAGACATACAAACAGTATGTCTTTTGCTATTTGGTGGGTCAAGAGGGATTCGAACCCCCGACCCCACGCTTAGAAGGCGTGTGCTCTATCCAACTGAGCTATTGGCCCATTTCAAATGCAAGATTAATTATAATGCTAAAATCAGGATTTGTCAATTGATTTTGACAAAAAAGTTGAAAAAATTTTAAAACTAAGTTATACTATAAAAGCATAAATTGGGAAAAACAAAATATAATTAATATAAAACATATTTTAAAGG
>CAKPOC010000067.1 GCA_934169535.1 uncultured Clostridia bacterium | reverse complement strand
ATAACATGAAAGGAGTTGCTTTGCTACAAAGCTAAAGCCTACTTTACTACCGGCATAGCCGGAAGTTTATTTAACAAAAAAACTACTAATAATAATTTTAATGTATTATTAGTAGTTTAAGGAGTTTATTCATTTATCGCTATTTTTTTCATTGTTTTTTCCAATTCGTTTAATTCGTTTGTTGCTTGCTCTTCTGTATTTGCCTTTACTCCTATATAGAATTTTATTTTTGGCTCTGTTCCAGAAGGTCTAACACAGCACCAAGCATCATTTTCAAGCGCATAATATAATACATTTGAGTTTGGAAGTCCTGTTGGAGTTTCTGTATTATCAACCATATTTTTGATAATATTTAGTTTGTAATCTCTATATTCTAATACTTTATATTTTCCTATAAATTCAGGGATACTATTTCTCATAGTATTCATTATTTTATTTATTTCCTCAGCACCATTTGCACCTTCCTTTGTTATGGAAATCTGAGTTTCTTTAAAATATCCATATTTTTGATATATATTTTGCATTTGGTCGCATAGTGTATACCCCTGTTTTTTATAATATGCTGCTGCTTCGCAAAGTGCCATTACTGCAGAAATTCCATCTTTATCCCTTGCATAAGTTCCTATTAAGCAACCATAACTTTCTTCAAAACCAAACATATATGTATTAGCTCTGGTATCTTCAAATTTTTTAATTTGTTCTCCTATATATTTAAATCCTGTTAAAACTTCTATAAGTTTTAATTTATATTCTTTAGCTATGCTATCTGCCAACTTTGAAGATACTATTGTTTTTACAAGAGCTCCATTTTCAGGAATTTTATTTTGAGCTTTCTTTTGAGATAACTCATATTCTGCAATTAATAATCCTGACATATTTCCTGTAAAAGTTTTATATTTTCCTGTTTTTGTATCTTTAGCATAAATTCCTAGTCTATCTGCGTCTGGATCATTCGCAAGAACTATGTCTGCATTTACTTTTTCAGCAAGTTTTAAAGCTAAAGTAAATGCTTTTTCATCTTCTGGATTAGGGTAACTTACTGTTGGAAAATTTCCGTCTGGTTTTTCTTGTTCTGGCACAACAAAAACATTTTTAAATCCAATTTCTTTAAGAATTCTTTGTACTGGCATATTTCCTGCACCATGTAATGGTGTATATACTATTTTTATGTCGTCTGCCATTTCTTTTATTATTTGTGGATTTAACACATAACTTTTTAAAGTATTTATGTATTTTTCGTCAATTTTTTTGCCAATTACATTATATAGGTCTTGATTTATTGCTTCATCTTTTGAAATTGATTTTATATCTCCAAAATTTGTTATTTTATTTACTTCGTTTATTATTCCCTTGTCATGAGGTGGTACGATTTGTGCTCCATCCTCCCAATATACTTTGTAACCATTATACTTAGGTGGGTTGTGGCTAGCAGTAATCATTATTCCCGCACAACATTGTAACTCTCTTACGGTAAATGATAGTTCAGGCACTGGTCTTAAACTTTCAAATACATAAGTCTTTATACCATTTGCATTTAAGCATAAAGCAGTAAACTCACTAAATTCCTTTGACATATTTCTTGAATCATATGCAATTGCAACACCTTTACTTTGCATTCCACATTTTATAATATAGTTTGCAAGTCCCTGGGTTGCTTTCGTAACTGTATATTTATTCATTCGGTTACTTCCATTACCTATAACTCCCCTTAATCCTGCTGTTCCAAACTCTAAGTCTTTGTAAAATCTATCCTTTATTTCCTCATCATTATTTTCTATACTTTTTAATTCTTTTTTTGTTTCTAAATCAATAGAATTATCATTTAACCAACTTTTGTATTTTTCTAAATATTCCATAAATTTCTTCCTTTAATTAGTTCCATGAAAAGCTTTATATAATTTTCTTGCTGTTTCTGGACTATCTACTCCTTCTGCATTTTTTACAGGAGCAAATTCTTCTTCCCTTTTTACTCTTAAAATTGCCATATTATTTAATGACTCAAAAGCATCAAATAAAAATGCTTCAAATTTATAAGCGTTAGGTTCTTTTGCTTCAATAATTTTTCCATTTTCGTCCATGTATTTTGCTTTTTTAAATGCACTATGATATGGTAATTCATTTTCACTTATTTTTTCAATTGCTTCAACGCTAAATAAATTGCATAATATATGTGATTCACCATAAGCAAGTTCGCCATTTTCGTTTCTTGCCTCTGCCATTTCGTTTGAAATTTCACTATATTCAACAACACTAGGTCTTCCATTACGTTTGCAAAAAACACCAACTTTTTCATGTGGATTTGCTTTAACAACACTTTTCCCTGTAGCTTCTACCTTTTTATCTATTGAAAGACCTAAAACAATTGGATCTATCATATTTACTAAAACGTTATCTACTCCACCTATGAAAGCCCATTCTATTCCTTTTGTTTTCATGTCATAAATTATTCCGCTTTTTTTCATAGATAAGAAAATTCCTCCATGACCATCAGCAGCTTTTTTTATTAATCCATGCTCATTTAATAGAATTTTTCCTTTGGTATCTATCATAGGAAGTTCACCTTGTTCAAAAAATGTTACTTTTTCTTTTGGATATCCAAAATAATTGTTTTCTTCAAAGAAATTTACTGTAGCATCATTATTTTCGTTACTTGTCATTATGTACCAGTTACAATAAACTCCATATTTTTCTTTTGCAGCTTTTAGTGTATCTGTTAATATTTCAAATATTGATTTATTACTTTTTAATCCTAAATTGTATGTTCCCTTAGGTCCACTATGTCCAAGTCTTGTTCCTTGACCTCCTGCCATTGTTACGGCTGCAAGTTTTCCTTCTTTTATAGCTTTTATTCCTAATTCTTCATATTTTTTTAAAGTTTCTTTTGATATTGTTGATTTATCTGTATATTCTATAGGTTCTATTTTAGAAGATTTAAAATCAACTTTTTTGTTTACATTTTTAGCTAATTCATCTATTTGATTAAAATTTATTGTTAAAATTTCGTCTAGTAATTTTTTTTTATCTCTTTCATTTAAGTTATTGTAATTGCTAAGTAAATGTTGTTGGTTATATTTTTTTAGAATTTTTTCTGCCGCCTCGTATTTTTCGTTCATGTCTTCTCCTTCCGTTTTTGCTTCATTTTACATTTTGTATCCCTATATTATACCAACATTACTAAATAGTCAATTACTTATTTCAAATTTGTACTTTAATTAGTTATTTGCTACATTTTTTGCTAAATATTCTTTTGTTGTTTTTATTCCTGAAGTGTTTAATACTTCATTATATGTATTTAAAATTTTAATTATGTTTTGTTTGTTTTCATCAACATTATAACAATTTACAATAGTTACTTTTTTATTTGTATTTTCTAATAATTCCTCTAATTTTTTATTAACTTCGTTTATATAATCAATTTTTCCTTTTATAATAATTTCAATTTCATTTTCTTCACATTGCAATATTTTTTTAAATTCATCTGTGTTTATAATGCTTCTGTTCCAATTTATTTTTAATATTTTTTCCTTATTTAATAATTGTAGTTTTTCTAATAATGTTGTCATATATGTTTTTTCTTCGTTTTCTAGGATTGTGGCAATTTTAACTTTATCATCAATTTTTTTGTTTATATGTGGCAACAACATTGTTACAAAATGCCAATCGCTCACATAAAAACTACAAATCTTTTTAATGTCTTCGTTATCTACCATACTTACCTCTCTTTCTTATGGTAAATTTTAGCAGGTTTTACATTTTGTGTCAATATTATTACAGTTATAATCGTACGTCAAATTTCGACACTCCTATGTTTTTCATAGAATTTGAGCTCTTTTTTAGTGTCTTTATTTCGTATTTTTTACATTTTTGTTACATTTTGTAATATTCTTTTTTATAAAAACTGTATCTTTTTTATATTTTTGTTAACAATTCATAAAAATGTTGAAAGGAAATTTATTATGAAAAATACTATTTTTAAAATACTTATTTTACTTTTATTGTTATTTTGTTTTACTTTTGTCTCTGCCTATTCATATGCTCAAAATGTTTCATCTAATATTAGTAGTGAAGTTTTTAGGTTACATATTATTGCAAATAGTAACTCTTACGAAGATCAACATTTAAAATATTTGGTTAGAGATAAACTTCTTTCTTATATGAATACTATATGTGCAGATGTTTCTTCTAAGGCAGAAGCAATAAATCTTGCATACTTGCATATTGATGACTTTGAAAAAATAGCCCAAAATGTAATTATTGAAAATGGATTTAATTATCCTGTCAATATTACTATTGAAAAAACCAATTTTCCAACCAAGAATTATGGTGATATTTCTTTGCCAGCAGGAATCTATGATGCTTTAAATGTAAAAATTGGAACTGCCTCTGGGCACAACTGGTGGTGTGTAATGTTTCCTCCCCTATGCTTCGTGGATGTTTCAGCTGGCATTGTTCCAGATGAATCAAAAGAGGCTTTAAGTTCATCGCTAGAAGAAGAATCTTATAATTTAATATCTTCAGATGATATGGTTTTTAAATTTAAAATAGTCGAAATTTTACAAAATTTAAAGTTAAAGTCTACCCATAAATAATAATTTTTTTAAAACCGTTGTAAATCTCATTGTTTTATGGTATATATATAGTTAGCAAATTGTAAAATTTTTAGGGGGAATTTATTTTGGAAAAATTAGTTATAAATGGACCAACACGCTTGGTTCGGAGATGTTACTATAAGTGGAGCAAAAAACGCCGCAGTTGCTATAATTCCAGCGACTTTATTAATTGACGGCGAATGTATATTAG
>CAKPOC010000066.1 GCA_934169535.1 uncultured Clostridia bacterium | reverse complement strand
AAATTAAGAAGTTTGATTTTTATCAAGCTTCTTTTTAGCGTTTAACTATAATTTGTTGAAATATCAGCTAAAATATTGTAAAATATAAGAAGTTATAAATTGAAAGGAAAAATTATATGAAAATTGGAATTGATTTAGGTGGAAGCCATATAGCAATTGGATTAATTGACAATAATTACGAAATAATAGATGAAAAAGAATATTATATGAATGATAAAGGAAATTTAACCTTCGAAGAATATATTATTAATTGCATTAATGAAGGAGTAAACGAAATTCTTTTAAAAAATAATTTGAAAATAAAAGAGATTGAACAAATAGGAATTGCAACACCTGGAAATCCTGTAGATGGGGTTATAAAAAATGTTGTAAATATGGGAATAAAAATTTTTAACATAAAAGAAGAAATTAAGAAAAATTTTGATGTAGAAGTTAAAGTTGCAAATGATGGAAAATGTGCAGGGCTGGCCGAAAAAGAAATTGGAGCTTTAAAAAAATATGATGATTGTGTATTTTTGTGTGTTGGAACAGGCATTGGTGGGGCTGCATTTTTAGATGGAAAAATGCTTAAACCTAAAAGAAATTCTGGCTTTGAATTTGGACATATGATAATAAATAAAAATGGCAAAGAGTGTAAATGTGGTAATTTAGGTTGCTTTGAGGCATATTGCTCTAAAAGAAAATTAAAAAATGAAATATTAAAAATATTAAATGTAACAAATCATGTAAAGGCAGAAGAGCTTACCAAAATTGTAAAGGCCGCAAATAATAAAGACGTAGAAAAATTATTAAATGAATATATAGAAAATTTGGAAATAGGAATTGCAAACATAGTAAATATATTAGAACCACAAGCAATAGCAATAGGTGGGAGCTTATCACATTATGAAGAATTAATTTTAAATAAAGTAATAAAAGATTTTCAAGATGGAAAAAAATTGTTTAATAAAGAAAATCCACTTAAAATATTTCCAGCAGAAGCAGGAAACAAAGCAGGAATGATTGGAGCAGCATTGTTATAAAAGGAGAAAATATGAGTGTATATAATGATACATTAGGAATATTAAAAAAATATAATATAAAAGCAGATAAATCACTTGGTCAAAATTTTTTAATAAGTGATGAAGTTGTAGAAAAAATAGTAGAAGAAGCGGACATAAACAAAGAAGACACTGTTATTGAAATTGGCCCAGGACTAGGAGTTCTTACAAATTTATTACTAAAAAAAAGTAATGATGTTAAAGTAATAGAGCTTGATGAAAGAATGGTAAACATTTTAAAAAGTAGATTTATTTTGAGCAAAAATTTAACTATTATTTATAATGATGTTTTAAAAGTAGATTTAAAAGAGCTAACTAAAAATGCAAAAGGGAAAGTAAAAGTTGTTGCAAATTTACCATATTATATAAGTACACCAATAATAATGAAATTACTAGAGGCAAATGACATAATAGACGAAATAATAGTAATGGTTCAAAAAGAAGTAGCAGATAGACTTACAGCCAAAACCGGAACAAGACTTGCAGGAGCAATTACATATGAGGTAGAATATTTTTCAAATTCAGAAGAGATTATAAAAGTAACTAAGGACTGCTTTATTCCAAGCCCTAAAGTAGATTCGGCTGTAATAAAATTAACATTAAAAAAGAATATAGAAAAGAACAATTTAGATAAATTATTTAAAATAATAAAATCTGCGTTTTCACAAAGAAGGAAGACTCTAGAAAATGCACTATTGAATTCAGGAATGGTAGAGAGCAAAGAGCAATTAGAAAAAATATATAATGAACTTGGTTTCGAAAAGAATGTAAGAGGGGAAAAATTAACTTTAGAAGATTACATAAATTTAAGCAAATTTCTATAATTTGCCACTTTAAAAATGTACTAATAAATGATATAATATACTAGAAATATGAAAAAGGAAGGAAAAGAATGAATCAAATTCTTGTTACAGAAAAACTATATATAACACCAGAATTAAAACGCAAAAAACTTATGTATAAAATAAGATTTTTTGTGTCTATATTTGTTATTGTATTATTATGTGGTTATTATGTATATGCTGAAAATGACCGAAACAAAAGTACAGAAGCTTCTAAAGAGATTATGGCAAGTTGGTCTAACACTGAAAAAGGAAATGATACAACTACTAAAAATATTGTAAATGATGTTTTAATTGTAAATTTAAGTGCAAATGATTCTCAGAAAGCAGAAAAACAAATAATAGATAAATCTTCTTTTGGTGCAAGCGAAGAATATACAACAGAGAGCGGAACAAAATATACGATAGATTCACACCTTACAATACCAAGCCTTGGAATTGATTATTTAGTAATATCGCAAACTTCTGATGAACTTTTAAAAATATCGCTTAACAAGTATTGGGGAGGAGAACCTAACACTGTAGGAAATTATTGCATTGTAGGTCATAACTATGGAAGCGGATTGCTATTTGGCAAGCTTTATAAAATGAAAATTGGAGATATTGCAGTATTAGAGGACAAAATGGGAAAAAAAGTTACATATGAAGCATATGATATTTCTATTGTAGAACCTGATGACGTAAGCTGCACAAGTCAGCATACAGACGGAAAAAGAGAAATTACTTTAATTACATGTAGCAATTACGGAACACAAAGAAGAGTAATAAAATGTAGAGAAGTTTAACAAAATTTGAGCAAAAAATGTTGACTTTTTTATTAGAATTAAATATAATTATGAAAGAAATAAACGAAGGAGGAACAAAGCCATGGCTAAAAAAGAGCAAATAAAAACATCAGTATGGGTATTTTGGATATTAATAGCAATAATAGGTGTATCAATGCTATTTTCAGGAATACAAAGCAGTATTGTTGGAAATACAATAACAACATCTGTAATGTTCATAGTCGTAGGAACAATACTATTATTTATAGGATTAATAATGGTAATTGGCAAAGCAAATATAGTTGCAAATGATTTAGAAATGCCATCATCAAAAAAAGATGAAAAGGAAAGCAAATAAACATTTTAAATTATAAAATGGCACCGTACTTCTTAAAAGTTACAGTGCTATTTTTTATTAGGGGGAAAGGCAATGAAAAAAACTTTTTATGTAACAACACCAATATATTATCCAAGTGGTAGATTTCACTTAGGAACTGCATATACAACAGTTTTAGCAGACACAATAAAAAAATATAAAATTCAAAGAGGCTATGACGCAAGAATGTTAACTGGTCTTGATGAACATGGGCAAAAAGTAGAGCAAGTAGCAATTAAAAATGGAAAAACGCCACAAGAGCATGTTGACCAAATGGCAGAAAATGCAAAAAAACTTTGGAAACTTATGGACGTAGAATATGATGACTTTATAAGAACTACAGAAGAGCGTCATACAAAAGTAGTAGAAAAAATATTTAATAAGTTCATGGAACAAGGAGACATTTATAAAGGTGAATATGAAGGTTGGTATTGTATGCCTTGTGAAACATATTTTACTGAAACACAGCTAGTAGATGGAAAATGTCCAGATTGTGGTAGAGAAGTAAAAAAGATGAAAGAAGAATCATACTTCTTTAATATGAAAAAATACCAAAAGAAAATAGAAGAATTTTACGAAGAAAATCCGGATTTTATCACTCCAGAGTCAAGAAAAAATGAGCTTTTTAACAATTTTATAAAACCAGGACTAGAGGATTTATGTGTTACAAGAACAACTTTTGATTGGGGAATAAAAGTACCAAAAGATCCAAAACACGTAATATATGTATGGTTAGACGCTTTAACAAATTATATAACAGCATTAGGATATATGACAGAAGATGAATCATTATTAAAAAAATACTGGCCTGCAGATCTACACATTGTTGGAAAAGACATTATAAGATTTCATGGAATTTACTGGCCAATATTCTTAATGGCATTAGGCCTTCCAATTCCTAAAAAAATATACTCACATGGCTTTTTAATGATGAAAGATGGCAAAATGTCTAAATCAAAAGGCAATATAATTTATCCAGAAATGCTAATAGAAAAATATGGACTAGATGCAACAAGATACTTTTTACTTAAGGAATTTCCTTATGGACAAGACGCAATCTTTACACCAGAGGATTTTGTAAATACAGAACTGTAGGAATGGTAAATAAATATTTTGGAGGAAATGTTCCAGAGTATAAAGGAGCAGTTACAGAATTCGACAAAGATTTACAAGAAACAATAAAAAAACAAATTGCAGAATATGAACAAAATATGGACTCATACCATATATCAAATGCTTTGGGAAATATTTGGGCAATAATTTCTAGAGCCAACAAATATATAGATGAAACAGCACCATGGGGACTTGCAAAATCTGGCGAAAAAGAAAAATTAGAGTCTTGTATGGTACATTTAGTAGAAACTTTAAGAATCATTGCAATTTTAATAAATCCAAGTATGAAGGAAACTTCAAACAAAATATTTGCTCAGTTAGGAATTGAAAAAGATGAGCAAAAACAATATGATACTATTTATAATTTTGGTAACAATATTAATAGTTTAAAGGTAATCGAAAAAGGCGAGCCTATATTTGTAAGATTGGACCAAGCAGAAGAAATAGAATTTATAAAAAATAAAATGAAAAATTCATAAAAATAATAAAAAAACATATATATTAAAGTAAACGCCTTATTAGGAGGAAAATATATATGTTTTTTGTTTTGAGTAAGAAAAAGATGTGTTCATATTTAATTGCAATTGGAACTGTTGCAATTTTATTTTCTGTTGCCGGAGAAAAAAGAAACGAAAAGTTAGTAGAAACTAGTGCAAATATATATGAAAATAATAGTATAAATTACATAGAAAATGAGGAAAATAATTAATAGATTTATCAAAAAGGAGAAAATATGCCTTTTATTGAAATTATAACAAGTTCTGAAAGCAAGCAGCAGCTTAGTAA
>CAKPOC010000065.1 GCA_934169535.1 uncultured Clostridia bacterium | reverse complement strand
ATAACATGAAAGGAGTTGCTTTGCTACAAAGCTAAAGCCTACTTTACTACCGGCATAGCCGGAAGTTTATTTAACAAGAAAAAAAGATTTGAGCATGACCTCAAATCTTTTTGTTTTATTTATCAAAGCTTACTTTTACGCTTTCTCTTGCTTGTGCATCTTTTACTTCAAATAATTCTTTTGCTGTAAAATGGAACATTCCTGCTATTATATTTGCTGGAAATAGTGCAATTGCTGTGTTGTACATTGTAACAGCATCATTATAAAATTGTCTAGAAAAAGATATTTTATTTTCTGTTTCTTTTAATTGGTTTGATAGATCCATAAAGTTTGTATTAGCTTTTAAATCTGGATAATTTTCTGAAACAGCCATTATTGTTTTCATTGTAGAAGATAATTGATTATCAATTTCTGCTTTTTCGTTTACAGTTGATGCTTTTGCCCATGCACTTCTAAGTTCTGTAACTTTTTCAAGTACTTCTGATTCATGCGCCATATATCCTTTTACTGTTTCTACTAAATTAGGGATTAAGTCAAATCTTCTTTGTAATTGAACATCAATTTGACTCCAAGCATTTTCTACCTTTTGCTTTTTAGAGATAAGTCCGTTATAAACTCCTATTACCCAAAGAATAATTAATACAACTATAGCCAATATAATAATTCCTATATTCATATAGTACCTCCTTTTTTCATATGCTATCATATATTCTTTATTTTTTCAATGATTATTATTGATATTATTCTATTTTTATGCAATAATTCCTGTATATAGAAAGGTGGAATAAAATTATGAAAAAGGGGATTAAATTCATTTTTGCATTCTTTCTGTTTTTTGCTATTTTATTTATATCAAAACAGAACTATGCAAACTCTATAAACAGTATTTCCATGGATATTTATGTTGATAAAAATGGAAATGCTCAAGTTACCGAAGTTTGGTCTTGCTATGCAAGCTCTGGCACTGAAATTTATCATCCATATTACAATTTAGGAAACTCAAGAATTTCTGATTTGCAAGTTTCAGAATCTGGTAATACTTACGAAACTTTATCTTCATGGCAAACATCTGGAACATTGGACACAAAAAGTTATAAATGTGGTATAAATACAGTGTCAAATGGTGTCGAATTATGTTGGGGAATTAGTAAATATGGCAGTCACACATATACTGTAAAATATAATATTTCTAATTTTGTTGCAAATTTAACAGATTCACAAATGATTTATTGGACACTTATACCTTATGATTTTTCAAATTCAATTGGAAATGTATATATTAAAGTTCACACAGATTTTAATATTCCAGACACAACTGATGTTTGGGGCTATGGCAATTATGGCGGTACTTGTTATGTTTATGATGGATACATTGAAATGCAGTCTGATGGATCTCTTAGCTCTTCTGAGTACATGACACTTCTAGCAAAATTTCCTTCTGGAACATTTAATGTACAAAATAACGATTTAAATAATGACTTTGATTATTATTATGAAATGAGTAAAGAAGGTTCAACTTCATATGTTAAAGAAAAGCCAACATTTTTTACAATTTTAGCTGGAATATTTGCTATTATTTTTAATACTATTTTCCCTTTTATGATATTTACTTTTATCATTTATGTAATTGCAAAAGCGGGAAAAGAAAATAGCCTTAAGCTTACTCCTGAAGCCAAAAAGGCTTTAAAGGAGGCTCCTTATTTTAGAGATATTCCTTGTAACAAAGACTTATACATTGCTTATTATGTTGCAAGCAAATACAATATTTCAAAAAAGCAAACTTCTCTTCTTGGAGCAATAATATTAAAATGGCTTCAATTAGGCTACATTAAAATAGAAAAGAAAGAAACTGGCACAATATTTAAAAAAGAAAATTCAGTAATTATTCTTAATTCTAAAATGCTTGATGCTGCTAAATCTTCAACTTCTTCATATTACGAAACTTCTATTGCAGCTAAAGAACATTCATTATACAAAATGTTATATGAAGCAAGCAAAGACGGTATTTTAGAGAACAAAGAATTCGAAAAATGGTGTTCTTCTAACTATAAGCGAATATTAAACTGGTTTGATAGTGTTTCTGACATTGTTGAAAATCACTTGATTTCAGAAAATTTAATAACAGAAAAAGAAGAAAAAATATTTAAAATTTTTAAAGCTCACGTAAAGTGTTCTTCAGACGAACTAAATCAAATGGCTATTGAGCTTTCGGGATTAAAAAAATATTTAAATGATTATACTTTAATTAAAGATAGGGAATCTATTGAAGTTACATTATTTGAAGATTATTTAATATTTGCTCAAATCCTTGGCATTGCAGATAAAGTTGCAAAAGAATTTAAAGAACTTTATCCAGATATTATTCAAGAATCTAACTTTGATTCTTATGACTATATTTTCTTTATAAACACTTGTACTTATAATGGAATTCATAGTGCATCTATTGCTAAATCAAGAGCTGAAAACTACTCTTCTGGTGGTGGAGGCTTCTCATCTGGCGGAGGCGGCGGTGGCTCCTTCGGCGGTGGAGGTGGCGGAGGCGGATTCCGTTAAACCTCAAAAAACATCCTTGAATTGACAAGGATGTTTTTTTATTTTAATTCTATTTTTGGGTTTTCTTCTAATCTATTTTCTCTTACTGGGAAAACTCTTTTTTCTCTTTCTACAAAGCCTCGTATTTGCGCCGTTGGCATTACCCAAGTATATGCTCCGATAAATGAACCTGGAAGCGTTGTTGAGTTTGCCCCTAACCTTGAATTATCTCCTACTACTGCTCCAAAAAAATCAGTTCCTATATCTATTTTCTCTTTTTTTGAGTTTTTTATTTTTATATTTTGTTGGTCAAACCTTCTGTTTGCAAGAATTGTTCCAGAGCCTACCCTCGTTGATTTGCCAATTATGCTATCCCCTGCAAATGTAAAACTTTGAACTTTGGCTTTATTTTGAATTATGCTATGTTTTATTTCTGCTCCATGTCCTATTACACAGTTATCTCCAATTATTGTGTATGGTCTAATTAAAGCTCCTGATTGTATTTCGCAGTTTTTTCCTATTATTACAGGTCCTTCTATGCTTACATTTGCATGAATTTTGGTTCCTTCTCCTATTAAATAGTTTCCTTCAATTGAAACAAACTGTCCAAAATGACCATTATTTTCTTTTACGTTTGCAAGTTTTTCATTTAAAAATGGCTTTACTTTAGCAAGTACTTCCCAAGGATAAGTACAGTTTTCAAATAAATTTTTGTATTCGAACTCTTCAATATGTTCAAAATAATAGTCTAATTTGTAATTTTCCATAAAAATACCTCTTTTCCGTCGTATTATATTAAATAATATAGCATAATCGTTAGAAATATTCAATAAATGAAAATAAGAAATTTATATATAGTTATTTGATGAAAATAATTTATTGTTAAAAGAAAAATAAAAGTCCTCAAATCAGTTTGAGGACCGTGGTGCAGCAGGAGGAATTCGAATCCCCGACCTCTCGGTTCGTAGTCGCACCCAATTACTTTTTTCAGTATAGCATGTATGTATTGAAATGTCAACGAAAATTGATATATGCTTTGATACAACTAAACTTGAAAGATTTTGTAAAAATTTATTTGAAATTATTTAAAGTTAGAAAAAATTAAAATAATTTATATTATCCCCCCATTTAAGGGGAAAACTGGGGGAAATTTCAGGGGAAAACCTATTATCTTATAAATATGTTGAAAATAGTGCGTTTTAGCACTATTTTTTTATAAGGGGAAAATTTTTTTAGGCTCGGGGGAAAATTATAGGAGGAATTATAATGTTTGGAATAGGTCTTATTGTTGGGCTTGTATTAGGTGCTAATATAAGTCTTTTTTTATATGCAATGATTTTAGTTGGAAAACAATCAGATGAACAATATAACAATAGTAGAAATGAGGTGATGAAATGATTTTAGCAAGTTTATTATCAAGTAGTAGTTTTATTATAACCAATAAAATTTTAATAAAAGCTGTTGGTACAGATGCAGCAATATTATTAGGTGAATTATGTTCTGAATATAATTATTGGGAAAATAGAAATGAATTATCAGATGGTGAATGGTTTTATTCCACAAGGGAGAACATCGAGGAAAATACAGGATTAACAGAACATAAACAGAGAATGGCATTGAATAAATTGATACAATTAAATTTAGTTGAAACTAAGAAAAAAGGTATTCCTTGCAAGATTTACTACAAGCTAAATGAAGATGAAATAATAGAATGCTATTCAAATACTCAAAAAAAATCGTTGAAAGTACCGAAAAATTCAGTAGTTGAAATTATCGACAACAAGAACTTAAAAAACGAAACATCTTGTAATGACAATCTTGAACAACAAGATGTCGAAAAATTAGACATAAATAATAATAACAAAAAAAATAACAAAAATAATAATGAAAATCATATACAGGCTTCTCCATCTCCAGAAGAAAAAATAGAATATGCAATAAAAGTTAAAATGACAGAAAATGAATACAATGATTTAGTTAAAACTTATGGAGAATTTAATGCTCATCAATTAGTAGAACAATTAAGTCTTTATAAACAAGCACATGGCAAAGGCTATGAAAGTGATTATGCAGCAATTAAAATATGGGTTACCAAAAGACTTAAAGAAATGGAAATGGAAGATGCTAAATATAAAAAATTCAAAAATGGACAAAATTCAAAAGAAAATAAAAGGTATTCTTTTGAACAAAGAGAATATCCATCAGGATTTTTTGAATCCTTGTATGCAAATGTAAATTAATTTGGAGGTAATTAAATATGAAAAATTTATTAAAAAAATATTTTGAAATGACAAATGAGGAAAAAGAAAAGTTAGAAGATTTATATATATTAGATTCAATACAAAATGCTATGGCTGATTCTGAAATATATGTTGATTTTAAATCTTTAGAATCATTAGTAGACATTGTTAAAGAATTATTAGTATATGCAAATATATCTTTATATGACTTGATAGATAGACTATTAAATATTATAGAGGCTCCAGACAAATCAATTAAGGACATTAAAGAATTAGATTTAATTGAATTAATAGAATTGCTAACAGAAAATGATAGTGATTTTGATTATTCATATTTAATTCTCCTCCTACTTTTTTGCTTATTTTATCACAAAAGCAGATAATTATCAACTAATTACCTGCTCAAAAATTGTAATTTATCTAACAAGTTTCTCTATCGAATTGTATTCATCTCCACTTATTTGATATATACCATTATATGGT
>CAKPOC010000064.1 GCA_934169535.1 uncultured Clostridia bacterium | reverse complement strand
CCACTTGCTCCTACTTTAAAGTTTATTGGTGTCATTCCTGTTTTTAAATTTGGAGCATTTACTCCGTCTTTGTACTCATCTGTTGTTATGGCAAGTTGTACTTCCAAATCGCTCATATTGGCAAGTTCTTCTTGAACCTTTGAGTTTGTTTCTTCTCTTGCTTTTCTTGCCTGTGTTATTATTCCATTATCGCCTACTACTAAATTTATTGAAACGCCTGCTAGTATTAATAACACCACGATTGTAACTACAAGCGCAACTAGTGTAATACCCTTATTATTTAGCTTTTGTTTTTTCATTTTTTCTCTCCTTTTGCATCTATTTTGATAATATTGTATATTAACTATTTTATTTTTTCAATAGTTTTTCTTAAAATTTTCTTTTAATTTTATTACAATTGTTGGAAAATGTCGTTTGCTGTCATGTTAGCAATATAAAAAGAGGTGGACTATAACTCACCCCTTAATTTATTTATATTTTATTTACATTTTGTAAAAATATTATTCCTTCTATTAAATCAAGAATTGAATAAACCAATGTTATTATTCCTATTGCAACTACTACTGCGTCTTTAGCAAATGTTACTATTATACCACCTAATATTATTATTATAGCTATTGCAAAAGCATATCCCCATGCTGGTGAATTTATCTTTTTTAATTTTATTGCTAAAGATAGTCTTATTGCACCTGAGTACATAATCCAAATTCCTAGCATTATTCTAAACATAAATTCAACTGCATTGCTATAAATCATAGTTATTAAGCCTATTACAACCGCAATTATTCCATAAATTAAATCATAATTAACTAAGTCATTGTCTACTTTTGTAGAAAAATATTCTACAATTTTAATTGCCCCTACAATTATAAAACTTAGTCCTAGTGTTGTTGTTACAACTTTCACTGCTGCATCTGGCTGTGCTATTAGTATAATTCCTAATATTGCGAATATTAAAGATACTAAAATATTTGACCAGCCTGTCCTTTTTAATAAATCCTTCATTTGGTTTTCCTCCTTAATTATAATTAATAATATTTTATATTATTTTTTTATTGAAAGAATTTTGTATTTTACAATTCCTACTGGTACTTTAATTTCAACTACATCATTCTTTTTCTTTCCTAAAAGAGCTGCACCTATTGGTGATTCATTAGATATTTTATTTTCGTCTAAGTTTACTTCTGTAGGACCTACTATTGTGTATGTTACATCTTCATCAAAGTCCATATCATGTAATTGTACAATATTTCCTACTTGTACTGTTTTTGTATCAATTTCTGATTCATCTATTATTTGAGCATATCTGATCTTATTTTCTAGTTCTGCAATTTTTCCTTCATTTTCAGCTTGTGCATTTTTTGCTTCATCATATTCTGAATTTTCTGATAAATCTCCAAATCCTAAAGCTACTTTTATTTTTTCTGCTATTTCTGCTCTTTTTACAGTTCTTAAATAATCTAGTTCTTTCTCTAATTTTTCAAATCCTTCTTGTGATATAAGTATTCCTTTTTCTTCCATAAGCCATTCCTCCCTGTGCTTAATATTACATTAAATTAATATACATTTTTTTTATTACTTTGTCAAGTATTTTTATGTTATCTGTCCATTATTTCCAACAAAATAAAACTCATTTTGTTCAATCGCTTTTTTTACCTTTTCTCCATAATTTTTATCTACTGCATATATATCTTGAAGTAAGAATTTATTTTTGTCAGTTAAAATTATATTATTTATAATTATTCCATCAAAGCCTGGTAAATCTTTTATATTTTCTTTGCTTACATTTAGTATTATAGCTTTTCTATTTAACGAAAAAGCTTGGAGATCTTCTTCGTTAAAGTCCATATTTACAACAAATTTTGCCCTTTTTAGGCTTTTTCTTTTATTATTTAAAATAATTACATCTTCATCTTCTAATTTTGAAAATTCGGCAATTTTGCTTGTTACAATATTTATTGTTTTATGTTTTTCTTTTAAGTTATTTATTATGTTTTTTAACTTAGAATTTGCTTCTTTTCCTAAAAAATATATAGTTTGCTCCTCTGGAACGCTTCCTTCTTTTTCTATTACTTTTTTTATAATATCTTCTATGTAATCAGTATATATAGTTTTATTTATTTCAAAGAAAGTAATTAATTGCTTCAAATATGTTAGCTTGCTTTGTTGTTTTTCATCTAATTTGTGAAATTCTTCTTTTATTTCTTTTGACAAAACTACATTTTTATTTCTTATTCTTTTTTCTATTTTCTTTAGTTGTTTAAAGGCGCTCTTTTTTCTAAAAAAGATACACCTTTTTGTTTCTATATCTATAAATTCCATATTAAAATATATTATACAAAATTACTTTATATTCAATTTTTGTGAAATTATATTCCATACAGCTTCTGTTTCTCTATCTTTTTCCCAGTATGCAGCTCCTGCTAAATTATATTTTTCTACTAAATCTAATTTATTTTCTATTGATTTTTCATCTTCTACCCAAATTTTATATTTCTTTTGGTCTTTTGTATATTCTACATAGTACTGCTTTAAGTCATCATCCCATACTTTTGCTGCATCACTTGGAATTGTCTTTTCTATGTTGTTCATGTCTATTGTAGAAGATTTTAGAGTTCCATTTTCTTCACTCCATATTCTTGTATAAAATGGAATTCCTAAAACAATTTTTGTAGAGTCTATTTCTTCTCGTTCGATAAACTTTTTAATATTTGCTTCATCCCAATTATAACCTGCTACTGTTCCCGCTTCTTTTGATGAAACTCCATGTTGGTCATACGCCATAAAAACTATATAATCTGCAACTTTGCCTATAATATTTCTGTCATAGCATAAAGACCAGTTTTCAGATCCATCTGGTGCTGTAACATCAACAGATAAAACTTTGCCTAAATCTCTTAATCTTGGCGAAAGTTCTATTATAAATCTTGAAAAATTGTCTTTGTCTTCTAAATTTAAATTTTCAAAATCAATGTTTATTCCGTCTAAATTGTAAGTTTCTGCAACATTTAATATGTTATTTATTAAGCCATTTCTTAATTTATAATCACTTAAAATTACAGATGCATCATCTTTCATTGAATCGTTTGATACCATTGCCCATACTTTGTATCCATTGCTATGTGCCCAATTTATATAATTTATTCCTTCTGTTCCAACATTTGCAACAATCGCACCATTTCCACCTTTTTTTAGTGAAAAGAAAGTTGGTGACACAACATTTATACCTCTAATAGAGCCTGTCCTTTGTGGCGCAGAACCATAAACTGAAAAATAATCCCAAACTAGGCTAACCTTGCCCTCTATTTGTTTTATTTCCTCTAAATTTTCCCTTTTTACTTGTGTGTTTACAATTGTATTTTCTTTAACATATCCTATTTTTCCATTTTCTGTTGTTATTTTGCTCCATCCATCCGGAAGTTTTTCCGTTGTGCTTGCAATTGTTACAGTATCTCCTTTGCCTATTTTATCAACAGTTTTTGAAAAAATTGTTGGGCTTCCCTTTACTTTATTGTTTTTGCTACTATTTCCATAAGTTAATTTTCTATCTAGTGAAACTATTACTACTGTATTACTTTTTTCTATATATTTTGTTTCTACATTATATACTGCTTTTGCTATTTCTGAAAATGGCAAATAAAATTGGTTATCTATACTTTTTACTCCTGCCACAAGTGAAAATTCAACATCATTTATAATTACTTTATTTTGATTTGCTTTCATTGTAGCAACCTTTGTATTTGATGTTGTTATAATTTGGTCATAATTATTATCATAATAAATATTTCCATCAAAAAAGTTTGCAATGTCTTTTGTAGATATATATATAACTCCATCATCTATTAAAACATCATTTTTTAGATTTGTTATTTTATTATTATTAATTACTAAATTGGTTTTGCCTGTTATTTTATCTCTAGTATAATTAGGCGCTATTTTTAATATAAATACTGCAATGAGTAATAAAATTGCTACAACAAAAAATTTATATATATATAGTTTTTTCTTTTTTACTTTGTTCATTTTTTCGGTTATTCCTTCCTATGGTATGTATTATAAATTATGTCCTTTTTTTCTATTTTTTTATAGAAATTCTCCACATATGAAATTATTTTGTGCATTCCATTTTCTTCTTCTGCTAAATAATTTTCTAGTATCTCTTGATTTTCTTTTGAAATTTTTTCTATTGGGTATTCTAAATATTTGTATTGCCAAATGAGTTTTCTATCTTCTGCTGAATAAAACGAATTTTCCAAATTATCACAATTATATTCTACTTTAAACTCTGTATTTTTTATGCTTATTGTCATATTAGACCATAAAAAATTGTAGTATATTTTACATTGCTTGCGAAGTTGTTTTAGTAATTCATACAGCTTATTTGCAAGCTTCATAAATTCGTTTTCTTCTATGTTAAATCTTTCTGGTATTTCATACACATTTATTGGCCTTTTTCGTATGATTCCTTTAGGATAGTAAAAGAAAAACATTTCCCCTGTTTCGTTTGATTCTTTATCCTCTGATACTGTCGAATATAAATAAACTTCATCACATTTTTCGGGAATCATATTAAATATACTTTTTCTTATTTCTAAATAAAGTTTTTCTATTATTACATTTGATTGCATCTTTCCCTCAATTATTTTCTTAATCTAATTTAAGGACAGCACTATTTTATTTTTCTGCTGTCCTTAATATTTATTTGCTAATTATAATACTTTCTCCAGTCATTTCTTCTGGCTTTGGTAATCCCATTATTTCTAACATTGTTGGTGCTAAGTCAGCAAGTTTTCCTTCTCTTAATTTTGCATTTTCTAGGCCTACTAGTATTAATGGTACTGGGTTTGTTGTATGTGCTGTATGTGGTTCACCTGTTTTGTAATCTATCATTTGCTCACAATTTCCGTGGTCTGCAGTAATTAATAATACACCATTTTGTGCATTTACAGCTTCTACAATTCTTCCAACACAATTATCAATCTTTTCAACTGCTTTTATTGCAGCTTCTAAGTTTCCTGTATGTCCTACCATATCTGGATTTGCGAAATTTAAAATAATTGTATCATATTTTTTAGAATTAATAGCTTCTACAACTTTTACACATACTTCTTCTGCGCTCATTTCTGGTTGCATATCATATGTTTCAACCTTTGGAGATGGAACTAAAATTCTATCTTCGCCTGGATATTGTTTTTCTTCTCCACCATTAAAGAAGAATGTTACATGTGCATACTTTTCAGTTTCTGCAATTCTTAATTGTGTAAGT
>CAKPOC010000063.1 GCA_934169535.1 uncultured Clostridia bacterium | reverse complement strand
CTGTAAGTGAAGTAGAAGAAGGAATAAAATTCTCAAAAGGTGATACTGCAACAGGAACTATGTCATATTTAGCAATGGCTGCCTATGAACAGGTTGTTAGTGACTATGCAGAGCAAGAAGGAATATCAACTGCCGAAGCAAGAGAAGAAATAAATGGCGGAGGCTATAAAATATATACAACTCAAGACACAAAAGTGCAAAGCACAGCTGAAGAAGTATATAGAAGTGGAAAACATATATTCGCAGGTGTTGCAAAAAATAAAGATGGAAGTTTAGTAAATGAAGGCCATACACAAGGCGCAATAGTAATAATAGACCAAAAGAAAGGCTATGTAGTAGGTTGTATGGGAGGACTCGGAGACGATGTTACTTCATATGGATTAAACAGAGCGACACAAGCTAAAAGACAACCAGGTTCTTCTATAAAACCAATTGCAGCAATAGCACCAGCACTAGAATCTGGAATAATAAATGCAGCAACGATTTATGATGAATCAAATACGTTTTTTGGAACATACAATCCAACAAACCATGGAGATGGACTAATAACAGTAAGAAAAGCAGTTACAGTTTCTGCAAATACAACAGAAGTAAAAATAATGTCTGAATTAGGACCAGCAAATTCAATTGAATTTATGAAAAAAATGGGGATTACATCACTTGTAACATCTTCAGAAAATTCAGCTCATAATGATGAAAACTTATCATTAGTATTAGGAGGAGTAACCAAAGGTATTACACCATTAGAAATGGCTGGAGCTTATGCAACAATTGCAAATGATGGTGTGTATATAGAACCTACTTTCTATACTAAAGTAGAAGATTCAAATGGAAAGAAAATATTAGAAGTAAAACAAGAATCACACAGAGTAATGTCTGAAGGAAATGCTTATATATTAAAATCTATATTAACAGGTCCAGTAAGTGCTTCAGGAGGAACTGCAGCATCTGCAAAAATTTCAGGACAGGAAACAGCAGGAAAAACAGGTACAACAAACGATAACTACGATAGATGGTTCTGCGGATTTACAAATTATTATACAGCAGCATCATGGTATGGATTTGATAATCAAGAAAACTTATATTATGCAGGAGCAAATTACCCTAATAGAGCATTGTCTTTATGGAAATCTGTAATGGCAGATATACACAAAGGACTAGAAAGTTCAAGCTTTGAAAAGCCAAGTAATATAGTTTCTGCAAAAATCTGTTTATCTTCTGGCAAACAAGCAACTGATGAATGTACTAATACTTATACAGAATATTTTGTAAAAGGAACAGTACCTGACTATTGTGATGGCCATAAAGTTGTAAAAATATGCAAAGAAACTGGAAAAGTTGCAAATGAGAATTGCCCAGAAGTAGAAACAAAAGTGTATACTAAAAAACCTGAAAAAGAGGAAAATGGCAATTGGAAGACAAGCGATGGCGGAAAATATGATGCCCCAACAGAAGTTTGTGATGTTCATAAAGAAAAAGTTTCAGTTGTACCAAACTTAAAAGGAAAAACTGAAGCAGAAGCAAAAAAAGCATTAGAAGCATTAGGCTTAGTAATGAAATCCGAAACAAAAGAAAGTACTGACAATGACAATATAGGAAAAGTTATATCGCAAGATACTGCATCTGGAACTAAGGTAAAACAAGGAACAACTGTAAAAGTTGTAATTGGCAAAAAGAAGGAAACAGACAAAAAAGACAACACAAGTAATTCTAACACTGAAAATAAAGAAACTAACAAAGAAAAAAATAATACTATAGCAGAGTAATAAAAAATATAATATGTGCTAAGACTAACAATCTTACACATATTATATTATCTACAAGAAAGGAACAAGAAGCTATGAATTTAACTTTTTATAATACATTAACAAGAAAAAAAGAGGAATTTCACGCAATAGAACCAAAGAAGGTAAAAATGTATAGCTGTGGACCAACGGTATACTTTTATGCTCATATAGGAAATTTTAGAACGTACATTTTTATGGATACATTAAGAAGAGTACTAAAATACAATGGATATGAGTTAAAACATGTTATGAATATAACAGATGTTGGACACTTAGTATCTGATGCCGATGAAGGCGAAGATAAAATGGAAAAAGCTGCAAGAAGAGAAAATAAAGATCCATATCAAATAGCAGAATTCTATACAAAAGCTTTTTTACAAGACATGGAAAAACTAAATATAGATAAGCCTGAAATAATTACAAAGGCAACTGAAAATATTCCTCAAATGATAGAATATGTTAAGGATATTATAAAAAATGGATATGCCTATGAAACAAGCAAAGGAATTTACTTTGACATTTCAAAGCTAGATAAATATCCGGTATTATCTAATAGAAAATTAGATGAGCAAATTGCGGGGGCAAGAGTTGATGTGGATACAGAAAAAAGAAATCCATATGATTTTGCAATATGGATAAAAGCACCACAAAACCATATTATGAAATGGGAGAGCCCTTGGGGATTAGCATATCCAGGATGGCATTTAGAATGTTCAACAATGGGAAGAAGATTCTTAGGTGAAGAATTTGACATTCACACAGGAGGAGTAGACCATATACCAACACACCATGAAAACGAAATAGCTCAAAGCAAGGGTGCTACAGGTAAGATTCCAGCAAGAACATGGCTTCACTGTGAATACTTATTAGTAGATGGTGGGAAAATGTCAAAAAGTTTAGGAAACACTTATACAATATCACAATTAAAAGAAAAAGGAATTTTCCCGCTTGCATATAAATTATTTTGTTTTACAGCTCATTACAGAAATCAACTAAATTTTACTTTTGATGGAGCATATGGAGCGCAAAAAGCATTGGAAAGACTATATGAAAGTTATGAAAAACACTTAAGTAATAATTCAAAAATAGATACAGAAACAATAGAAAGTTATAGAAAAAAATTTACTGATGCAATAAATGATGATATGAATATGCCACAGGCAATGAGCGTTGTTTGGGAAGTTGCAAGAAATGAAAGTAAATCTATAGATTATGCAAAACTATTAGAAGAATTTGACGAAGTTTTAGGCCTTGATTTAAAAAATGCACCAAAATATTTAAGCGAATTTAAAGAATATAGAGAAAATCAAATCCCAGAAGAAATAATAGAACTAGCAGAAAAAAGAAAAGAAGCAAGAGAAAATAAGGATTGGGACAAATCAGATGAACTAAGAGAAAACATTTTACAAAAGGGATATAATATAAAGGACTCAAAAGAAGGATATTCATTAGAAAAAATAAATAAATAGAATTATACAGGAGATTGGTATAGATGGTAAATGAAACTAAAAATAAAAAAGAAAAAAATCTTTTTATTAAAGATGTAATAAAAAGCGTAAAAGATTTTGACAAATATGAAGATTTTGGATTGGAAAGCTTTGGAAAGACAATAATGTATATTTTAAAACTTGTAGCTATACTTGTTTTAGTAATTACAGCAATATCAATATACCAATTTTCTAATACAGCAAATAAAGTTGCTCAATACTTTGAGAAAAATATTGAAAATTTTGAATATACTGATGGCGTATTAACAATAAATAATGATGAAGAAACTCAAATTACAGAGTTTCAAGAAACTTTTGGAGATATTATAGTTAACACTGCAGACTTATCGCAAGAACAAATAGAAAATTATCTAAATTCTGTAGAGGCAAGCAATAATATGGTTATAATTTTAAAAGACAGGGTAATGGTAAAAAATAAGTCATTGTTAAAAACAACGCAAACAACATATTCTGATTTATTTTCAGGATATAATATAGGCTCTGTGGACAAGCAAACTATTTTATCAAGTTTTTACAAAAGCAAGACACAAATGTATATATCAATTTCGGTAGTGCTATGTATGTACTTACTAATAGTATATTTCATAAGTACATTGTTTGATGCAATATTATTAGCGTTAGTAGGACTTATCCTTTCAAGATTAATGAAAATGAAAATAAAATATAGTGCAACATTTGGAATGGCCGCACATGCGATTACTTTGCCAGTAATATTAAATTTATTATATATAGTTATAAACAGAATGACTCGGATGGACTGTTCAATATTTTCAAGTTATGTATACCGCAATATCATATATATACATGATAACAGCATTATTTATGATTAGAGCAGATCTTATAAAAAAACAAATAGAACTTGAAAAAATAAAAGAAGTACAAAACCAAGTCCATGAAGAATTACAAAACCAAAAGCAAGAAGAAAAAAACAAGCAAGAACGTAAAAAACAAAAAGAAAAAGAACAAAAGGAAAATGAAAAAAATAATACTGAAGACAAACCAGAAGGAAGTAATGCTTAGAGGTAAAGAAAGAGGTTTTTAAATTGAAAAAAAATAATAACTTTGATGAGAATAAAGGCAAGAAGAAAAATAATAAAAAGAAATTACTTATAGCAGCAATAGTTTTGTTAATTATTTTGTGTGTTGCAGGAGGTATATATTATTTTTCAGTAGCAAATAAAAATGAAGAAGACACAATACCTGAAGATGAGATAGCATATACAGAATTAATAAAACAAATAAATGAAGGCAATGTTACAAAAATAAAAATGACAGTAGGAAGCACAACGGTAAAAGTGACTTTAAAAGATTCGGAAGAACCTAAAAGGGGAATAATTCCTAGCACGCAAGCTTTCATAGAATTAGTACAGGAAAAAGTAAAAGAAGGAAATGAAATAGAATTAATACAAGAGAATGCAAGTGCTTTAAAAACAGTAGTATCAGGAATATTTAATTTTCTTCCAACAATATTAATGCTTGCTTTATTTGTTGTAATATTAAAAATGTACGACATAGGAGATAAAGGTAAAGTTTACGAAGATGAAGAGGGCAAACCTAAAATAAAATTTGAAGATGTTGCTGGATTAGAAGAAGAAAAACAAGAAATGATAGAAATTGCAGAAATTTTAAAAAATCCAGAAGAATTCTATAAAATGGGAGCAAAAGTACCAAAAGGAGTTTTACTTTGTGGAGAACCAGGAACAGGTAAAACCCTTATTGCAAAGGCTATTGCAGGCGAAGCAAATGTACCATTTTTCTACATAAGTGGTTCAGACTTTGTTGAATTATTCGTAGGTGTTGGTGCTTCAAGAGTTAGAGATATGTTTAAAGAGGCTAAAAGAAATGCACCTTGCTTAATTTTTATTGATGAAATAGATGCAGTTGGTCGTCAAAGAGGAACAGGTCTTGGTGGTGGCCATGATGAAAGAGAGCAAACATTAAACCAACTTCTTACAGAAATGGATGGATTTGGAGCTAATGAAGGAATTATTATTATAGCCGCTACAAATAGACCAGATGTATTAGATCCAGCA
>CAKPOC010000062.1 GCA_934169535.1 uncultured Clostridia bacterium | reverse complement strand
GAGCAGGAGTATTCAAAAACGAAAAAACAGCCGAAGAACAGGTTGTACAAGTATTAAACTTTGATATACATTTACAAAAAGACTTTAGAGGAAGAAGATACATAGAGAGAGTAACAGAATGTATTCCTGTAGTTGATAGAACAACATATGATCATGACTATAAAGGCGAAAAGACTATGGATGGAAAAGTTCAAAAATTCTTTGAAAATGCAACAACATATTTTTCAAAAGTAACAGAACAAAATTTATACAGATATCAAAATATACTAGAATATGTTGATGGAGAATATCAAATAACAAATAAAATAACAGATAAAAATCTTGAAGAAATGAGAGCAAACATGGATGAATCAGACCTAGAAGATTTCGATAATTTTGTTGAAACCTACTGGGGAGATCAAATAAAAAAAGAAAGAAAAACAAAAATACAAAAATAATAAAAACATTGGAGGTGTTCTTATAACATGAGTGATGAAATGCTCAGATGAAGAAATTACAAGAAGGTACTAAAGCAAATGGATTTTCATCAGATATTATGTATCAAAAAATATACATAACACTTATAAAAACACCTTTTTTAAAAAGATATTTGTTTAAACTAAGAAGAAGATTAGAAATTATTAATATTGATGATGAATATACGACAAGAAAAGAGGCTGCAAAGATATTAACAAAAGCGATTGTTATATTTTTAATTGTCGCAATAGCAACAATTATTATAACACATAGTAACTGGTTGCTAATGTCAATATTATTAATTTTTGAACTATTTATTGTAGACACAATGGTAGATGGAATGGTTGACAAAATAGACAATAATTTATTAAAAGAACAAATAGACTTTTTTGCAGAAATAAGACATGCATATCATGAATTTAACATGGTAGAAGAAGCAATATATCAAGTAGCGCAAGGTGATAGTGCACCAGAGATGGCAAGGCAGGCAGAAAAAATATATGAAATATTAATATCAAATAATCCAGAAGATGAACTAGAAAAATATTATGATATTGCACCAAATAGCTACTTAAAGGAGTTTGCAGGAATATCATATTTAACAAAGGAATTTGGAGATAGGGTAGTAGATAAAACTTCATTATATTTAAAGAACTTAAATAATATAAGCCAAGAAATGCAGCTAGAAATATTAAAAAGGGACAAATTAAACTATGTATTCCAAAGTTTATCAGTAATTGCAATAGTTCCATTACTTGCATTAGAGCCAATAAAAAGCTGGTGCGTATCAAACTTCTCATTTACTTCAAGCTTTTATTATGGAAGTTCTGGAATGATAGTTCAGCTTTTAATAGTAGTATTAACATTTGCATGTTATATACTAACAAGAAAATTAAAAGATAATGGCTCTACAACAATAGAACTTGCACCAACAAACCCTTGGATGGAAAAAGTATATAAAGTTCCAATTGTAAAACAAGTAGTTGATTTGTTTATTCCAAAGGAAGGAACAAAGGACAGAAGAAAATTAAATAATTTAATTAAAGATTCTGCTTCAAAAGATAAAGTTCATTGGATATATGTAAAAAAATTAACAATGACAATATTTGCTTTTATAGGTTCTTTAATTATAATTAGCCAGCTTCATAACATACAAAAAAATTATATATACACACAGCCAACTTCAACATATGATATAGTAGGGGAAATGTCTGATAAAGATTTAAAAAATGCAAATGAATTAACCAAAAGTGATAATAAGTTTTTGGATATGTTTAAGGGCAAAACCGATACAACCCAAGAAGATATAGAAAAGGCAATGAAAAAGAGTCAAGACTATAAATATAGTGAAGATGCAGAAATACAAACTGCAGCAGAAAGAGTTCTAAAAAAATTAAGAACAATTAATAGTCAAACACTTCAGTGGTATGAATTGCTAATTGCAATTACAATTGCTGTTGTGGCATATAACATACCAAATGCGTTATTAATGTTCCAAGCCAAAATGAGAAAAATAGAGATGGAAGATGAAGTAATGCAGTTCCAAACAATCATTTTAATGCTTATGAGAATTGAAAGAGTAAATGTTGAAATGATATTAGAATGGCTAGAAAGATATTCAAACATTTTTAAGGAACCAATTGCTAAATGCGTAAATAACTATGAAAGTGGACCTTGGGAAGCATTAGAGCAGATGAAAGAAGAAGTAAATTACAAAGAGTTTATTAGAATAATTGAAAGTTTGCAAGCAGCTGTTGAAAAAATTCCAATTGCAGAAGCGTTTGATGAGTTAGATTCTGAACGTGAATATTATCAAGCAAAACGTGCTGAATCAAATAACAGATTAATTTCTAAAAAAGGAATGATAGGAAAAGTAATAGGATTTGCACCAATGGTATCATTATTTGTAGGTTACTTAATTGTACCACTAGTATTTATAGGATTAACAAGTATGACATCATCATTTAATACTATGACTAATATGAAATAGGAGGAAAATATGGAAAACGCAGCAAAAGCTTTAGAAATAGCGGCAGGAATATTTTTGGGAATAATAATATTAGGTGCAGTAGTATTAGGTTACAATAGACTATCAAATTTAAGAAAAACAGAAAATTCAGTAAAAGAAGAATTGCAGGCTTCAACTTTTAATAAAAACTTTGAAGAATATAATAGAGTGGGAATTTATGGAAGTGAGATATTTTCACTAGTAAATAAAGCAACAGACTATAACAAAAAATACAACGAAGAAAATGGCTATACACCAATAAAAGTAAGCGCAAAATTTAAAAATGATTATGGTGATTTTTTTAGAAAGTCAACAACATATAATGCAGAAAGATTAGATTCAGGTTATACTAATTTAGCAAATAAAATAATGGATGCTGAAAAAACAAAAGTAACCATGAGTGATGGAAAGAAAAAAACAGTTTTAGAGTTAGCAAAACTAACTGAGTCAGAACTTAGAAGTAATGCTCAAGCAAAAACTGCAGTAGAAAATTATAAAGATTTAACAAATTTGCAAAATTTACTTGTAAGAACAACTTTTGACTGTAAAAAATGTGAGTATGACTTAAATGGAAGAATTACATCAATGTATTTTGAAGAAAATTAGCAAAAAGGAGGTTATTCTAAAAGATGGAAAATGCAAGTAAAGCTTTAATTATGGTAGCATCAGTACTAATAGGAATTATGATTTTATCTCTTGGAGGATACCTCTTTTCAAAATTTAGAAATACATCAAAACAAGTAAACCAAAGACTTGAACAAAAACAAATAGATGAATTTAATGCTCAATTTACAAAATATGAAGGAAGCACTTGCACAATTCACGATATAGTAACTATTATAAATTTGGCAAAATCAAATAATAAAAATTATTATACAGATCAAGAAATAAATACTTTTAAAAATAGTTCTGATAAACCACCATATTATATAACAGTTACAATAAATGGAATTACAAATAGTGGACAAAAACAAGAACTTTCTGAAAGTGAAATTGTTGACCTTATAAAGAACAATTCTGTGACATATGAAGCTGATGGAACCACAAAAACTATAAACTTTGAATGCCAGACAATTGTAATTAACGATGTAAGCAAGCGTGTCCAAAAAATTACATTTAAAAAAGTAGAATAACTTATTGCAATATTTTTTACAAAATGCTATAATTCATATAGAGTAACACTAATCAATTGCAGAAAGGAAAAAACATGAAAAAAAGAGTTGCAGTATTATTAATTGCAATAATAGTGATACTATCAATTTTTGCATATAAAATTTATTCATTTAAAATTATGCAAAGGGATATAAAAATAGAAAATAAAACTTATGAAAGCTTTTTGAACAAGCAAGTTTTAGGAACAGATGTAATGAGCATTATAAATAAAGCTGAAAACCAAAACAAGCAAAACGAAGTTCAAAAAGATGAAAACGACATATACATAGAAAATGATACAAATTCAATTAAAATAGATGTAAAGTTTAAGGAGTTAGATAAAGTGATTCCGATGGAATCTATTTTAAAACAAGGGTATAATGCTTTTGTGTATAATTTTGGAGCATTAGATTTCAAATGCACAAAAATAGAATACCACTCAAAAACAAATAGTATCAAATATATGTATTTTGAACAAATTTAGTTATTAATTTTTTTCTTATGAAAACATAAGAGCAAAAATAAATATATAAATCTAAGGAGGAAAATAAAATGGAGAATGCATCAAAAGCATTAATAATAGCAGGAGCTATACTTTTATCAATTTTAATTATAGGATTAGGTATGACAATATACCAAAAAGCATCTGGAGCAATGAACAGGGCAAATTTAGATGGAACAACAGTTCAAACATATAATGCAGAGTTTGAAAACTACAAAGGAACTCAAACAGGAACAAGTGCAAGAGCTTTATTCCAATTAATAGAAAATCATAACAGAACAAATCAAGATGATACTTCTTTGCAAATAAATACTGTAGTTGCTACAACAGCAGTTACAACTGTTACTGAAAAAACAGATGCAGAAGAACCAGGAACTACTGCAGCATCAGGAGCTCTTAAGGACATAAAAGCTGGATACAACTATTATGTATATTTTACATATAGTAAAGCAGGATACATTACACACTGCTACATAACACAACTAAAAAAATAATTTTAGAAAATAGGGTATAAAATATGGAGAGTGCAACAAAAGCATTAGAGATGGCATTTGCAATATTTGTATTTATAGCAGCATTAGGACTTTCAATTATGAATTTTTCGAAAGTAAGAAATGTTTCTGAAATAGTATTAAAAAATGCAGATTCTACTACTTATTATGGATATGCCACTTATGATGAAGCCTCTGGAAAATTTAAGTATCAAAATGGAGAAGCTTACAGTTATACTAAAAATGGTAATAGAATTGTAGGCTTCGAAACTATAATTCCAACTGTTTATAAATATAACAGGGAAAATTATACGGTTCAGTTCAAAACAGGCTCTTTAAATGAAGATGGAACTTATAACATAGATGGTTCTCTTGCAATTTATACAACAACAACCAATTCTAATAATTGGTCAAGCAGTTATAAAAATGATTTTACAGGCTCTGAAAGTACAACTGAAAAGCGAATTTACAGGTTTGATATAAACGAAGAAACTAACAGAAATGAACCTTGGATAGGTAGTAATGCAGAAATAAAAAAGCATTTGGATGCAATATTTGGAGGCACAACATACCATTTGCCACAATATGCGGCATCTATTACAAGAAATGATCCAAATTATTCTACTTCTCCGCTTAACATTAAATCACATAGCAATAGTAGATTTATAGAAGAGGTAGGAATTATATCAAAAAGTGGAGACACAGAAGAAAATTCTAAAGTTGTTGGAAATAAAACAACTGGAAAAACTATTATTACATATATATTAATCAACTAAAGAAATAAACATTATAAATGAAAGGAGTTTGCTGAATTTTTAATTTCGGCATAAATAAAAAATGGGAGATAGTTTAACGACAATAATCGCAATATTTTTAGCAGCAATTTTAATGTTCATATTTCCAT
>CAKPOC010000061.1 GCA_934169535.1 uncultured Clostridia bacterium | reverse complement strand
TTGACGAAAATTTTTCAGATTATGAAACTAAACTTGTAGATTGTATGCTTTATGTAAATAAATCTATTAATAAAATTTCTACTACTGCATATAAAGAAATGGCTAAAAAATTTCCGTGGGTATGGGGAGAAGTTTATAATCACTCACAAAGCGGGCCACTTGCACATATAAGCAATACGTCTAATAAATTAATGGCTAAAAAGCTGCTTACTCTTTTAAAAAATTACTCTCCAGATGTAGTAATATCAACTCATCCTTTTGGTTCTCAAATGGTAAGTTATTTAAAAAAGAAGAAACTTATTTCATGTACTCTTGCAACAGTAATGACTGACTTTGCGCCTCATGATCAATGGCTTGTTGGGCATGAATATATTGATTATATTTTTGTTTCTCACGAAAAAATGAAACAAGAAATTGTTGAAAACAATAAAATTCCAGCTTCTAAAATTTTTGCAACCGGCATTCCTTTGTCTAATAAGTTTTTAAAACACTATAACAAAAAAAATATAATGGAAAACTTTTCTCTAAATCCAGAAAAAAAAGTGATTTTATTCTTTGGTGGAGGCGAATTCGGGCTTGGCCGTGAAAGAACTTTAAAAATATTAGAAGCTTTCATTTTAAATATTTTTGATAAATACCAAATAGTCGCAATTGCTGGTAAAAATGAAAAAATGAAAGAAGATTTCAAAGCCTTAGTAAAGAAATTAAATGCAGAGCAAAATGTTCTTACTCTTGGATTTACTAGTCAAGTGCCAGAACTAATGTCTATTTCAGATTTAGTAGTTACAAAACCTGGTGGACTTACTTCTACAGAAAGTTTGGCTTCAGGGCTTCCTATTATTGCAATAAATCCTATTCCTGGGCAAGAAGAAGAAAACGCTCGTTTTTTAGAAAATGCTGGTGTTGCAATTTGGATTAAAAAAACAGATTATTATGATAAAATTATATCAAATATTCTTTCAGATCATAATAAATTAAAAGAATTAAAAATAAACACAAAACTTCTTGCAAAAAGAACTTCTACAAGTGATATCTGTAATATACTATTAAAAACCAATTGATTTTCTCAATTGGTTTTTATATTTCTCTTCTTCCTTCTAAGGCTCTACTTAAAGTTACTTCGTCTGTATATTCTAAGTCGCCTCCAACAGGAATTCCATGTGCTATTCTTGTTACTTTTATTCCTAGAGGTTTTATAATTTTTGATAAATACATTGCTGTAGCTTCCCCTTCAACTCTTGGGTTTGTAGCAATAATTACTTCTTTTACAGTTCCATCCATAAGTCTTGCTAACAATTCTTTTATTTTAATATCATCTGGCCCTACCCCGTTCATAGGAGATATAGAGCCATGAAGAACATGGTACAAGCCTTTAAATTCGTGCGTTTTTTCCATTGCAACAACATCTCTTACATCTTCTACAACACAAATTACAGATTGCTCTCTTGCTGGGTTTGCACAAATTGGGCAAGGGTCTGTATCAGTTATATTATAGCATTTTGAACAGTATTTTAAGTTTTTCTTTGCATTTTGTATGTTCTCAATAAAACTATTTGTTTCCTCCTCTGGTGCATTTAACATATAAAAAGCAAGTCTTGCTGCTGTTTTATTTCCTATGCTTGGTAATTTTTCAAAACTTTCTATTAATTTTTCTATTGATGGTGAATAGTACGACATATATTTCTCCTAAATTACATTAATCCTGGAATATTGTATTTTCCTAAAGATTGTGCTTGTGCATCATCTACTTGTTTTAAAGCATTATTTATGCAAGTAGTTATTAAGTCTTGTAACATTTCTACATCTTCTGGATCTATAACTTCTTTTTTTATTTTTAATTCTTTTATTTCTTTCTTTCCAGAAACTTTTACAACTATTGCTTCTCCTCCTGCTGATGCAGTAAATTCCTTTTCTCCTAATTCTTCTTGTGATTTTTCCATATCGCTTTGAATTTTTTTTGCTTCCTTCATAAGCTGGTTTATATTCATTCCTCCAAAGCCTCCCATTCCTGGGAATCCTCCTCTTTTAGACATTTTTGTATCCTCCTTTAATCTAATATATTTATTTTCATATTTATTCCATTAGTAATTTCTTCTAAATTGGAACTAGCACTTGCTATTTCATTGTTATTGTCTAGTAAAACAACTCTCATTGTTTTTCCCATTTCAAGTGAAACTTGTTTAGTTATTTCACTCATATTTTCTGGCATTTCTATTATTCTTTTTCCAAAGGAAGTTAAGCCTTTTTCAAATTTTATTCCTACTGTCATATCATTTATGCTATGTGCTTCTGAATTTAGCAAATTTGTATATAGGCTTATGATATTCTGCCAATTTGGAACTTTTTCGCCAAGTTCTACACTTTCAATTTTTTTAACTTCTGCTTTTGGTGCAAAAGCAGGTGTTTTTTCCACAGTTTGTGTAGACGTTGTGGAAAACTCTTTTACAGATTGAATATTTGTTAGTTGTTTTTCTAGTCTATTTATTTTATAATTTAAATTTTCTATTTCTTTGCTATTATTTGGTTTATTATTTTCGTAATTTTCTGGAATTTCTGTTTTTTCTTCTTCCTGAGAACATAGCTTTATTATTCCAACTTGAAACATTATTAGTTTTTGTGATGACCATTTCATTTCATTTTGCAAATTTGATAATTCAAAAATTATTTTTATAAGTCTTTCTTTTGAAATTTTTTGGCTGAGTTCTTTCATTTGTAAAATTTCATTTTCTGAATATATTTCTAAATTTGTTCCCGTCTTTAAAATTAATAGATCTTTTATATATTTTATTACTTCCCATAAGTAATTAGATATATCTTTTCCTTCTCCTACAACTTCGTTTATACACTGCATTGCTTCTTCTACATTTTTATTCACTATGCTTTGTGTTAGTTTATTTATGCTCTCTATTTTAGGAATCCCAACTAACTCTTTTACAAGTTCTTCTGTTATTTGTCCTTCTTCTTGCATACATCTTTCTAGTATGCTTAAAGCATCTCTCATTGCACCTTCTGCTAAAATAGCGATTATTTTTTTTGCTTCGTCTGTTATATCTATTTTGCTTTCACTACAAACATAGTCTAATCTTTTTTCTATATTACTTGCAGATATTTTTTTAAAATCAAATCTTTGGCACCTTGAAAGAATTGTTGTTGGTAATTTTTGAGGCTCTGTTGTTGCTAAAATAAATTTTACATGGGCAGGTGGTTCTTCTAATGTTTTTAATAGTGCATTAAAAGCACCTGTAGATAGCATATGAACCTCATCTATTATATATACTCTGTATTTTGCAAGAGTTGGCAAAAAATTTACTTCATCTCTGATTGCACGAATGTCATCAACACTGTTATTTGAAGCAGCATCCATCTCTACAATATCTGTAAGTGACCCCTCTAATGCAGCTTTGCATATTTCGCATTCATTACATGGTTCACCATCTTTCGGATTTAAACAGTTGACTGCTCTTGAAAAGATTTTTGCACATGAAGTTTTTCCTGTTCCTCTTCCTCCATTAAATAAATAAGCATGTCCAATTCTATTGTTCATTATTTCATTTTTTAATGTTTTAACTATATGTTCCTGGCCAACTACCTCATCAAATCTTGTTGGTCTAAATTTTCTATATAAAGCTGTATATTCCAATTAACTCCCCCCTTGGAATTCAGATTTTTATCAATAGTATTAAAATAAAACATTTTAACTTCTCTATGGAAAGTACTCCACATAAAAATTTTCTACTTATTGCTGCTTCCTTCCGGACCTGACAAGATTCATAGTTTTCTATTGGAGTGCTCTCCATACAAAAGTTAAAATGTCTCATACCTTTTGCATTATATATTATTTTTATTCGTTTTACAAGATATTTTTGTATTTTTTTGCTTTATCTTATTCTTTTAAATACTATATTATCTGTAGTTGTAATTTCTTTGCTTGATATTCCATCTTTGCATAGTCCATCACTTGGTAAATTTAAAGTAATATTTGCTTTATATTTTATGTCATTTACTTCTATTATTAAGTCAAAGTTTACGTCAAATGCAACATCTTCGTCAGTGTAGCCTAATTTTTTTATTAAACTTCCATCATGCTTTATTTCATCATCTTCTGAAGAAACATAATTTCCTATTTGAGTATTGGCAAATCTTATTAAAACTGTTCCACCCTGGTTTGCAACAGTCAATTTTTTTGTGTCACTTGTTGTTGAACCTTCATAGGTTAATGAATCTTTAATTTCATATTCTTCTTTTAGTAAAAATTGTCTTCCTTCTTGGCTATTGGGCATATAGCTTTTCACTTTTCCAACAGTTGGTTCTTTTAATAAATTTATGTTTTGGATAGTTACTTTATTTATTATTGCATCTTCTCCATTTTTATCTATAAAAAAGTAAACATCATTATTTTGATAAATATTTAAATTCCATTTTGAAGAATCTGTATCATTACTATTCTGCACACCTTCGGCAGTACTTATTATTGTTATTTTTGATAATTTATATGGCATATTTTTTTCGCCCTGAACTTGGTAATTTATAATAACTATAATTACACATACAATAACTATTAATAATATGCTTAAAGCTAAACATAATTTTAGCTTATCTTTTGTTTTTTCGTCCATTTAATTTACTTCCTCCAAATTAAAATTGTGGCGGAGACGGTGGGATTCGAACCCACGGGCCAATTTTATTTGGCTAACTGTTTTCGAGACAGACTCGTTATGACCACTTCGATACATCTCCATTAATATGTTTTATATTATATCAAATTCATTCTAAAAGTCAAACTTTTTAATTGTATTTGACATTTCTTCCTTTATCAATTATATTATATTAAATTAATTATATTTCTAAATTTAAGGAACAAATATATGAATAAAGATGTAAAATTTATGGAAGAAGCTTTAAAAGAAGCTGCAAAATCTTACAAAAAAAAAGAAATTCCCGTTGGTGCAGTAATTGTAAAAGATGGAAAAATAATTTCAAAAGCTCATAACTTAAAAGAAACAAAGCACGATTGTACAAATCATGCAGAAATTTTAGCAATAAAAAAAGCTTGTAAAAAGCTAAAATCGTGGCGATTAACTGGTTGCACTTTATATGTAACCCTAGAACCATGCCCAATGTGTACAGGTGCTTTAATTTTAAGTAGACTTGACAAAGTTGTAATTGGTACAATGGATGAAAAAACAGGAGCATGTGGTTCTGTTCTTAATTTATCAAAAGATTATAAATTTAACCATTCCTTCGAAATTGAGAATGGTCTTTTAGAAGATAAATGTCAAAATATTATTAAAAGTTTTTTTAAAGAACTTAGAGAAAATAAAAAAAATAAAAATCCTAAAATTTAGATTAATTTTGGGATTTTTTGGTGCGCCTAACTGGAGTCGAACCAGTGGCCTTTCCCTTAGGAGGGGAACGCTCTATCCAACTGAGCTATAGACGCATTTTTATATAATATATCATCATAGTTTTGCACTGTCAATAAAATAGACAATAAAAATCCTCCGGCTTAGCCGGAGGTATTTTACTCATAACGCCCATAGGGCTATGTTTCAAGCAGAGCCTCAAG
>CAKPOC010000060.1 GCA_934169535.1 uncultured Clostridia bacterium | reverse complement strand
GTTAAATACTCATCATCTATGTTTATAATTTCAAGTCTTCTTCTTATTTTAAATAAATATCTTTTTATAAAAGGTGTTTTTATATAAAAATTATATAATTTTTGGTATACAATTTCTGATGAAAAACTACTTTGCTTTGTCCCCTGTCTTAATTGCTTTAATTGCATATACTCAGAGGTACTTTGTTTCTTTTTTAATATAAAATATGCTACAATAACTGCTGCAAATAATATTCCAACTGCAATTAGCATGTACATAATCATATTCTCATCCATTGTTATAAGCATACCTCCTTGTATTTTAGTCTTTTATTAAGTCAGAATCTCTATAAGCATCTATATTCCAATGTTTCTTTACAAATTTTTTGAATTCTTCTGCATCTGTGTCGTCCATGTTATTTAACATTTCTTTTATGTTATTATCTGATATTGGATTTGTTAAAACATATTCTCCATCATGGTATTCTAATATATTTCTATATTTATATAATTCTCTATTGGTTGATTTTGTAAAGTAAATTGTTGCATTGTCCATAAATTTTTCTACTTTGCCTTCTAGTGTTTTTACTTTTCTATAATCATTTGTATATTCATTTTTTTCTTGTACTGGTATACATTCAGTTATTCTTTCGATGTATCTTCTTCCTCTAAAGTCTTTTACTAAGTGTATATCAAAATTTAATACAGATACAACTTGCTCTTCTGCTGTACGCTCGTCCTTAAATACTCCTGCTCTTAACATTGAGTTACGAAGTGCTGTTACTAAATCTGGGAATGTTTTAGCATGGTGAGTAAATAATGTAAATTTAGATGCAACCTGTGCTGATTGAATCATCCAAGATGCTACGGGGTCTGTTGCAACCTCACCTATGATGTTAACAGAACCATCTGTTTTTTTCTGAACGTCCAAACAGTCCTGTCCAGAAATTGTTTCAGTTTCTCTCATTGAAAGAATATTTCTTGTTGGATATATTTTTCTTAAGTGAAGCTCAAATGCAGTTTCTGTAATACGAAGGTTCATTGTTTCGTATATATTTTCAATCATTGCCATAAGCATTGTTGTTTTACCACAACCCTGCTCACCAGTAAGTGATATAATTCTTGCACCTTTTACTAAATATTTTAATAAATCTATTGCATCTTCTTTTCCTGGGAAAAGAACTATTTGCTCTAGTGATGCTCTTTGAACATCAAACTTTCTTACGAAAAATGCCCATGTTTCAGACATGCTTGGTCTTACAACAACAACACGAGAACCATCTTTCATTTCGTTTATTTTATAACCATTTGTGTCAGATAATTGACCTGGGTTGTTAAACTTGTATATATTTTGGCAAACCCTTTTTAGTTCTGCTTCTGTTCCAAAAGATAAAAATGCTAAACGAATTGATTTACCATGAAACATTATCCATATACTATCACAAGCACGTGGGATTTTGTTTCCTTGCATTTGGTCTAAGTAGTCGCCATCTAATTGTGCAACTTGGCTTAAAAAGCTTTCTGGAAGACCTGATACACCACCAGATACACCATCTATGTTCATATCTCTTATTTCATCAATTGAACTATAACCTTTATATTGTTGGTATATTCTTTGAACTACAATGCTCAATTTATCTTGAAATGTTAATACAAAATTTTCTTTTTCATATATTTCGTCAATTTCCTCTGGTGTTATTACATATGTTGGTTTTGAATCACCATTTATGTATTTCATGTCATCTAATCTATATTTTTTTATTATCTCACTTAAAGCTTCATAGCTAAATTCTTGTTTATACATATAAAGTATTACATCAAATTTATCTTGAGCAGTAAGAAGTGATGGCATGTCAAAAGGCATTGCTTTTGATACATTAATTTCATCAACACCATATTCATTTACGAGTAAATCATATATAAGTTCTTTTACATATTTTTTGTCGTTAACATCTCCATAAGTACAACCTTTTAATGCCTTTTTTAATTCATACTTTTTGTTTTTTCTTCTTTTTAGTTCTTCTTCAGAAAGACCAATATCATATAAGTTTATTTTTGTTATTTCATCTAGTCTTCTTTTTACGAATTCCCTCATTGAATTTAAAGTGTATGTGCTATCATCCACTTTAATTTGGTCTTCTACCTCTTGTGCTTTTCTTTTTTGAATAAAATTACTAACCACATATATAGTTACCCCAATAATTACTACTATTAAAATTAAATTTATAAGGTTCACCGTTTTTCTCCTTTCTAGAAGAGAATTTATAATCTCATTTTTAATTCTTGAATTTTATAATTTATTTCATCACATGTTCTTTTGGTTTCATCCATAAAACTAAAATTTCTATCTGTTTTATCTGAAATTGTTCTATTATTTAAGAAAAAATCTGCAACTTTTCCTTCTGTAGATGCGTCGAAGAATAATGTGTTATATGAAATTGCACATACTTTTCTTTTTTCCTTTAGTTCTCTTGTTACATTTGCCACATTAAATTTAGAAAATTTATCATATTTTCCAATCATTAATACTACATTGTCCTTGTTAAAACTTTCGTCATTTTTTCGAACTTCGGTTATATTTGGTATCATATCTCCACTTTGTTTCATTGTTAATACTATTACATTTGATACCTCTAAAATTTTTCTTTGAAGTTCTGGCGTCATTTTTTTATCAATATCTATAAAAACTAAGTCATAATTTTTAACTGCTGTCAATGCTATTGCTGGGTAGTATTGGGCTAATTGATTATACTCTTCAATTTTGTTTGTTGATGGTGGCAATAAAAAATCTAATCTGTCTCTAAAAACCACCTTTGTGTAATCTGCAACTACATTATTAGAAGTTCTGTTACTTTGAAGTAATTTAACAAGTCCTTCAATTCCGTTGTCAATTCCACTTATAGAATTTCTTTCAAACATTATTGGCTTATTTTCGTTTTCTTCCCAAAAGCATCTAAGTGCTGTTCTATCTCTAAAGCCTGTTGATATATGTAAAATTTTTATTTTATGGTCAATTGCCATCATTGTTGCTACTGCAATTGAAGAAAGTGTTTGCCCAGTTTCACCTTGGTCACTGCCACAAAATGCTATTATTGATGACATACTATTTTTTCCTTCCTTTTAAACATTTTTTTCTAGCGTTCTCACAGCCCTTTTTATATTTCCTGTGTTTTCTTTGCATATTTCGCCAGCTAAATATATTAGTGAGCTTTTATACTCATTGCTTAATCCTTTAAATTTTATTTTAGCAGTTCTTTGATTTTCAATTATTACATCTCTATCTTCATTTTGCATTGGGAAATAAATTTTTTCGCTGTCCCAGTTTATTCTGTATCCTAATGATAAATAATTTAAGTAATCGTCTTCTTCTTCTTCCATTTCATTTGAAAACCATATTTTTCGCATATTAAGCGGAAGTTTTATTCCGCTTAATATTTCTAGTCCTTTTTTTAAATCATATAAGTCAGGTGATGTTACAAAATAATTTTTGTCTGCTGTGTATAAATCAAAAGTTTCTAATAAGCTAGGATCATCTAGGTCTATAAAAATATAATCATATGTAAATACTGCTGACTCTGGCATTCCCAAATAATTTTTTATATCACTATAGTTTCTAAATCCTACAGAAATGTCAATTCCTTCATATTCAGTAACATAAGATGATGTTGGGCTTATTGTTGGCACTATATATTTAACTTTTTGATTTATAGTAGAATCTATTATTAATACTTTTTTGTCCAATTCAACTAAAATTCTTGCAATGTATATAATTAAATCAGATTTATCAAAAGCTCCTACAAATCCTATCTTAGTCATACTTTTTCCTTTCCTACTTTATCTTTTAGTTCCCTGCTAAAGCATCTAAATAAGCTTGTCTTTGAGTTTGTGTTGTTTGAGCTTCGTTTGATACTTTAGTATTTAAGTTGTTTTCTCTTACTGTGCTATCTATTGAAGATAAGTTGCTATCTATGTTATTTCTTATTCCAGCTGCATCATTTTGATGTCTGTTATATATTGCTGTTTTTGCTTCTGAAACAACATTTGGATTTTGTGTTATTAAATTAAGTATTGATGCACTTGGTACATATGTAGGTGTTGCTGTTTGTTGTAATCCTGGTTCTATATATTTTGTTGTATAAAGAAGTGCTCCTTCCATTTGATATGCTTCAACAATTGCACTGCTCATTAAAATAGTTTCATCTTCTGTTAATTTTACCCATATTGTATTTACTGAGTCAATTCCATCTATTGTTGGTATTTCTACTTTTTTCTTAGATACAATTATATAGTCTTGTCCACTTGGAACTCTTAATCTTATATCTATAAAATCGCCTGTTTGTATTTGGCTCGCTATGCTAAGCATATTATATTCTTGTAATCTTAAGCTGTCAGTAACTGCATCATCTGCCTCTGAAACCATTGCAGAAGTTACAACTTCCCCTGCACTTATATCTATTTTAGCAACAGTTTTTTCTGTTATATCTCCTAAAGTAATAGCATTTTGTGGTACTGCAGTAGAATCTAAATTCACCTTTTTTAAGTTTCCTGCATCTATACTATTTCCGGAGCTTACAGCTGAGCCTAGTACATATACAGTTTTTTGTTTTGCTAGTCTTTCATTTTCTGCTTTTTTCATATTTAGTAGCATATATGCAAGTAGTGCTACTACTAGTCCCATAATTATAAACATTACTAACATTCCTAAAAGAAATGAATTTCTTGTCTTTTTTTGTATTGGATTTGTTGCCATTGCTTATTCCTCCTAATTTAAAGTCACCTATTTTGTGACATAATACTTATATTTAATATTTTACAACAAATTAGTATTAAAAACAATATTATTTTGTAGTTGTAAACTTTTTTTAATTTTATTGTAATTATTTTGTAATTTTAAAAAAGTGCTTATAATTTTTATAAACACTTTTTCATTTTATCTAATTCTAAATTCTGTATAATTTCTGTTATTGCAACCGCAATCATTGTTTCTTACTAAGTTTCTAGCAGATACCGTATTTGCATTTACATTATTACAGCAAATTCCATTTGAAGCAACACTATTCGTTCTTACATTTGACGAATTTATTGTTCCTACATTTAAGTTAGAAAGTCCACTACTTGAAATTTTACAAATAACTTTTGTTACATATGCTGTTATGTATGCAATTATTGTATACAATATAACAAATATTAAAAAGTCTGATGTATATACAGTAAACGCTAAAATTAAAAACGTTGCGAATATAATCCCTGCAACCAATATAGGACATTTTAGTATTTTTTGAAGTGCTATAGAAAATATAATAGTTGCAATTGGAAATACTATATAAAAAAGTAGATTCATATTATCATTCCTTTCGCTTATATAAATTAAATTCACATAAGATTTTTATAATATAATATTAAATCCACTTATTTTTTGTTACTATTTGTATTCTACCTTTACTAGATATAGCCCATGTGCCGGAAGCGTTCTTCCTGCTTTTTGTCTATCTTTTTGTTCTATTATTGTTTTGATTTGCTCTGGCTTTATTTTTCCTAATCCTACATCTAATAAAGTTCCAGAAATAATTCTTACCATGTTATATAAAAAACCATTTCCTGTAAGCTCTATAATTACTCTTTCTCCATCTTTTGTAACTTGTGCTTTGTAAATAGTTCTTACACTGTTTTTTGCACTAGTTCCACTTGATTTAAAAGCTTTAAAATCATGTTCCCCTTCAA
>CAKPOC010000059.1 GCA_934169535.1 uncultured Clostridia bacterium | reverse complement strand
GTAATAACACACACAGTAATAACAATGTATGCAGCAATATTATGCCTAGCATATGTGGTAATAGAGATTGCTTTAAAAGTAAAAAATAAAGAAAACATAAAACAGCCCATAATGCAAATTATAAAAAATTTAGTATTTATTCTAGTTCTAACAAGTTTTTACTGGGTAGGATTATTGCAAAGTTATTTTTCAGCAGAATATGAAGTTTTTGTTCCTGGTAGAATGCAGAGGCTAGATGTATTAAAATCATTAAAACCTAAATTTTATGAATTATTTATCACATTAGATACTAGTGCTAGAATATATGAAATAGGACTAGTTACTTTAGCAGGCCTTGTTTTAACACCGCTAGCATATAAAAAAATAGATAAAAGCATAAAACCACTATATTTATTTTTTATATTGTCAGGAGTTATTCTTACTATAGTGTCGCTAAATATATTCCCATACGAAAAGCTGCCAAGCATACTTACAATGATACAATTCACATTTAGGCTTTATGAATTTACTTCATTCTTTTTTGCTATAATTGCAGCAATAAATTTTGGAGTAATTATAAAAAACTTTAAACAATCTGATGTAACAATGCTTTTTATAATAACATTATGTATTACAGCATTATATGTAAATAAACTTAATTTTAGTACAAACTATAAAGAGGAAGAACTTTTAGAGCCTGTAGAATTTTCTAGCCAAACGGGAAGAGTACATTCAGGAATGGCAAGCATGGAATATATGCCAAGCAAAATGTTCAAGAATAAAGATTATGTAATAAATAGAAAAGACGAGCCAGTAATATTAAATAGTAAAAAAACTACAATTAAAAATTATCGAAAAAATGGTTCAAATATGGAGCTAACTCTAGAGAACGCAGAAGAAGGAACAAAAGTAGAACTTCCATATACTTATTATATAGGATACAGAATTTATGAAAATGAAAATGAAATAAAATACACAGAATCAGAATACGGTTTTATACAAATAGAGCTTAAAGAAAAATCTCAAAGCACAATAACTGTTAAATATTTAGGAACTAACCTAATGCTAACATCATATGTGGTATCGATATTAGGTGTAATCACACTTATTGTAATAAAAATAAAGCAAAAAACACTTGTTATTTAGCAGTTTTTTTAGTAAAATAAATATGTAAAAATTGTAGAAAGGAAGGATAGCAATAATGTCAAAACCAATGGTAGCAATAGTAGGAAGACCAAATGTTGGGAAATCTACATTTTTTAACTATATAGTCGGAAAAAGAATTTCAATAGTTGAAGACACTCCAGGAGTTACAAGAGATAGAGTTTATGCAGAAGCAAACTGGCGTGGAAAAACCTTTACACTTATAGACACAGGAGGAATTGAATTTGACGAGGAAGATACAATAACATCTCAAATGCGTACACAAGCGGAAATTGCAATTTCAATGGCAGATGTAATAGTGTTTGTAACAGATATGAAGCAGGGTGTAACTGCACAAGATATGGAAATTGCCCAAATATTAAGAAAAGCCAAAAAGCCAATTGTTTTAGTTTGCAATAAAGCTGATAATTTTGGAAAAGATGTTCCTGAAATTTATGAGTTCTATAATTTAGGACTAGGAGATCCATTTAGAGTATCATCTGTAAATGCAATAGGAATAGGTGACGTTTTAGACGAAATATATAATAACCTACCAAAAGACGATGATGGAAAAGAAGATGAAGGAATTACAAAAGTTGCAATAATAGGAAAGCCAAATGTAGGAAAATCATCTTTAGTAAATAAAATACTTGGAGAGAATCGTTTAATAGTAAGCAATATTGCAGGAACTACAAGAGATGCAATAGATTCAAACTTTGAAAATGAGTATGGAAAATATATTTTCATAGATACAGCAGGGATTCGTAAACATAGTAAAGTAAATGAAAGAATAGAAAAATTCAGTGTTGCAAGAACACTCCTTGCAATTGAAAGAGCAGATGTATGTGTTCTTATGATAGATGCTTTAGAGGGAGTAACGGAGCAAGATACTAAAATTGCAGGAGAAGCACATGAAGCTGGAAAAGGTGTAATTATAGCCGTAAATAAATGGGACGAATACGAAAAAGCAAATGGCACGTTAGAAAAATACACTAAGGAAGTTTATGAAAAACTACCATATTTAACTTATGCACCAATTTTATTTATTTCTGCAAAAACAGGGCAAAGGGTTGATAAATTATTCAATTTAATAAATAGTGTTGCAAGCCAAAACTCTTTAAGAGTATCAACATCTGTTTTAAACCAAGTATTAAACGAGGCAATAGCAGTTGTTCAGCCACCAACAGATAAAGGAAGAAGACTAAAAATTTATTATATGACACAAGCAACAACAAAACCACCAACATTTGTTGTGTTTGTAAATGATAAAAAGTTATTCCACTTTTCATATGAAAGATATTTGGTAAATCAAATAAGAAAAGAGTTTGGATTAACCGGAACACCAATTAGAATGATAACAAGAGAGAAAATAGAAAAAGGCGAAAAAAGTAATACAAAATAATTATTAGGAGGATAAAAATATGGCATCATATATAATAGTTTCAATAATAGCATATCTTTTAGGAAGCATAAGCTTTTCAGTAATTTTTGGTAAAAAATTTGCTGGAATAGATGTAAGAACTCAAGGAAGTGGAAATGCAGGAAGTACAAATGTTTTAAGAACAGTAGGAAAAAAAGCAGCAGCATTAACTCTTTTATGTGACTGTTTAAAAGGAATACTTGCAGTCTTAATAGCAATTATTGCAGGGAATATCGCAAGTGGAACAGATAAAGCACTACTTGTACAACTTGCAGCAATATTTGTAGTATTAGGGCATACATTTCCAATATTCTTTGGATTTAAAGGAGGAAAGGGTGTTGCAACATCATTAGGAGTAATTTTAATTATAAATTGGAAAATTGGATTAATATGCTTAGTATTTGCGTTAGTATTAATGGCATTTTCAAAAATTGTATCATTAGGATCAGTTGCAGCAGCAATTTTATTCCCAATACTTACAGTATTTATACATACCAATTACATAGTTGAAGGAAATTACATAATTTTTGGAATAATACTTGCAGCATTTGTTTTATATAATCACAGAGCAAACATATCAAGACTTTTAGAAGGAAAAGAAAACAAAATAAATTTTAATAAATAAATATGAAATGCCTACAGAAATAATTTTGTAGGCAAAATTTTAAGTATAGAAGGAGAAAAACTTATGAAAAATATAGCAGTGATAGGAAGCGGAACATGGGGAGTAGCATTAAGCATACATTTAGCAAACTTAGGAAATAACGTTAAAATTTGGTCATTTACTCAGGAAGAAACTGATGCAATAAATAACAAAAAAAAGTGCAAATTTTTACCAAATGCTACAATTCCACAAAATGTAACATGTTCAACAAATCTAAAAGAGGTTATAGAAGGAACTGATATTATCCTTCACGTAACACCATCTAAATTTGTACGTTCAACTATAAAAAAATATGAAGAATTTGTACAAAATCAACCAATTATAATGTGTGCAAAAGGTTTAGAAGAAGGATCACTTAAAACACTAAGCCAAATTATAGAAGAAGAGCTTCCAGGTAAGGAATATGGAATTTTTTCAGGCCCAAGCCATGCAGAAGAAGTTTCTGTTGGAATTCCAACAGCCATAGTAATTGCATCTAAATCAGAAAATGTTAGAAATTTAGTGCAAGAAACTTTTATGTGTGAAAACATGAGAGTATACACTTCAGATGATGTAATAGGAGTAGAACTAGGTGGAGCACTAAAAAATATTATTGCATTTTGTGCAGGAATTGCAACAGAGCTAGGTTTAGGCGATAATAGCTTTGCAGCACTAATCTCAAGGGGCCTTGTTGAAATATCGAGACTAGGCGTAAAAATGGGAGGAAACCACGATACATTTTATGGCCTTTCAGGATTAGGAGATTTAATAGTAACATGTATGAGCGAACATTCTAGAAATAGAAGAGCAGGAAAACTTATAGGAAAGGGCTATACTGTAGAAGAAGCTAAAAAAGAAATTGGAATGGTAATTGAAAGTATAGACAACATAGATATTGCTTATGAACTTGCTAAAAAATATGATGTGGAAATGCCTATTGTAAATACGGTTTATGATGTTTTATATAATGGATTAGAGCCAAAAGAAGCGGTAACAATACTTATGACAAGAGGCAAAAAGAGCGAATAATTAATATGGGTACCTTTCATAAAGGTACCTAATTATTCTGTCTGCATTAGAATTGGTAACATTAATAAAATAGCCCTTGTCTAAAGAAATCCACATATTTAAATCAAAGGAATCCATATTATCAGAAAACACACCAAGAATTGTTGCTATCTCAACAGGATTTTTAAATTCTTGCTGCCATTCTAAACTATGCAGATATACATCTAAATCTTTAATATTTTTATATGATAGATTAGCAGATTTATAATATTTTGATAAAAAATTAAAAATCTCACCATCTTTATTACTATATAATTTAACACTAGAATACATAACTTTTTTCCTCTGAAATTATTATTTGCATTAATTAATACAATATACTTAGAATAATTTGTAAGTTATCTGTAAATAATAATTTTGAAAGGTTGTAAATATGAAAAAATTTTTAACATATATTTTAGCTGTTTTAATTTTTATATTGGTAATAGGAGTGGTGAGTTTTGCAATTTTAAATGCAGGTTCAGATGAAGTAAATATAAATAAGAAAGTTGCTTCAGAGGTGCAATTTTTAGACACAAAAATTGTATATATAATGAATAATCTAAATAATTTAGAAATTGAGCCTCAAATAAATATAGAAAAGCAAGAAACGAAATTAGAAGAAAGTAAAGATTCTTCACAAAATGATAGTGGTGGCAGCAGCAGTAGCTCGCAAGAGCAGTCTTCTCAAAGCGAGGCTAGCAGTAGTCCTTCTAAAGAAGAGACGAGCGAGTATGAAGAAAAAAATGTACCAATATTATTAACTGATTCAAATGATGTAGACTGGGACACAATTTTAAAACAAGCTGAAACGCTGTACAATTCATGGGCTACGATTACTATAGATTTAAACAGTATAAATGTTTCAAGTGAAAACATATTTGGTTTTTCGGAAAATTTAGATAATTTAATTATAAGCTTAAAAAATAAGGAAAAAGAGCAAGCACTAATAAATGCTTCAAATATATATAATTATATTCCAGAATATTTAAATGCAGCAGAAGGCGCAACAGAAAATTATTATGAGCTCAAAATAAAGGCTGGAGTTTTAAAAGCTTATGCAAATGTTGAAACTGAAAATTGGAACGAAGCACTAATTGGAATAAATAGTGCAAATGAACAAATAAATAATCTAGTAAATTCAGAACTTATGATAAATAATTCAAACCAGAGCAAAATTGAAGAAACATATATACTAATAAATGAAACTGCAAAAGCAGTGTCAGACAAGCAAAAGGATATGTTTAAGTTTAAATATATAATGTTAATGAGAAAAATAAAATCATAGTAAAGGCGGAACAGTTACAAAATAATTACAAATAGATAATTTTAATGACTTTTATTGACATGGTAAAAAAGAAATAGTATACTAAAACAAAGTAAATAATAAAACAATTATTAAAATTAAAAGGCAAAAATAAGAGGAGGAAAGCAAAAGATGAAAAAGAATAAGGGTATAACTTTAGTAGCGCTTGTAGTTACAATCGTGATATTGCTAATCTTGGCAGGAGTTTCAATAAATTTAGTAG
>CAKPOC010000058.1 GCA_934169535.1 uncultured Clostridia bacterium | reverse complement strand
CACCATTAGCTCAGCTGGTAGAGCAACTGACTCTTAATCAGGAGGTCCGCGGTTCGATCCCGCGATGGTGCACCAAATAAGGTGCGAATTCTCGCACCATTTTTTTATGCAATATTTAGAGTTTAACATAAAAACAAAAAAATCGCTTTGAAATATTGATAAACAAGGCAAAACAAGTTATAATAAGTAAGATTAAAAGAAAAATATGAAAGGAAAAAATAAAGTATGTTAATTGCAAATGGAGTAACTATTAGATTCGGAAAAAGAACTTTATTTGAAGATGTAAACATAAAGTTCAATAAAGGCTGCTGCTACGGAATAATCGGAGCAAACGGTGCTGGAAAGTCTACATTTTTAAAAGTATTATCAGGAGAACTTGAGCCAAGTAAGGGTGAAGTTACAAAAGATAAGTCTGAAAGACTATCAATATTAAAGCAAAATCACTTTGCATATGAAGAAAATACTGTAATAGACACAGTAATGATGGGAAACCAAGAACTATATAACATTATGCAAGAAAAAAATGAGATATATGCAAAAACAGATTTTTCTGAAGAAGATGGAATGAAAGCCGCAAAACTTGAAGAAAGATTTGCAGAGTTAGACGGATGGAATGCTGAATCAGATGCAGGAATTCTATTAAATGATTTAGGAATAGAAGGCGAAAAACATTATAAATATATGAAAGAATTAGAGGATAAAGACAAAGTAAAGGTGCTATTAGTACAAGCGTTATTTGGCAATCCAGACATTCTTTTATTAGATGAGCCAACAAATGATTTGGATTTAAAAACTATAGCATGGCTTGAAGAATTTTTAATTAATTTTGAGAATACCGTTATTGTAGTTTCACACGATAGATATTTTTTAAATAAAGTATGTACAAATATTTGTGATGTTGATTTTGGAAAAATAAAAGTATACCCAGGTAACTATGATTTTTGGTATGAGTCTAGCCAATTATTACAAAAGCAAATGAGAGAACAAAATAAAAAGAAAGAAGAAAAAATTAAAGAATTACAAGCTTTTATTGCAAGATTTAGTGCTAATGCTTCAAAATCTAAGCAGGCAACATCAAGAAAAAAATCACTTGAAAAAATACAACTTGATGAAATTACTCCATCAAATAGAAAATATCCATACATAGATTTTAAGCCAGACAGATTGCCAGGTAATGATATTTTAAAAGTAGAAAATATATCAAAAACAATAAATGGAGAAAAAATATTAAAAAATGTATCTTTTACAGTAAAGGCAAATGATAAAATTGCTGTAATTGCGGATAATGAAAATGCAAAAACAGTACTATTTCAAATAATAGCAGGTGAACTTAAACCAGATGAAGGAAAAATTACATGGGGAACAACAATAACAAATAGCTATTTCCCTAAGGATAACAACTATTTATTTAATTCAGAATTATCGATTACAGACTGGTTAAGACAATATTCTAAAGATCCAGACGAAACATATGTAAGAAGCTTTTTAGGAAGAATGTTATTTTCAGGAGAAGAAGCATTAAAAGGCGTAAATGTGCTATCTGGAGGAGAAAAAGTAAGATGTGTTCTATCAAAAATGATGTTATCAGGAGCTAACTTCTTAATATTTGATGAGCCTACAAATCATTTAGATATGGAAAGCATAACTGCATTAAATGAAGGAATGTCTAAATTTACAGGAAATATGATTTTTACATCACATGACCATCAATTAATGCAAAGTATAGCGAACAGAATAATTGATATTAAAGAAGACAAAGTAATAGATAGAGAAGTATCATATGATGAATATTTAGGAATTGAATAAGAGGTAATTATGCAAAAGATTATAAAACAAATAGCAGAAGAATTAAATGTAAAAGAAAAACAAGTTGAATCTGCTATAAATTTAATAGATGAAGGAAACACCATTCCTTTTATAGCAAGATATAGAAAAGAAGCAACAGGAGGCCTTTCAGATGAACAACTAAGAACGTTAGGAGAAAGGTTGACATATTTAAGAAACTTGCAGGATAGAAAAGAAGAAGTAAAAAATTCAATAGAAAATCAAGGAAAACTAACTAAAGAAATATTAAAAGATTTAGATGAAGCGATAACTCTTGCTGAAGTAGAAGATATTTATAGACCATACAAGCAAAAAAAGAGGACAAGGGCAACTATAGCAAAAGAAAAAGGGCTAGAGCCTTTAGCAGAAGCAATATTAAAACAAGATAAAAATATAAATATTTATAAAGAAGCTGAAAAATATATAAATGAAGAAAAAGGCATAAACAATTTAGAAGATGCCATAAGTGGAGCTTCAGATATTATTGCTGAACAAATTTCAGATAATAGCAAATATAGAAAAAAGATAAAAAAAATTTGCTATCATGAAGGCTTTATAAAAACAAAGAATACAAAAGATGAAAAATCAAGTTATGACATGTATTATGATTTTACTGAAAAAATAGACAAAATTCCAAGTCATAGAATTCTTGCTATAAATAGAGGAGAAAAGGAAGAATTTTTAAAAGTAAAAATTGAAAAACCAGAAACAAAAATTTTAGAATATATTGAAAAAGATATTATTAAAAATAATACAGAGTATAGTGAAATTATAAAAAATTGTATAAAAGATAGTTTTTCTAGATTAATAGAGCCATCAATAGATAGAGAGATAAGAGCGGATTTAACACAAAAAGCTGAAACTAAAGCTATAGAAGTATTTGGGAAAAATGCAAAACAACTTTTACTTGCAAGTCCTATAAAAGGAAAAAATGTCATAGGATTTGACCCAGCATATAGAACTGGCTGCAAAATAGCAGTAATAGATGAAACAGGAAAATTACTAGATACTACAACAGTGTATCCAACAGAACCTCAAAATGATGTAGAAGGAGCTAAGAAAAAATTAACAGAATTTATTTTGAAATATAATGTTCATATGTTTGCAATAGGAAACGGAACAGCATCAAGAGAATCTGAACAATTTGTAGCTGATTTAATAAAAGAGATTAAAGAAAAATATAATAAAGAACTATTATACGTTATTGTTTCAGAAGCTGGAGCATCTGTTTATTCTGCATCTAAACTTGCAACTGAAGAATATCCAGATATTAATGTTTCTTTAAGGGGAGCAATTTCAATTGCACGTAGACTTCAAGATCCACTTGCAGAACTTGTAAAAATAGAGCCTAAGGCAATAGGAGTAGGGCAATATCAGCATGATGTTAATCAAAAACAATTAGAAGAAAACCTTACGGGAGTAGTAGAAGACGCTGTAAATAAAGTTGGCGTTGATATAAATACTGCAACACCGTCACTCCTTTCATATGTGGCAGGAATAAACAAAACAATAGCTAAAAACATAGTAAAATATAGAGATGAAAACGGAAAAATAAAAGAAAGAAAAGAATTATTAAAAGTACCTAAACTAGGGAAGACAACGTTTGAACAATGCGCTGGATTTATAAGAGTTCCAGATGGAAAAAATCCTTTAGAAATAACAGGCGTTCATCCAGAAAGTTATAAAGCTGCAGAGGAGCTTTTAAAAATTTTAGGATTTAACCTAAATGAACTAAGCAATAAAGAAAAATTTAAAGAAATTAAGGAAAAGTTAATTTTGGTTAATAATGAAAAAGAAGTGAAGAAACTTTCTGAAAAAATAAGAATTGGAGAGATTACACTTAAAGACATAATAGAAGAGCTTATAAAACCAGGAAGAGACCCAAGAGAAGATATGCCTAAGCCAATATTAAGGACAGATGTATTAAAATTTGAAGACTTAAAAGAAGGAATGATATTAACAGGAACAGTTAGAAACGTTACAGACTTTGGAGCATTTGTTGATATTGGAGTAAAGCATGATGGATTAGTACACATTTCACAAATGAGTGAAAAATACATAAAAAATCCTTCGGATATAGTTGCTGTTGGAGATATTGTAAAAGTTCAGGTTATAGAAATTGATAAAGATAGACAGAAGGTTAAGCTTACAATGAAGATTAATTAAATAATAATAAAAGTGGATTAATATATTTTTAAATTAAAAATATATTAATCCACTTTTTATAAAATTTTTATTTATATTTTTGCTGAATTTCGGTAATTGCTTCATAATCAGTATTTAGAATATTTAAAAATACTTCAGCGATTTCAGGGTCAAATTGTGTACCAGAACATCTTTGAATTTCTTCTTTTACTACGCTAAGTGGAAGAGAATCTCTGTAAGTTCTTTTTGATGTCATTGCATCAAATGTATCTGCAACAGCAGCAATTCTTGCAATAAGAGGAATATCAGTTCCTTTTAAGCCACTTGGATAACCTTTTCCATCAAACCTTTCGTGGTGATGTTTTACAATTGGTATTACATCAGCAAATACTTTAGCATCGCCTAAAATGTGTGCACCAATAGTTGGATGATTTTTTATCTGAGAATATTCATTGTCATCAAGTTTTGATTCTTTTAACAAAATACTATCAGGAATACCAATTTTCCCAATATCGTGGAATAATCCACCAATTTTCAAGTCATGTATTGTTTTTTCATCCAGGTTCATTTTTTTACCAATAAGGACAGAAAATTCAGAAACTCTATCAGAATGACCTCTAGTATAAGGATCTTTTGCTTCAACTGTTTGGCGAAGAATTCCAATAGTGTCTAAGTAAGCCTTTTCTAATTCTATATTTTTGTCTTCCAATGCAGAATTAATTTCCTTTATTGTGTGCATTTGCTCAATTGATTTTATACCAGATTCAATTAATAAAAGGAGTTGATCAAATTTATCACTTTTTTCGCAATACCCCTGTATATCTAATCTTTTTATTGTTTCTAGTGGTGGAGCTAAGTCTTTGTGTCCAGTAAGTAATAAAATATATAAATCTTTGTTAAATTTTCTAATTTCTTCAACGACCTCGTCACCATGAATAGGGTCCATCATAAAGTCTAAAACCATTAAATCGAAATGTTCGTTTTTTACGCGTTCTATTGCTTCTAAGGGATTAGTAATGCCTGTAAAACTGTATCCAGAACGCTTCAAAAATATTGATAAAGAATCAACAATACCTTGTTCATCATCAACTACAATAATTTTATAACCATTGTCTATGTGATTTATTTGATTTTTTCTCATATATGTTATCACGTTATTAGCAAAATGCTAATTCCTTTCTTTGTATATTTGTCATTTATGCTATTATAATAATAAAATTAAAAAAAATCAATAAAAAACAGTAACAATCTTTTTATTAGAGAGAAAATAAAAAGATTTAATAAATAATGAACCACCAATATATTAAATAAAGGGGGTTCATTTTATTATTAAATATTAAGATTTTAGTGGCAAAATAACTTTAAATGTAGTTCCTTTTCCAACTTCTGAGGTAAATGTAATATCTCCACCAAAGTGTCCTTTTACTGTAGAGTATGACATAAACATACCAAGACCTGTACCGTTTTTTCCTTTTGTTGTAATCATTGAATTAAACAATTTTTCTTGTACTTCTTTAGTCATTCCACAGCCAGTATCTGAAACTGAAATAATTAAATTTCCTTCTTTAATCGAAGTAGTTAAAGTTATTTCTTTATTTTTTTCACCGTTATATGATTGAATTGCGTTTGTTATTAAATTGTTAATGACTTGTACTAAACTGTTAATATCTCCTCTTAACTTTGTTTTAGCAGGAGCATTTGATAATATGTTTAATTTTACTGAAGCATTTTGAAGTTCATGCTTCATAAGAATATTTACACGTTTTAAAAGTTCATCTAAAATAAATATATCAGATTCGTTTGTAGACAAATTAACAGCTTGACCCTTTACGGCCGTAATAACATCAGACATATATGCTGTATATGAGTGAATTTTTTTTATCCATTCACGCATATCATTTGCGATTGCATGATGATCTTCAGGTGTTACTTCTGGATCACCAATAGAGGCATCATATTCATTTATTAAGTCTGTCAAGCCTTCAGCAGCACCAGATATAGAC
>CAKPOC010000057.1 GCA_934169535.1 uncultured Clostridia bacterium | reverse complement strand
GTATATAACCATTCCAAGTTTAGCATCTTTTGGCTTTTTCACATATTTTATATAAGTGTAGTCAACAGGCACATTTTGAGAATGTTTAGCTTTGCTAAAATAAGCAGCAAGAGAAGCACATTTATATAAAGTAGAAGGCTCAACAGATGTTTTTGAAATATCTTGTAATAAGTCTTTAGAATTTGTATTTCGCAAAACAACATGGCAACCGTGAATGTCTTTTGTGTGAAACCAAATATCTTGGTTTCGTGCAAGTTTGCAGGTTAAATAGTCATTTTGTTTGTTATTTTTTCCAACTAAAACTGTGTAGCCATCAATAATATATTTTGCAGGCTCTGATAAAGCTTGATTTTTATTTTTTTCATTTTTCTTAGTGTAAATATTGGTAGATACGGTATTAGTAGAATTTGAAAAGTTATCACTTATTTCCATATAAATAGAATTTAATTCTTCCAAAGTTTTGGCATTTTCAAGTTCAAACACTATGCTGTCTAAGTATTTTAAGGCGTTTAAAGCTTCTTTTCTTTGTTCTTCTACGATTTTCTTTGTATTTTGAAGTTTTCTATATTTTTTAAAATATTTTTTCGCATTTTGTGCAGGAGAAATTGATTCATCTAAAGGCACTTTTATTTGGTTGTTATTGTCATAGTAATTTTCAAGTACTGCTTCGGGCACATTTTGTGTAAGCCTGTATAAATTGGCTGTTATAAGTTCTCCGTAGATTTTATATTTGTCAGTATTTTTGCATTCTAATAGCTTTTTTTCAATATTTTTAAGCTTGTTTTTAGTTTTAGAAATATTATTTGAAAGAAGCTTAAAAATAGTAGATTTTGTGTGCTCAAATTTTGTTTTTTCTTCTTTACTAAAATAAAAATCATCAATAAAAAAGTTGTTAAATAAAACATTTTCGGAAGAATTTACAACAAAAAAGTCATTATCTACATTTTCTATTTTTACAGGTTGCTTAGAATTTAAAGAATACACCAAATTAAAAATATAGTCATATGCAAGCTTTAAATTTGAATATGAGTTATCTGAGTCATTTACATTTATTAAATTAAAAAGCATATGAAGATTTTTTTGACCAAAGCCTGTATATATTTTAGATATAGCTAAAGAAAGTAAAAAAGGTGAGATATTGCAATCTAAAATATTTCTGTAGAAGTCTTCAAAATCCTTAGAAAAGTCAAATTTATTTTTTTCGGGAAGTATATATTTGCATCCAGGGAAAATGTTTCTGTTAGAATTATCAAAAACATTTAAGTGGCGCAAGCTGTCTAGTATTTGATTATTACAAGTAAGTATAATGTTGCTGTGTTTTCCCATTAATTCTACAACTAAAGTTTTTTGTATGGTATCGTTTAAATCATTTTTGACTAAAACATCAATAAACAGTATTCGTTCAAAACCGTTCATATAAATATTTTGAATAATGCCATTTATTAAATTTTTTCTAAGTAACATACAAAAGCCAAAAACATTTTGTGGATTTTGCTTCAAATGTGATGTTAAATTAAAACGATATAAAGAACTATCTATACATAAATTTAGTGCATAATTTGAATTATTAGAATATATGCCTAAAACAATTTCATTTTTATTTGGCTGGAAAATTTTTGTTACTTTTCCGCCTATTAAACAATCAAGTTCGTTGCAAACCGATTTTGCAACAAGTCCATCAAAAGCCATTTTTTTAGTGTCCTTTCTGTGTATAAATGAAATTATAATATACATATTGGAAAAAATCAAGAATTTTAGGCTCTAACTATTGACATTACTAGAAAGGGTGGAATATAATACGACTTAAGCAAGGAACATATTGGAGGACTAAATGGCAAAAGAACAAAATTATAAAGATATGTCGGATGAACAATTACTACAAGAAATTAAATTAAATAGTAATGAAGAAGCCTTAGAATTTTTAATTTGCAAATATAAAGACTTAGTAGCAAGCAAAGTAGGCAAATATTTTATGGTAGGAGCCGAAAGGGACGATATTATGCAAGAGGGAATGATTGGCTTATACAAAGCTATTAAGGACTACAAATCCGAAAATAAAAATTCATTTAAATCATTTGCCAATTTATGTATAGAAAGACAGCTAATTACTGCTATAAAAACCTCTAATAGACAAAAACATTTGCCATTAAATTCTTATCTATCATTAAATATGACAGCATATAATAGTGAGGAAAGCGACAACGACACCGAAGTTGTTGATGTATTAGATACAAATCTAATAGAAGATCCTTTAGACACTATTACAAAAAAGGAATACATGAAAACAGTAGGAAATGTAATAGATACATCTCTTAGTGCTTTTGAAAAAAAAGTACTAAATAAATATGTGCAGGGCGAGTCATATGTAAAAATTGCGCAACAACTAGAAATGCCAGTCAAATCAGTAGATAACGCAATTCAAAGAATCAGAAAAAAAACTATAAGGAATTTAAATGAGCAAAACAATTTAATGTAAAATTGTGCTATCATAGCTCAGTAGGTAGAGCACTGCCTTGGTAAGGCAGAGGTCACCAGTTCGATTCTGGTTGTTAGCTCCAACAAAAGAAACTCTGTAACATAAAATGTTATGGAGTTTTGCTAAAAAGTGAGAATTGTAAAAATATGGGAAGAAATAAAACAGCAAGAGAGCAATTAGAAAAGCTATATGGAAAAGAATGCTTTATAGAGAAATTACACTTAAGAAAAGATGAAAAGCCAAGAAAATATAAAGGAAAAAAGCAATTAGCAAAAATGAGACAGTTAACATTTCATCATATATTAAAAAGAGAACATGGTGGAGAGTCAACTGTTGAAAATGGAGCGCTTTTATCAAGGGAAAACCACACTTGGTTTCACAAGCAGTCGCTAGAAGACCAAGAAAGAATGAACGAAGAGTTTCAAAAATATAAATTAATGTTTGCAATAGTTACAACTGTAGGAGTATCTAAAGCTGATGAGTTTGATCTACGAATTACAGACTATAAATCAGTACCATTACAAAAAAATAAACAAACACATAAGCAAATAAGGGCTAAGCAAAAACAAATAATAAGAAAAGAACTAGAAAATTTAGACGAGTATTATGAAGAATTAAATGATGATTATGAGGAGGAGCTATAATGAAAATAGGAATTGTAGGTTTACCAAACGTTGGTAAAAGTACATTATTTAATAGTATAACAAATGCAGGGGCAGAATGTGCAAATTATCCATTTTGCACAATAGAGCCAAATGTTGGAGTTGTACCTGTACCTGATTCAAGGCTAGATAATCTTGCTAAAATATACAATCCACAAAAAGTAACACATGCAATAGTTGAATTTGTGGATATAGCAGGCCTTGTAAAAGGTGCAAGTAAGGGCGAAGGTCTAGGCAATAAATTTTTATCACATATACGTGAAACAGATGCAATCTGTGAAGTTGTTAGATGTTTCGAGGACCAAAACATAATACATGTAGATGGAAGTGTAAATCCAATACGAGATATTGAAACAATTAATTTAGAACTTATTTTTGCAGATATTGAAACAGTTAATAAAAGAATAGAAAAAGCCTCAAAATTAATTAAAGCAGACAAGAAATATCAATTTGAATTAGATACTTGGAATAAAGTAAAAGAAGCATTGGAAAATGGAAAATCTGCAAGAAGCTTAGAGTATTCTGAAGAAGAATTAGAAGTTATAAAAGACGCATTTTTACTTACAATGAAGCCAATTTTGTATATAGCAAATGTTTCTGAAGAACAATTAAATGAAGATGATGAAATGATTTTAAAAGTTAAAGAATATGCTAAAGAAGATAATGCTGAAGTTGTTAAATTATGTGTAAAAATTGAAGAAGAACTTGCAAGTTTAGATGAAGCTGATAAAAAGGAAATGCTAGATGCTTTAGGACTTGAAGAATCAGGACTAGACAAAGTAATAAAGAAAAGCTATGATTTATTAGGACTTATGTCATTTTTAACAGCGGGTGAGCCAGAAGTTAGAGCATGGACAATAAAAAAAGGAACAAAAGCGCCTCAAGCTGCTGGAAAAATCCATTCAGATATAGAAAGAGGATTTATCAGAGCAGAAATTGTATCATATGATGATTTAATAAAAGAAGGCTCAATGCTTGCCGCAAAGGAAAAAGGACTTGTAAGATCAGAAGGTAAAGAATATGTAATGCAAGACGGAGACATTGTATTATTTAAATTTAATGTATAAAAAATTAAAGGCTACGAGTAAAGTAAATAAAATTACTTTACAAGTGGCCTTTTGTTTATAAGACATAAAAGGTTTACAAAAATTAAAAAGTGTGGTACAATATAAGTTGTATAGCATTTTGCTATATTTGTAGACGCTGAAAGGAGACAAGAAAAACATGAGAACAGTAGTAGAACAACAGCGGACAGTTGAATTAGGGAAAGGAGTAGAAGAATCAAAAAGAGAACTTGAAAAAGTTTTAAATTCATTTAATGATTCAAAAAAACAAGAAAAGTTAATTGAAGACTGGGATGCAAAAATTGCTTCTTCTAAAGATGAAGCATATGCAAACCCAAAAGTTTATGAAAACTTTCATTTTGTAGCAGGCAGTTGGAATGATGGCTACACCATTGCAGACGCAATGGAAAACCAGTACACATGGCTTCCAATTATGGCACTTCCAGAAAAAGTGTCAAAAGCAGTTTTAAAAAATTTAAAATTAAATAAATTTAATAAATTATTAAAGCAGCTTAAAGAAGAAGGAGGGCTGTATGTTGCTAAATACAATATTTCGGAAAATGATCGGTCTGTGATGGGTGGAACGCCACTACATCTGATGAATTACAAAGATGCAGAACGAATTGCAAAAAGAGTTACACCATATAGAAGTGGTGCAAGATCCACTATTATGCCAAGTGCAGTATATATTTCATATTTACTGATTTGTATGGCTTCACAATATGTGAACAAAGATACAGTATTTAGATATTCAGTACTTATTGGTAACTATTCAAAGCAACTGTTACAAACAGGAACGGTTGACAATTATAAATTCTTTGGAGTTTATGATATGATCGGAAATGTTGCAAAGGTAACACTTGATAAATGCGTTTGTGGTCCACATTGCATGAGTTCTTCGGACTATGCAACAGCAGCTTCAATTGCTCACTGTATGGCAGGAATCAGAGATAATGTAGGACCTCTGGTTGGACTTGAAAGTCTTTAAAAACTAAAAAATAAAAAAACTAATTCTTAACTCTAATTCAAAACAAAAATAACCCTGAAATTTCAGGGTTATTTTTTTCGTAGATAATTTTTATGAAGCATTTCCTTTAGTATCATCATCTAAATTATCTAAACAGTATTGTAACATTTGACTTACTAAATAATTGAAAGATACGTCTTTTTTGTTTGCTAGATCTTGCAATTCATTTATCATAGTTTCTTTTAAGCGAAGCGTTTTATTTAAGCTTGGTTCTGCCTTACTTGATTGTGGTTTAACATTAAATCCCATAAATTACCTCCTTTAACAAAATTATACAATGGTAATACAAAAAATAATATATTATAAAAATGCAAGATAAAATGTATTGCAAAATAAAAAGCGTTATGTTAAAATTATTTTTGTAGAAAAGTCATAAAATAAAAAAAGGTGCAAATAATAAAAAAAGCAAAAGAAAAGGAGTAGAAAATGAAAAAAAATAAAGGTATTACACTAGTTGCGCTTGTAGTAACCATCGTTGTGTTATTAATACTAGCAGGCGTTTCAATAAATTTAGTAGTAGGCGATAATGGAATAATAACACAGGCGAGAAAAGCAAGAGAAGAAACCAACAAATCAAATGAAAATGAAATGACACAACTAGACAAATTAGCAAATTCTTTGGAAGCAGTAGATTATGAAGGCGGTTCGTGGAGCAATGCAAAGAATATATATACACCAAGACTTGGAAAAAACATGGTAGCAGTGTATTGGACAGATAAAAATAAAACACTAAATGACAATGGAAAAT
>CAKPOC010000056.1 GCA_934169535.1 uncultured Clostridia bacterium | reverse complement strand
TTTGGTGCACCATCGCGGGATCGAACCGCGGACCTCCTGATTAAGAGTCAGTTGCTCTACCAGCTGAGCTAATGGTGCTTATGAACATTAATTATTATAATACTTTAATGTTCAAGTGTCAATAGTTATAGCTATTTTTACATTTAATTTTTATAGTAACTCCTTCTTTAGACCTTCTTTTATATTTTCTTCTTCATCTTCTGCAGGAGCCCCCTGTTTTGTTCCTCTTATAATTATTTTTTCTAGAGCATGGTAGTAATCTGTAGAAATTTTTTCTGAAGATACATTTTCTCCATTTTGTTTTAATATTTTGTATGTATCTACTATAACTCCATCGCTTCCTTCTTGTTTTACTTTTTCTTTTCCAGTATCAATTGAGTCATCATTTTCATATTTAATACTTTTGTTTATTACCGATTGAGTTTTTGTTTGAATAATTACTTCAAATTCGTCTTTTTCTTTTATTCCTTTAATATCTGCTCTGCAAACTCCATTTTCTGCAGTCATTTCTATCAAAATTGGATATTTCCTTGTATTTTTAAATTTAAAATCTACTCCACCCCAAGACACTGTTGCATCTCTTCCAGGTGATACATAAGAACATTCAAAATAATGATTGCTTCTTTCCGTAACTTCTAAATTTGCATATAATACTGCGTTGTACAAAGTTGAAGAAACTTGGCAAATTCCACCACCTACTTCTTGGACTACTTTTCCTCCTGCATATGCTCCGGCTTCAGCATATCCTGCATCTATTGTTCTTTTTCCAACAATTTGGTTATATGAAAATGTTTCTCCTGGCATTATAATTATTCCATTAATTTTTTCAGATGAAAGTTTTATATTATTAGCTCTATTTTCATTTAGAATATTATACCTTGTTTCAAATTTTCCCAAACTTTCTGGAAAAGCATCTTTTCCTAAATCTTTTACAGTTATATCTGCTTTTGTTATTTTTAATGGAATTTCATATTCGTCTTTTTCTTCACTGAGCAATTTTTTTATTTCATCAATAGGCATTTCAAAATCAATTCCGTCTACATTAGGTTGGACAATTCCATCCTCTGTAATAGTTGCATTTTGAGCTTCTTTATGAATTTCATTATATATTTTTTCTATGTCAATTTCTTCAGGTTCTTTTTCATAAGTTGGAATTTCAATTGTGCAATTTTCCTCATTTAAATTATATATTTGCTCTAATATTTGTTCTTTTAGCGCTTCTTCGTTTATCGCTGTTCCTTTTTTTCCTTTAATAATTATTAGTTTATTATTTTCTATATAATAATTAGGCTCTGTAACAATATTTTCTACTATATTGTATAAGCTGTGTATTTTTTCATTTAATTTTTCTTCATCTAAATCAATATTTATATTAAAATTTCTTTTAAATATCATTGTACTTAAAATTTGAAAATTATCTAAAAATATATTTTTTTCTCTTCCCACTAAAAAAGCTTTAGTTATTGCATCATTATATTCATACTGAACATTTAATTCATCAACGATAGTTTCTGAAGTATTTTCTCCTAACTTAAATGTGATTTTTTTATTTTTTACATTTTCTATTTTTTTCGAAAATATTTCTTTTACTTCATTTTCTGTATATTGGTGGCAGTTTATTTTTTCAATATTTACACCATATACAAATTTATCACTAAAAGAATTTATTAACGCAAATATTGTACAAAAAATTAAAATTATAATTACACATAAACTTATTATTATTTCTTTTTTATTCATTATTTTTCCTTTATTTTTTATTTATTTAAATTATAACCTAGCAAAAGAAAATTAACAATAAATTTTTTATAATTATTTCAACAATTTTTTACAAAAATTTTTAAAAAGTACTTGATTATATCATTTTTTAATATTATAATACTGTTGACAAAAGATAAATTAGGAGAAATATTATGGAATTAATTAAAAATATATTTTTTAATACTGATAAATTAATAGAAAATTCAAAAGTAAAAATATCTTACACAGGAAAACTTTTTGATCAAGACTCTGGTGAAGTATTTCTTCATTATGGTTTTGGGTTAAATTGGGATAATACTTCTGAAGTTCTTATGGAAAAAACAGAATTGGGTTATCAAACAGAAATAGAATTAATTGAAAGTGATTCATTAAATTTATGTTTTAGAAATGCAAATAATGTTTGGGATAATAATGATGGTCAAAATTATGTATTTAATATTGAAAAATCTCAAAATGTTGCATTAGTTCCTCAAGATGTTTTGTCACAAATTGACGCTCCTAGAAGACTAAGAAAATCATATATTTGGAATAAAAAAATACGTTTAGCTATATATAAAATAATTCATTATTTACCAAAAATAATCTCTGGTAATTATAAAAAGAAATCAAATACAGCAAAAGAAGTAGAATAATATCTACTTCTTTTTATATGCTCCATCCGCCATCTACTTGTATAATTTGCCCCGTCACATAATTTGACTCTATTAGCCATTTAATACATTTTGTTACTTCTTCTTCTTTTCCTATCTTTTCTAATGGAATTTCTTTAATAATTTCTTTTTTTTCGTCTTCAGACAAAAAGTTATTCATATCTGTATCTATGATTCCTGGTGCTATACTATTTACTTCTATGTTAGAAGGTCCCCATTCTTTTGCAAGAGATTTTGTTAAAGCATTAATTCCTGCTTTACTCACAGAATATGCGCTTTCGCAAGAAGCCCCATTAACTCCCCATATTGAAGATATATTTATTATTTTTCCTGTTTTTTCATGTACCATATATTTTCCTGCTTCTTGACACATATAAAATGCAGAATTTAAATTTACATTTAATATATTATTCCAATCTTCATCAGTTATATCTAAAAACATTTTTATTTGATCTATTCCTGCATTGTTTATTAGCACATCTATTTTATTATATTTATTTATTGTATATTCCACTAATTTTTTTGCTTCTTCCCTTTTTGATACGTCCGCTTTAAATATATCGATATAAATATTTTTCTTAGCTAGCTCTTCTTTAAGATTAATTGCTTCTTTTTCAGATTTATTGTAGTTTGCTACTACTAAAAATCCTTCTTGTGCTAATGTTTTTGCAATGTTTTTTCCTATTCCTCGAGATGCTCCTGTTATTATTACTACTTTATTCATATAACGTTCCTTTCTTTTTATTAATTTAGCTTTTACATATAAAAAAACTAGGTTATAATACCTAGTTTGTCTTTTGGAGCCACTTATCTGATTCGAACAGATGACCTACTGATTACAAGTCAGTTGCTCTACCAGCTGAGCTAAAGTGGCATATTAAATTGTTGGTGACCCCGACGGGAATTGAACCCATGTCTCCGCCGTGAAAGGGCGATGTCTTAACCTCTTGACCACGGGGCCATAATTTTTCTAGGATTTTAGAAAGCTAAAATCCTAGATAGTATTTGGTGAGCCATCGCGGATTCGAACCGCGGACAACTTGATTAAAAGTCAAGTGCTCTACCACCTGAGCTAATGACTCAAATGTTAACGCCAAATGCAGTTATTATTTTAACCTACTTTTAGCATTTTGTCAACGGTTTTTTTAATATTTTTTAAATTTTTTTTATATTTGCTCAAATTTTAGTATTTTTTAGCGTTTATTTGTTTATTTCAGCTAATAAATCTTCTACATCTATTCCATGAACCATACATGCTTCTTCCAAAGTTTCTGCTTGTGATGCAGGACATCCTAAACAGTGCATCCCTGCTGCTAATAAAATTTCTACTTTTTCTGGAGCATTTTCTACTATATCACCTATTTTTGTATCTTTGTTTATTTTCATTTTTTCACCTCCATTATTTTTATTATTTCTATAAAAAAATAATTTATTTAATAATTTTATCACATTTTTTGCTAAAAGTATAGACAAACAGAAAAAAATGTAGTATCATTCCTTTTGTGGAAATATTTGGAAGTTTTAGAAAGGAACTTATGAAGTCTATTTTATTTTTTTCATTATTTTTTATTAATTTTTTTGTTATTGCTTATTTTATTTATTCTTACTTAGAAATTTTATTTTTTCACACAAAGCAAGGAACTAAATTAAATATAATAGCAAATTCAAAAAGGAGTGATAAAATTAAATAAATTCTTAACAAAAATTATTATTTTTTTAATATTAATATTTTTAATTTCTTTTATTTATTTTTCTTATTTTTCAGAAGTATATCAGATTTATTATTTTTTTGAAAATTCATTATGGCTATGGGATACAATAAAAAAATTATATTTTATTTTCTTTTTACTTAATACAATTATTATTTCAAATAATATATCTAATAAAATATGTAATTTATTATTTAAGCCTCAAATAATAAATTGCAAAAATACTACCAATGCAGCTAATCTTTGTTTATATGTTGGTGATACTTTAGATGGTGAAAATATAATTGTGCCAGAAAGTGGTCTTTATCAAAATTTCTTAATTACTGGCTCTATCGGTTCTGGTAAAACAAGTAGTGCTATGTATCCGTATACAAAACAGTTAATTTCTTATAATAGTTTAAATTTTAATAAAAAATTAGGTATGCTAATTTTAGATGTAAAAGGTAATTATTATTCTAAAGTTTTAGATTTTGCAAAAGAATCAAACAGGCTCGATGATATTATTGTTATTCAAATTGGTGGTCCTTATTTTTATAACCCTTTAGACAAGCCTAATTTAAAACCTAGTGTATTAGCTAATCACTTAAAAACTATTTTACTACTTTTTTCGCCTAACAATTCGGAATCTTATTGGATTGACAAAGCTGAATCTGCAATTTGCGAAGCGATAAAATTATGCCGCATTTATAATAAAAATTATGTTACTTTTACAGAGCTCCATAAATTAATTACTTCTCGCGAGTATTATTGTGAAAAAACAAAGTATTTGCATGAAGAATTTTTAAAAAATAATTTATCTAAGCAACAAATTTATGATTTATTATCCTGCCTAAATTTTTTTGAAAAAGAATTCTTCTCTTTAGATGATAGAACTTTTAATATTTTAAAATCTGAAATTACGAGAATAACCAATTACTTTATATCTGATTATGAAATTTCAAAAACTTTTTGTCCTTCTAAAAAAGATTTGAATTTTAATGGTTTTTATGACGTTATTCAATCCGGAAAAATCGTTGTATTAAATATTAATATAAGTAAATATAAAAATCTTTCAAAAATAATTTCCGCATATTTAAAATTGGATTTTCAAACAGAAGTATTAAATAGATTGTCAAATTCTAATTATTGCGATAGGCCAGTAGCATTTATCTCAGATGAATATAGTGAATATGTTACGGCTACAGATAGTACGTTTTTTTCTCAAAGTAGAGAAGCAAAATGTATTAATATAGTTTCAACCCAAAGTTATACTTCTATTTTAAATAGTTTAAATAATAAATATTCAGCCGAAGTAATTATTCAAAATTTAGTAAATAAAATTTGGTTTCGCTCCGATGATTTTTATACAATAGAGTCAGCACAAAAACAATTTGGAAAATTTGACAGAGAAATTATTTCACATAGTTTTTCAGAAAATGCAAAACAAACTAATTATAATTTTTTTACAAATTCATTTAATTCTAAAGATTCTAACATCGCAGAAAGTATCAGTACCTCTAGTCATTTTGATTACAAATATGATAGCAATTTTTTTACTCAGTCTTTAGAAACTTTTTCAACGCTCTCTTTTCTTTCAAATGGTAAAAATATTTTTTATACAGGAAATTTAAAAATGAACCCTTATTTCAAATAATTCCACAAAAATAAATTCTGGAGGTATTTTATGTTAAAACATTTTTTAAAATTATTAATTTTAATTATTTTTATTTCTATTATTTTTTCAAGCATTAGTTTTGCAAGTACACCCAAATTAGTTTCAAAGTTAAATGATGCTTTTTCAAATATAAAAAGCTGGCTTATAAAACTTGCTACTCCTGCAGCTGCCGTAGCAGTTGGAACTGGTGTGTTTATGCGAAAATTTAGTTTTGGTGATGAAGAAAAAATTAGAATGGGGAAAAAAATAATAAATGGCTCATTATTTTCTTATGCTTTTATTCTTGCAATAGACTTAATACTATCCGCAATAGAATCTTTAATTTA
>CAKPOC010000055.1 GCA_934169535.1 uncultured Clostridia bacterium | reverse complement strand
AATATAAGTGATGTTAATAATTCCATATCTATTTTGCAAGAACTTGGTGCAAAAATTGAATGGATTGAAAAAAATAAAATTAAAGTTGACACAAGAAATATTATTTCAGGAAAAGCTCCTTTAGATATGACAAGTAAGTTTAGAGCCTCTTACTATCTTATTGGTTCTCTTTTAAGTAGAATTGGCCATGCAGAAGTAGGTCTTCCTGGCGGTTGCAATTTAGGTGCAAGGCCTATAGATCAACATATAAAAGGTTTTGAAGCCCTTGGTGCAACAGTTAATGTAAGTCAAGGAAAAATAACTGCTACTACAGATGGATTAGTAGGAACTTCTATTTACTTAGACACAGTTTCTGTTGGCGCTACAATAAATGTAATGCTTGCTGCTGTTTTGGCAAAAGGAACTACAACTATTGACAACGCTGCAAAAGAGCCACATATTGTTGATGTTGCAAACTTTTTAAACACTATGGGCGCTGATATTCACGGTGCTGGAACAGATATGATAAAAATAAATGGTGTAGAAAAACTTGAAGGAAACAAAGTTTATTCTATTGTTCCAGATCAAATTGAATCAGGAACTTTTATGCTTGCTGCTGTTGCATCAAAAGGCGATATAACAATTCATAACTGTGTTCCAGAACATTTAGATTGTTTAATTGCAAAAATTGAAGAAATTGGCGGACATGTTGAGGTGAATGATGATTCAATTCGTGTTTGGTGTGACCAAAGACCTTCAAAAGCAACTATAAAAACTTTACCTTATCCAGGTTTTCCAACAGATTTACAACCACAAATTGGAGTTGTTTTATCTATTGGTGATGGAACTAGCATTATAAATGAAAGTATTTGGGAAAACAGATTTCAATATACTTCTGAGCTAAATAAAATGGGGGCAAATATAACTGCCCAAGGCAAAACTGCTGTTTTTCAAGGAGTTGATTGTTTAACCGGTGCTCCTGTTTATGCAACAGACTTAAGAGCTGGCGCAGCCTTAATAATAGCTGGTATAATTTCTAACGGAAAAACTGAATTATATAATCTAAGTCATATAGATCGTGGTTATGAAAATATAGAAGAAAAATTCAGAAAACTCGGCGCTAATATTGTTAGAGTTTCTGAATAAAATAGAAAAGAGCAATATATATGTTTAATTTTTATAATTTATGCAGTGGAAGTAGTGGAAACAGTTCATTAATTCAAACTGAAAATTCAAAAATATTAGTAGATGCTGGAGGAAGTGCTAAAGGAATTACCGAAGCACTTTCCTCTATTAGTGTTGATATTTCATCTTTAGATGCAATAGTTGTAACACATGAACATCTTGATCATGTTAAAAGTTTAGGTACCATTTCTAAAAAATATAATATTCCTGTATATGCAAATATTGAAACTTGGAATGCAATGCCTGAACAAAAAGCAAAAATTCTAGATGAAAATCAAAAAACTTTTGAAGTAAATTCGCAATTTCAAATACGTGATGTTTTATTAAATCCTTTTTCTATTCCTCATGATGCCGCAAACCCTTGCGGATTTAACTTTTTTCATGATGGACAAAAAGCAAGTATTGCTACTGATTTAGGTCATATTACTCCTGATATTATGAATAATTTAGCCAAAAGCAAGTTTATTTTGCTAGAGTCAAATTATGATCCAAATATTTTAAAATGTTCTAGATATCCATATCATTTAAAACTAAGAATATCAGGCCCTGAAGGGCATTTATCAAATGAAGTTTGTGGAAAAGTAGTTTCTAAATTAATTCCAACAGGTTTAACTAATGTTTTACTTGGGCACCTTAGCAAAGAAAATAATTTTCCTGAACTTGCATACAAAACTGTTGCAGAAGAAGTTTTGCCTTCTATTAATAATGAGTCAGATATTTTAATAGGTGTTGCTAGGCGTAGTGGCGCTCCTACAACTATACATATAGCATAGAAAGGATGAAATATTTTGTTAAAAATTAATATTATATGTGTCGGAAAAATAAAAGAAAAATTTTTTAAAGATGCTATTTCAGAGTATTTAAAAAGACTTTCAAGATTTTGTATTTGCAATATTATTGAAGTTAATGATGAAAAAATTCCTGAATCTTGCAATTCCGCAATAGAAGAGCAAATAAAACAAAAAGAAGGTTTAAAAATAATTTCACATTTAAAGACCAATGATTATTCTATTGCTTTAGATTTAACAGGTCCACAATTTGATTCTGTTCAATTTTCTAAAAAAATAGATACTCTTTCCATGACTCATAGTACTATAAATTTTATTATAGGTGGAAGCTTAGGGCTTTCTCCTGAAGTGTTAAAAAATTGTAATGAAAAAATTTCTTTTTCTAAAATGACATTTCCTCATCAATTAATTAGAATTTTTTTATTAGAACAAACTTATAGAGCTTTTAAAATATCTAATAATGAAACTTATCATAAATAATGCTACAATTTTAAAGTAGCATTATTTTTATATAAAATTCCATATAATTGCAGAAGTTACAATTCCCACAAAATCAGCAAGAAGAGCCGCTATTAAAACATATCTTGTTTTTTTTATTCCCACACTACTTGTATAAAGCGAAATTGTATAAAATGTTGTTTCTGTAGATCCCATTATTGTTGCAGCAATTAGACCTATTTTACTATCTACCCCATATGTTTTCATTATATTTGTGGCAATCCCAAGAGAAGCGCTCCCTGAAATAGGTCTTAAAACTGCTAGCGGTATTACCTCACTTGGCAAACCTATAATTTTTGTAACTCCAGACAAGCAATTTGCAATTATATCTAATATTCCAGAACTCCTTAAACACCCTACGGCTAAAAATATTCCTATTAAAGTTGGAAAAATTTTTACAACAATTTTTATTCCGTCTTTAGCTCCATCCAAAAAAATATCATATGTAATTTTCTTGTCTATAATTCCATATAAAATTATTAATGAAACAATTAATGGCACAGCCATTGTTGATATATAATTTGTAATTTGCATATTTTCTCCTAAAATTTTTTGCTTAATATTTTGCTTGCAAAAATTCCCGTTATATCAGCAGCAATAGTGGCAATCCATATTGGTATTATTATTTTTGTTGGTGATACAGAATTTAAAGACATCCTTATTGCAATAACTGTTGTTGGAATTATTTGAATTGATGCAGTATTTAAAATTATAAACATCGCCATATTGTCATTTAGAGTTTGTTTGTCTTTATTTTTTTCCTGCATTGTTGCCATTGCCTTTAACCCTGATGGTGTTGCAGCATTCCCTATTCCTAATAAATTAGATATTATATTTATAGATATTTCTTCATACTCTTTATCTTCTCTTTTTACGCTCGGAAATAAAAATTTCATTATTGGATTTAATAATTTAGTTAATTTTTTAATTAATGAAGTTTTTCTTACTATTTCCATTAGACCGCTCCATAAGCACATTGTTCCTAATAAAATAATTGTGAGTTCTACTGCTTCGTTACAAGAATTTAAAATAGAATTGTTAAGATTTTCTATATTATTAGTAAATATTGCTGTTATAAAAGAAATAATTATAAAAATTGGCCAAATTTTATTTAACATATCTCTCTTCCCCTGTCTTTTTTTATAAATGTATTCTAACATTTTATTTTTATTCTTTTTCAAAATCAAAGTAACATTTTCAAATATGTAAATTTTACTTGTTTTTTGTCGATTTTTGTGATAATATACTAGTAAGTTATCTAATTTTGTTTTAAGGAGGTAAATTATGAAGTCAACTGGTATTGTTAGAAAAGTAGATGAATTAGGTAGAATTGTTATTCCTATCGAGTTAAGAAATAACTTGAAAATAGCAATAAAAGATCCTGTTGAAATATATAGCGAGGGAAATTCTATTGTTTTAAGAAAACATGAAGAATCTTGTGTATTTTGTGGAAGCACAAAAAATTTGACACAATTTAAAGATAAATTAATTTGCAATAAATGTTCAGAAAATATTTCAAAATCATTAAATAAATAAATAAAAAAATAAAAATAAATTTTAATTAATTTATTTTTATTTTTTTATTATTTTTATATTTATTTTTTATTTATTTTATTATTTATTTTTTTATTTAAATAAATTTTTTATAAATTTCATTTTTTGGCACTTTATTATTTTTAGCAATTTGTTTTATTATTTCTTTTTTGTTTTCTCCCATTTCTTCATAATATTTGTATTGTTCTTCTAAAGTTAATTTATTTATTTTTTCTATTTCTAACTCTTTTTTTGTTTTTGCATAATTTTCAAATAAAATAATATATTCTCCTTTTATTTCTTTTTCCTCTAATTTATTTATAATATCTTCAATATTCCCTCTAATATATTCTTCATGTATTTTAGTAATTTCTTTAGCTAAAACTATTTTTATATTTCCAAATATTTTTTGAAATTCTTTTAATGTCTTTAATATTCTATGAGGTGCTTCATAAAAAATAATTGTTTTATTTTGCATTTTTATATCTTCGATTTTTTCTTTTCTTAATTTTTTATCTAGTGGTAAAAAACCATAAAAAATAAATTCTTTAGTATTTAGCCCTGATGCTATTAAAGCATTTACAAAAGCACATGCTCCTGGAATTGGAACAACTTGTATATTATTTTTTATTGCTTCTTTTACTATTTCTTCTCCTGGATCAGATATTGCTGGAGTTCCTGCATCCGTTACTATTCCAACGTTTTTTCCTTCTTCTACAAGCTTAATAATTTCTTCTTTTTTTACTTCCTCATTATGTCTATGATAGCTTATTAATTTTTTAGAAATACCAAAATAATTTAAAAGTTTTAATGTATGTCTTGTGTCTTCCGCAGCAATTATGTCGACTTTTTTTATCGTTTCTAAGGCTCTAAAAGTTATATCATTTAAATTTCCAATTGGAGTTGCTATTAAATATATTTTTCCTTTCATTTTATTTTTCTCCTTTTTTATTATTTATTTATTTTATTATTTATTTTTTTATTTGTTTATTTTTTATTATTTATTTTTATTATTTATTTTTTATTATTTATTTTTTATTATTTATTTTTATTATTTATTTTTTTATTTATTTTTTTATTTTATTTATTTTTTTTATTTCTTCTGAGTATTCCCCATTTTTTTCATAAATATATAATGGTTTTTTTATTTTTAAAAATTTTTTTCCGCTTTTTATTCCTTTTATTAAAATCAATGTTGCATCTTCATCTGGTTTACTATAAACATTTCTTAATTCTTTAGGTTCTATATTATTTTTTCTAAATAAATCAATAATGTCAACTAATCTTTCAGCTTTATGAACCATATATAATTCACCTTTATCTTTCAATAATTGTGAAGCTATATTTATGAAATCAAATAATGTTGCTTTAATTTCATGTCTAGAAATTAATTTTTTTTCATCAATATTTATTATTCCAGTCCCTAATTCTTTATATGGTGGATTTGTTATTACCACATCATATTTATTTTTTTCCAATAATTTATTTTTAAAAATATCAGTAATATTTGCTTCTATTATTTTAAATTTTTCATTAAGTTCATTTAATTCAATACTTTTTTTAGCCATAGCAGCAACATCTTCTTGAATTTCGATTCCTGTTACAGTTTTTAAGTTAGTTTTTCCACACAATAAAAATCCTAAAATACCAGTTCCTGTTCCTAAGTCAACAACATTCGCATTATTTTTTATATTTTTTGCAAACTCGGATAATATTACACTATCTATTCCGAAGCAAAAACCTTCTGTATTTTGAATTATTTTTAATCCGTTTAGTTGTAAATCATCAATTCTTTCATTTTTAATTAATTTTATTTCTTTCAATTCTTACTCCTTATTGTTATTCACACATTTAATATAACAATAGTATTATATATTAATTCAAGCATTATGTAAATAGCGGGGTGATATATAATGAATAAATTTTATAATAATTGTTGTTGTAATTGTTACAAAAAAAATAATAATAATCTTCTTAATAAAAAAGATTATTATTTAAATTCTTTATTTTGTGTTGAACATTTCTTATGCACTTATCAAAAAACTACTAATATTTATAATTTTTTAAATTTATTTATAAAAAATAATAAATAATTATTTTTTTGTTATTATTTAATTATTATTTTTTTATTTATTATTTATTATTTTTTTATTTATTATTTTT
>CAKPOC010000054.1 GCA_934169535.1 uncultured Clostridia bacterium | reverse complement strand
GCGCTATTGTTAATGCTATTTTAAATGTACTTATGATTCCAAAATTACAATCGTTGGGAGCAGTAATTGCAACTGTGGCTGCGGAATTTTCTGTTACAGCGATGGAACTTTATTTTGTTAAAGAAGAATTTAATATTAAAGAGATTTTTTCTTTAAGTAAAAAATATATTGTTTCTGCTGTTATAATGTTTGTTGTTATTCAAATTCCAAAAGCAATAATTCATTCAGAAATTACAACAGTTATAGTGCAGGTAATTTTAGGAGCAATATTATATTTTAGTATCTTGTTAATTTTAAAAGATGATATGATATTAGAATTAAAAGATAAATTTTTAAATAAAAGAGTAAAAGAAAATATAGGAGAGGAATAAACAATGAAAATTTTAATAACAGGAGCAAACGGAATGCTTGCAAAAGCAGTAAGAAATGAGCTAAAGGAAAACGAACTAATTTGTACAGATGTTGCAGACTTAGACATTACTAATTTAGAGGCAGTAAAGGAATACGCAAAAAACGTTAAGCCAGATTACATAATTAACTGTGCTGCATATACAGCAGTAGATAAAGCAGAAGAAAATGAGGAATTGGTGTATAAAATTAATGCAATAGGGCCAAAGAACTTGGCAATAGCAGCACAAGAAAATGACGCAGTACTAGTTCATATAAGCACAGATTACGTGTTTGGCGGAGAAAAAGATGTTTCAGAAGATTATAGCGAAGATGATGAAAAAAATCCACAAGCAGTATATGGAACAACAAAACTTGCAGGGGAAAAATTTATTGAAGAAAATTGTAAGAAATTCTATATTTTTAGAACAGCATGGTTATATGGAGATGGACATAATTTTGTACAAACAATGATAAATCTTTCGAAGGACCACGAAGAAGTAAAAGTTGTAAACGACCAACATGGAAGTCCAACTTATGCAGTAGACTTAGCTTCTATAATTCATCAAGCAATGGAAAAGAAAATACCATTTGGAATATATAATTCAACTAATATAGGATATACAACATGGTACGACTTCACAAAAATGATTTATGATTTAGAAAATATAAAGTGCAAAGTTATTCCTGTAACAAGTGAAGAATTTAAAAGCCCAGCTAAAAGACCAAAAAATTCTCAAATGTCAAAGGGCAAACTATTAAAATGCGGAATAAAAATACCAACATATGAAGATGCCTTAAAGAGATATTTAGGAAAATAATAAAGGAGCTTTGCTATGAAAAAAAGAAAAGGAATAATACTAGCAGGAGGAAGCGGAACAAGACTATATCCACTAACTGTTGCAATATCTAAACAAATTATGCCGGTATATGACAAACCAATGATATATTACCCTTTGTATGTCTTGATGGCAGCAGGAATCAGAGAAATACTAATAATTACAACACCAAGGGACAACCAAACATTTAAAGACTTGTTAGGAGATGGTTCTAAATGGGGAATGAGCATTGAATATGCTGTTCAAGAAAAACCAAATGGACTTGCAGAAGCTTTTATAATAGGCGAAAACTTTATACAAGACTCCAATGTTGCATTGATTTTAGGTGACAACATGTTTTATGGAGGAGATTTAATAGACGTACTAAAAAGAGCAAATGAAAGAGAAGAAGAGGCAACAATTTTTGGATACAAAGTAAAAGACCCAAGAAGATATGGCGTTGTTGAAATAGATGAAAACGGAAATGCAACATCTATAGAAGAAAAACCGTTAGAGCCTAAGTCAAATTATGCAGTCCCAGGACTATACTTTTACACAAATGATGTTGTAGAAATTGCTAAAAGCATAAAACCTTCAGCAAGAGGTGAACTGGAAATAACATCAATAAATGAAGTTTATATGAACCAAAAGAAACTAAAAGTAGAAAAACTTGGAAGAGGAATGGCGTGGTTTGACACAGGCACACATGACGCATTAATAGAAACTTCAAATTTTGTGCAAACAATAGAAAAAAGACAAGGAATGCTTATTTGCTGCCCAGAAGAAATTGCATTTGAAAACAAATGGATAGACAAAGAACAACTATGCAATTTAGCAAGACCACTACTTAAAAGCGATTATGGTCAATTTTTAATGGATTTAACAGAAAATATTTAAATGACGGAGGAAAACATGGGAAAATTTAAAAAAGTAGAAACTTCAATTGAAGGTGTTTATGTAATAGAACCTACAGTTTTTGGCGACAACAGAGGATATTTTATGGAAACTTACAGCCAAAAGGATTTTGAAGAATTAGGATTAAACTATAATTTTGTACAAGATAATCAATCTAAATCAAAAAAAGGAGTTTTAAGAGGTTTGCATTTTCAAAAAGAAAATACTCAGGCCAAACTTGTAAGAGTAATAAAAGGTGAAGTATTTGATGTAGCAGTTGATTTAAGACCAAGCAGCCAAACATATGGCAAGTGGGAGGGCGTAATCCTTTCTGAAGAAAACAAAAAAATGTTTATGATTCCTAAAGGTTTTGCTCATGGATTTTTAGTCCTTTCTGATGAGGCTGAATTTACTTACAAATGTGATGATATATACAACCATGAAGCAGAAGGTGGACTAAAATGGGACGATGAAGAAATTGGAATTAAATGGCCAATGGACAATATAAAAAAAGAAGAACTTTTAACATCTGAAAAAGATTCTAAATGGCCATCTCTTAAAGAGTTAAAAAATACAGACTTATTTAAAAATTTATAAAGTAGGAGAATTAAAATGGAAAGAAACATATTAGTGACAGGAGCTGCAGGGTTCATAGGAAGCAATTTTGTAGAATATTTTAAAAATAAATATCCAGAATATAATATTGTTGTTTTAGACAAGCTAACATATGCAGGAAATATTCACAATTTAGATAAAGTAATAGATAAAATCACTTTTGTACAAGGCGACATATGCGATTTTGAAAATGTAAAAAAACTATTTGAAAAGTATAACATTAACGGAGTAATTCATTTCGCAGCAGAAAGCCATGTAGATAACAGCATAAAAAGACCATTTATATTTACTCAAACTAATGTAATTGGCACGCACACTTTATTAGAGGCTGCAAAGCAAGTTTGGGGCGAAGGTAGTAAAAACAAATTTGTACATATTTCAACTGATGAAGTTTATGGAACCCTTGGAGAAGAAGGCTATTTTACAGAAGAGAGTATGATAAAACCTAATAGCCCATATTCTGCTTCAAAAGCAAGCTCGGATCTAATTGCTAAGGCTTATCATGAAACTTATAAAATGAATGTAACTGTTACAAATTGTTCAAACAATTATGGTCCATACCAGCATAACGAAAAATTAATTCCACATATGATAAAGCTAGCTCTAGAAAACAAAAAGTTACCCGTATATGGAACAGGAAAAAACATCAGAGACTGGTTATATGTTGAAGACCATTGTAAAGCAATTGATTTAGTGTTCCACAATGGAAAAGCAGGTCAAAGGTACAACATAGGTGGACACAATGAAAAACGTAATATCGAAATTGTAAAATTAATACTAAAACATTTAGGAAAATCTGAGGATTTAATAGAGTATGTAGAGGATAGAAAAGGGCACGATTATAGATATGCAATTGATCCATCAAAAATAAAAAAAGAGTTAGGCTGGGAGCCAGAAACAAAATTTGAAGATGGAATTGTTAAAACAATTGACTGGTACCTTGAAAATAAGGATTGGTTAAAATAAATTAGGAAGTTATAAATATTACGACATGGACAAAGTAATATTAGAAGCATTAAACCTAGCCAGAGAAGAATTAAAATAAGAAAATAAAAGAGGATTACAAATGAAAGAAGAATTTGAAATAAAAAACGAAAACAAAAGAAACTTTACTTTTGATTTATTATATGTGCTTGCAATAATAATGGTAGTAGATGTGCATGTACTTTGCCCGATAAATATATTAACAAATCTATTTCCATACGATTCGTTCTTTATGCCACTTTTTGTTTTTGCAGCAGGATACTTTTTTAAAAGACAGAGCATATTAAAAAATATAAAACATAAAGTAAAAAAGCTATTAGTTCCACTTACTATATGGAACATTGTAATGTTTAACATAGGGCTTTTAATTGATAATATATTTGGCACTAGCTGGACATTTACTCAAAACTTTTTTTTAACATTTTTTTGGGGAACACTAACTCAGTTAAATGGAGCAGCATGGTTTGTTATAATGCTATTTTGGGTTTCAATTGCTTACAATATAATCAAAAATATATTTAAAAAAAGTAAAGCAAATGATTTAATTTTAACAATATGTTTTATATGGGCTGGTTTTATAGCGGTATATTTAGCAATTAATGGAGTATATAAAATTGGTTGGTATTGGAGTGCAATTTTAAACTTTTTATTTTATATTCAATTTTATCATTTGGGATACATCTTTAAAAACTACATAGAAGATAAATTAAAAAATAAAAACAAAATACTAATTCTTGCAAGTTGTATTATTATAAATTTAATTTTGGTTTTAATGTTTGGAGAACAAATAAAATTTGGTAATACAAGGGTAATGTCAGGATTTTTTAAATGGTATTTGCCAATAATTACATCTATAACAGGTATATTATTTTGGTACATAATAATGAGCTATTTGGCAAGCAAAATAAAAGAAAATAGGTACATAACATTTGTTGCAAAAAATACGTTTACAATTATGGAGTCACATTTATTATTTGCAAACTTTGTGAGCATAATTTGCTATATTTTATATTGTAAAGGAGTACCATATTTTGAAAAATTTGATGTAAAAAGATTTTTAGCAACGCCATGGGCTGCTCAGGCTTGGGAAAGAGTAAATCCTAGTATAGGATTAGTAGCATTTTTGGTGTCTATTACATTAAGCATACTTCTTGCATTAATAATAGATAAATTTAAAAACGCAATTAAAGAAGTGCATAAGAGTTATTAAAAACTCTTGTGTATTTTTATTTGCAAAAAAATATACATTTTAATAAAAATGTATAAAATTTATACACAAGAAATATATTGATGATTGAATAAAAAATTCCCTAATGTATAATCCTATATATAAATTATGTATTAAGGAGGAATTTTTATGTATTACGGAGCAGGAACTTATGAAGCTTTTGCACACCCAGAAAAACCAATGGGAGTAGATAGAAAAAAAGCATATATTATAGGAACAGGTCTTGCAGGATTATCTGCAGCATTTTATTTAATTAGAGATGGCCAAATGAAAGGCGAAAATGTTCATTTGCTAGAAAAATTGGATGTAGCTGGAGGATCTTGTGATGGAAGAAAAGATGTAACAAAAGGATTTTACATGCGTGGAGGAAGAGAAATGGATAACCATTTTGAGTGCATGTGGGATATGTTTAGAGATGTACCATCAATTGAGACACCTAATATTTCAGTATTAGATGAATACTATTGGTTAAATAAACATGATCCAAATTATTCATTATGTAGAGCAACTGCAAACCGCGGAGAAGATGCACACACAGATAAGCAATTTAAGTTAGACAAAGAATCTGCAATGGCACTTTCTAAATTATTTATTACGCCAGAAAAAGATTTGGAAGATAAAAAAATATCTGAAGTATTACCAGAGTCATTTTGGAACACAAATTTCTGGCTATATTGGCAAACAATGTTTGCTTTCCAAAGATGGTCATCTGCATTGGAAATGAAAAGATATTTGTGCAGATATGTTCATCATATAGATGGATTGCCAGACTTTTCAGCATTAAGATTTACAAAATATAATCAATATGAATCAATGATTTTACCATTAACAAAATATCTTGAAAGCCATGGCGCAACAATTGAATATGGAATTGATGTAAAAAATGTTGTAATTACAACTCAAGGAAGCAAAAAAGTTGCAAAGGAAATTGACTATATAAAAGATGGGAAAGAAGAAAAAATAGAGTTAACTGAAGATGATTTAGTATTTATTACAAATGGATGTTGTACAGATACATCTTGTTATGGAACTCAAGATACAGCGCCAGATCTTTCAAAAATAAAGAATGGATATGGCGAATCTTGGGATTTGTGGAAAAATATTGCAAGACAAGCAACAAATGGAGAATTTGGAAATCCAGATAAATTCTGTGGAAATGTAGATGCAACAAACTGGATGAGTGCAACTATTGCAACAAAAGATGATGAAATTATAGATTATATAATGAAAATATGTAAAAGAGATCCTAGAAGTGGAAAAGTTACAACAGGTGGAATTGTAACTGTAAAAGATAGTACAAATAATTGGTATTTATCTTGGACAATAAATAGACAACCTCAATTTAAAGCTCAAGACAAAGATACTGTTTTAGTTTGGGTATATTCATTAAATACAAATAAAGAAGGAAACTATGTTAAAAAGCCAATGAAAGAGTGCACAGGTGAGGAAGTGTGCGAAGAGTGGCTATACCATATTGGATTCCCTCAAGATAAAATTAAAGAATATGCAACAGAAAAATGTAACACAACAACATGCTATATGCCATATATAAACGCATTTTTTCAACCAAGAAAAGAAAGCGACAGACCTTTAGTTGTTCCTAAAGGAGCGTTAAATTTTGCATTTATTGGTCAATTTGCAGAAACACCAAGAGATACAATATTTACAACAGAATATTCTATAAGAACTGGTATGGAAGCTGTATATACTTTACTTGATGTAGATAGAGCTGTTCCAGAAG
>CAKPOC010000053.1 GCA_934169535.1 uncultured Clostridia bacterium | reverse complement strand
CCTCTTTGATTTGCTTCATTTGTTTCTTTTTTTGCCTTTTTGGCTTGTGTTATTATTCCATTTTCTCCCAATACTAAATTTATTGACACTCCTGCTAAAATTAGAAGCACTACTATTGTGACTACGAGCGCAACTAATGTAATACCTCTTGCTTCTTTTGCTAAACTATTAGTGTGTGTATGTACAGCGCCAAGGCTTTGCTCCATTCTAAAATTCATTTTTTGTTTTTTCATTTTGTTTCTCCTTTTACTTTATCCTTCCGTTTTCTAATTTTAATTTTGGTTTGAAAACCACTTAATATTTAAATATTATATAACATTATAAAATTTCTTTGTCAAGTAATTTTTCTTTATTTTGTAAATATGTAAAAAACTCCCCTAAGGGAGCTTTTTACTATATATTATTCAGCTTTCCCCTTATATAAATAAAACGAGGCCTTAAGCAAAGTGAATTTTGCTTTATTTTTCCTCGTTTTATTTTACTTTATTTTATACTAACTGTATATGTGCTTCCATCTGCAGATGGTGTAAGCACTGCTGAAGATTTTAGGCATACAACCGGTCTAACCTTATAATAATTTTTCTTATATATCTCTGTATTGCGGTATGTTGCAGGCTCCTTATGTACAACTATTCTATCATTATCATTATCGTTATCATAATCAACTATTATGCAAGAAAAAGAATCACCACTATTTCCGCCTAAAACATATTTCATCCCACAACCCAGAAGGTCATCTTTAATTATTGATATGCTTTTACCGTAGCCATAAATATCATCAAATGTTTTTTGTTCGCCATAATATTCATTATAAGCTTTTATAAACATGTCTGTTGTTGGACCTCCTATTGTCCAATCTGCATATTTAGTATTTAAATAATTCGTCCACAAAGTAGTATCAATTAACCATTCTGTTGAACAATCTACTATTCCGTTAGCCACTTTAGTTTCTGGATTATAATATGCAGTTAACCAGCCTTGTTTTACAGCTTTGTACTTATTATTTAAATTTTCTTGCGTAAATATATCTGTTGCATTAAATTCGCTGTTATCATTGTTATCATAAAAAAATCTTGATTCTACTGGTAAGACATCACCCTCTTTTGCAATCAAATACACATGTTCATCATCTGCATAAAATATTTGCCAAGTTTTATCTGCCTCTGTGTAGTTTGTTACAGTTTTTCCTAAAGCATTCTTGCCCTTTGCTTTTATTTCCGAAGCGTTTCCTGCTTTTGCTTCATCTCCTACTAGTTCGTCTAACCTTGCATCTAAATCACTAAGTTCTTGGTCTCCTCTTTGATTTGCTTCATTTGTTTCTTTTTTTGCCTTTTTGGCTTGTGTTATTATTCCATTTTCTCCCAATACTAAATTTATTGACACTCCTGCTAAAATTAGAAGCACTACTATTGTGACTACGAGCGCAACTAATGTAATACCTCTTGCTTCTTTTGCTAAACTATTAGTGTGTGTATGTACAGCGCCAAGGCTTTGCTCCATTCTAAAATTCATTTTTTGTTTTTTCATTTTGTTTCTCCTTTTACTTTATCCTTCCGTTTTCTAATTTTAATTTTGGTTTGAAAACCACTTAATATTTAAATATTATATAACATTATAAAATTTCTTTGTCAAGTAATTTTTCTTTATTTTGTAAATATGTAAAAAACTCCCCTAAGGGAGCTTTTTACTATATATTATTCAGCATCTTCGCTGTTTGACTCTGCAACTGGTGTTGGATCCTCTGCTTTGTCATATGCTTCAAGAATAGCTTTTTGAATCTTATCTCTTGTTTCTTGGTTGATAGGATGAGCTATATCATTGAATTTTCCATTCTTTTCTCTTCTAGGCATAGCCATGAATAGACCATCTTGTCCTTCTATTACTTTGATTTCATGAACTACAAATTCATTATCAAATGTTATAGATGCAACAGCCTTCATTCTATTTCCTGAATTTACTTTTCTTACTCTTACGTCTGTAATTTCCATTTGAGCACCGCCTTCCAAAAGTTTATTTTGTACTTTCTTATGTACATTTATATTATTCTCCATTAATCTTTTTTTTCCTTCTTATTTTTTCTATTTTTTCAAAAATTATTTAATTTTGTCAATTTAAAGCAAAATATTTACTTAAATAGGTATTGAAAAATAAGCATTTTGAGTATATAATGTACCAAGTAAAAATAAAATCTAAAAGAAAGGATGCTTAGCACTTTTTGTGCTAACACATAGGTAATTACAATTGACTAATTTTGATGAATTAAAACGCTATAAACATATACATATGCTTGGAATCGGTGGCACAAGCATGAGTGGAATTGCATCTTTACTTAAAAATTATGGTTTTTATGTAACAGGTTCTGATGCTAATTCTTCTGAGCTTACTGATAAGCTCCTTGCCGAAGGCATTGACGTAATTATAGGGCACAACCTAGAAGCACTTAGAAAAGCCGACTTAGTTGTATACAGTGCCGCAATTAATTATAATGATATCGAAATGCAAGAAGCTCGCAGATTAAATATTGAAACGGTTGAACGTTCTACATTTCTTGGAATACTTACAAAATACTTCAACAATACAATTTGTATTTCTGGAACTCATGGAAAAACAACTACAACTTCAATGATTTCGCTTGCATTTTTGGAAGCAAAAAAAGATCCCACAATTCAAGTAGGTGCTATATTAAAACAAATTAATGGAAATGACAGAGTTGGAAACAGCGACACATTTATACTAGAATCTTGCGAGTATTGTGAACAATTTTTAAAATTCCATCCAAAGTCTGCAGTTGTACTTAATATAGACAACGACCATCTAGATTACTACAAAGACTTAGATCATATAAAACTTGCATTCGAGCATTTTGTAGCTTTGCTTCCTACTGATGGCTTTTTAGTTTTAAATATGGATGATGCAAATTCTGCTGATTTATACAAATATACAAAAGCAAGAACTGTAACAATTGGTATTGAAAATGACAGATGTAATTTTGTTGCTAGAAATATTACTTTCGATGACAACGGTTTTGCAATATTTGATGTATACAGAAATAGTTCATTTTATAAAAGTTTCCATCTTTCAGTTCCTGGAAAGCACAATGTTTACAATGCTTTAGCTTGTATTGCTGTTGCTCATGAAAATGGAATTGATAAGGAAACTATAAAAATTGCACTATCTAAATACACAGGTGCTCACAGAAGATTTGAATTTGTTGGAACAACAAATGGCGCAAATGTTTTTGATGACTACGCTCACCACCCTACTGAAATAAAAGCAGTTTTAAATGCAACCAAAAACAAAAAGCACAACAGGTCTTGGATTGTTTTCCAACCCCACACATATTCTAGAACTAAAAGTTTACTACAAGATTTTGCACAAAGCCTTTCCGGTTTTGACAACATTATAGTTACAGATATCTATGCAGCTCGCGAGGTCGACAACCATGAAATATCATCAAAAGACTTAGTTGATTTAATTAATGTAAACCGAGTTGGAAAACCAGCACTTTACATTTCAGACTTTAGCGAAATTGCCAAATACATTAGAGATAGAGTTATGCCAAATGACATTGTCCTAACAGTTGGCGCTGGTACTGTTACAAATATTGGTCCAATGATTGTAAATAAAAAATAAAATTTACCCAAATTGTTTTAACGCAATTTGGGTTTTTATTATCTATTTTTTATAATCAGTTTTAGAAAGTGTTGGACACACAAATTCCATTCCCTGGCTTGTTATTTTTCCACTTGGGTAATGGTTTATGTTCATAAAATCTGAGCCTCTTAAAAAGTATTTGTACTTTACCAAATCAGATGTTTTGCCTCCGCCCGTTACTATAGGATCATCCCAAGTGCAATCTACTGCATACCATTCATCATCAATTTTAACATAGTTCCATTCGTGATTTTCTGTGTCACCATTGCTATTAGTTGCAGTTCCTACAACTGAAACACATGGAATTCCAATGCAATCCATTAGATATTTAAATGTTTCTGCATAACCCTCGCACACTGCCGTTTTTGAAACTAGCGCTCCATACAAATTGTATATATTACTTTTTTCAACCGTTCCATCATATTCAATATTGTCCACAATCCAATTATGAACCTTACGCACTTTTTCGTAATCTGTTCCAGAAAGGCTATCTACAATTTCATCTTTTTGTGCTTCAATTTCAGATATCATAGAATTTACAGAATTTCCGTTAAATGTCTCATTAATTAAATATCCTGATGAATCTTTTGGTTTCATTGCAAGTTTATATTTTGTAATCATTGCAATACTTGATTTTGTAATTATCATGTTTACTTTTGATACATCTATAAAAAACAAGTCCGGTCTATCTAATCCTATCGCATCCCATGCAGATTGAAAATTCACGTTTAATTTTTCATCTCCACCAGTTTCTTTTAACACTGAGCTTGCTTCACTTGGCAAGTCTATTTCGTACTGTCCTGATCTCATGTTAACTTCATTTTTTTCAATTGAATCATAAATTATTTTTGCATTATCATTTAATTGTAAATAGTAATATTTAGTAACAGATGCTTTATTTGCACTTTGTTTATTGTCACTTACCACCGGAATATTTGCTTGTTCATCCTTTGTATTGTTATTCTTCGTATTATTTTTTTCTTGTGCAATTTGCACATTTTCCTCTACATTTGAAATATTTTTTGCATTTGTGTCCCTTATTAAAACTACCACATATGCGGCAACAACAATTACAAGTATTACAAGAATTAGTTGCATTATAAGGTACATTTTTATTTCTTTTGAATTATTTTCCATATTTACTTACCTTTCGTAAAAATTAGTTTAAGCTGATAATTGCGTGAAGAGTTTTTTCATCTTTAGATTTTATTGTAACTGTATTTTTGTTATTCTCGTTTGAATATAAACAAACAATTGGATCATTTAGTTTTATTTGTTTTTTGTACATTATTTCTATGTTGTCTTTTTCCTCTTGTTCATATATTTCTTCTGGTAAAGCCTCATAAGCTATATCTAAGTAATACAAATTATGAACATGCTTATTTACATCTATTTGGCTTCTTAATACCTTATAGTCCTCCTTTGTTAATTCTGTTTTTGGCTCTTTTAGTTTTTCTATTTCATCTTCAAACACTTTTTGATCCGAAATTTTATATGCGTTTCTTACTTCTTCCGGAATCCCTGCTAATTTTAATGTTTTAATATCTATTAGAGTCCACTTACTTGTTGCAATTACGCAAAGTTCACCTTTCTCATTAAATATTTGATAATCTCTAAATGCAAATATTTTGTTTGCTTCTCTTTCCCATGTTCTTGCTTTAACTTTTTCATTATATATTGGTCTTTTTATAACTTTTACTTTCCATGCAAGAAGAACCCAACTAAGTCTTGTTTTTTTTATGTCATTTATTCCATAGCCTGCATTTTCAGATTCAATTCCACCTGTGTCTTCTAGAATTCTTAGTATTCCTTTATTGCTAATTTTGTTGTATTTTCCTAAATCATTTAAGCCTACTTTGTAATCTCTTTCTTCCACCTTTTTCTCCTTTGACCTTTATTATATCCCTATTTTTATATTTTTGCAATAATCTTATTTTGATTTTATTTGACATTTTTTGCACAAAAATAAAGGTCCCTATAGCCATTTTTATAAGCTAATTGGGGGCCTTTATTTGTTATTTATTTTTTATTAAATCATATTCAAATACTTTTACAGTTTTTATAAAATGCTCAAAATCGTCTTTTTCCACATTCATATTAAATTCATCTTGACCTTTTAATTTTAATGTGTATAAATCCATATTTATTAGTCCTTCTTGCGAAACATCCATTCCTAAAGGAAGTGTCTTGTTTTCGTTTTCAAAAAATATAATATTTGAATAAAATACAAGTTTTGTATTTTCTGGCACATTAATTTTATATAAATATGTTTCTTTTGAAGGCTCTATTTCTTCTAATTTATTTAATGTTTCATATGGATTTAAGCTAAACTTACAAAATCCGTCTGGTTCTATTTTTTTATTTGTTGCCTTATACAAGCTTAAATTACAAGGTACTTCTATCATTTCATTTGGATCTATTAATTTTTTATGAAACTCTTTTAACTTCTCTGTTAATTCATCTATTGTTGTTTCTAAATTAATATTTATTACCTTAAATTCATCTTTTTCATTTTCTCTATGTTTATTATTTTTTAATGTTTTAATTTTAGTTTTGTCTTCTGTTACATTTCCAAATATGTCAAAATCTTTTTCTTCAATTTTTTCTATATTATTTTTATAATCTTCTTTTAATTTTTTTAGTAAATCTTCTATTTCATTTTCTGAAAAATTTGGTTTTGCAATTTTATTTATTCCATCTAGCACAAAATTAGAAGCAAATATAGCATTTTGTGCACTATATGATAGACTTTCTCGTTGTCTATTATCAATGCTTGCAGCTAAAGTTTGCATATCTTCTTCAAAGTCAAAATCACGTTTTATTTTTTCCTTATGTTCTTCTTCTTCGAACTCTCCTACATTTAACATTTTTGACTCATCTTGATTTGCATATTTCCAAAAATCAAATATGCTTTTTCTGTGTTTTTGAATTTCTGTAAGATAGCTATCTGCCGAGTCAACTCTCTTTTGAATACTTGCAATTTTTAATTTTAAAGCATTTAAGTCCAATATAGCATTTGTATTTATTTTTGTTTCTTCCCTTACTTCTTTTCCATATTTTATAACGTCTTCTACTGTATATTTTTTGTTCTCTAGCTCTTCTAAAGTAAAATGCTCATTTTTTCTTTTATCTTCCTTTAAAATTTCTTTCATTCTATTTTTGCTAGCTTCTATGTGGTTTTCTTCTTCTTTTTCTTTATTTCCCTTAAAGAAATATTTTAGCTTTCCTATGAAACTTTTTTTGCACTCCTGAAAATGTGCAATTTGTGCTTGCTTACTTATATATTCTCTTTCTAATTTTTTTTCTTTTTGCTCTA
>CAKPOC010000052.1 GCA_934169535.1 uncultured Clostridia bacterium | reverse complement strand
TATCAAACCTGACCGCATTTTCAATTTTATATGTTCCACAACATAACATTAGCAAAATTCCAAGTAGCAAATATATAGAAAAATGTGCAAGTTTTCTTACACCTTTTTCTATAACTTGCACTTTTTCTTCCATTTCTTCTTCTGACATATTTCTTCCGTCTAAGAAAGTATAAATTATACCTTTTGAAACGGCTCTACTCTTTTTAGATGAAGAACTTGCACCATCTGAAGAAAATTTAAATATTGTAGAACAAACAATAATTATCATAAGCATTAAAATATATCTTATTATATGTTTTAAAATATTTTTGTTCATTTAACATTCCTTTTATTTTAGTCTCCTAAGCAAATTCCAATATCTCTTGCAGTTTTGACTAAATCATCATTCATATTTACTTTTCTTAAATTGCTTTCTTTTGTATTTCCTGAAACTGCACCAATTTCTTTATTATTTCCTACAACATCTTCTAATGTTGCGTAATCTAATTTTCCATTTTTTATAACAGCAATAGTTCCAAATTTACCTTCTATTGCAAGTTCCATTGCTTTTGCTCCATATTTTGTAGAAAGAACTCTATCATATGCAGTTGGTGTTCCACCTCTTTGCATATATCCTAAAACTGTACATCTTGCCTCTAGACCTGTTAGCTCTTCTAGCTCTTTTGCAACTTTTTGTCCTGCGCCACCTAATTTATTATTATCAACGCCTTTGCCATTTGATCTAACATTTTCTACTGTAAGTTCTCCGCCTTTTGGCATTGCGCCTTCTGCTACAACTACAATAGTAAAATTTTTACCTTCTTTTTTTCTTTCTTCTATTTTTTGAACTGCTGAATTTATATCATATGGAATTTCTGGAATAAGGGCAATGTCGGCTCCTCCTGCTATTGCAGACTCTAGTGCAATCCATCCTGCATATCTTCCCATTACCTCTAAAACCATTATTCTATGATGTGTTTCGCCTGTTGTATGTAGTCTGTCTAACGCTTCTGTTGCAACAGATACAGCAGTATTATATCCAAAAGTAATTTCAGTACATGCAACATCATTGTCAATTGTTTTTGGCACACCTATTACATTCATTCCTCTAACAAAGAAATCTCTTGCAGATTTTTGTGTTCCATCTCCACCTAAAGTGAATACACAATCAAATCCATCTTCTTTAACATTTTGAAGGCATTTTTCTGATAAATCTTTATATTCTACCTCGCCTTTCTCGTTTGTAACTTTATAGTTAAAAACATTTGCATTTGTAGAAGAGCCAATTATAGAGCCACCTCTTTGTAATATTCCTGATGCCACTCCATTATTATCAGTTGTTAATCTTTCATAATTATTATATAAAAGTCCTTTATATCCTTATATATATCCATAACATTATATTCCATTTTCTTCTGCTGTTTTTACAATTCCACGAATAACAGCATTAAATCCTGAAACATCTCCTCCATTAGCAAGTATAGCTACTTTTTTTATCATTTAGATTCCCCCTTATCTGTAGTTATTTGTCTAATTATTCTCACTATTGTGATATATATTCATTACATCATCTAAATCGTCTAAGTTATCTAATAATTTTTCCATTCTTTCTTGATCATGTTCACTTAGTGCAACATAAGTTGTTGGTACCATTTGAACAGATGCTTCAACAAAGTTTAATCCGTTTTTTTCTAATTCTTCACGTACTGTAGAAAAATCATCTGGTGAAGTTGTTATTGTATAACATTCTTCATCTGGTTCAAAATCTTCTGCTCCAGCTTCTAAAGCCAGCATCATTAAATCATCTTCTGAAACTTCGCAAGTAGATTTATCAATAACTATTACACCTTTTTTATTAAACATATATGATACGCACCCTGTTGTTCCTAAATTTCCGCCAGCTCTATCAAATACGTGACGAACATCTGCTGCTGTTCTATTTCTGTTGTCTGTACTTGCTTCTACAATTACTGCAACTCCACATGGTCCATATCCTTCGTAAACAATTTCTTCGTAATTTTCGCTATTTGCTGCTCCTGAAGCTTTTTTAATAGCATTATTTATTGTATCATTTGGCATATTTGCTGCCTTACATTTTGCAATTACATCTTTTAATTTTGAATTTCCAGCCGGGTCAGGGCCACCTTGTTTAACTGCAATTAATAATTCTCTTCCTAGTTTTGTAAATACTTTTCCTCTTGCTGCATCAGCTTTTCCTTTTTTAGCTTGAATATTATGCCATTTTGAATGTCCTGACATTTTAATTCCTCCTTCTTATTTCAAAATTTTACTTATATATATTATCACACTTTTTTGCTTTTGTGTAGGGTTTTAGCAAATTTTATTTGCTAATTTCTATTTGCACATTTCCGCTTCCCAAAGCCTCTTTTAAACCTTCTACATCTTCTATATATCCAATTTTAGTATATGAATATGACGTTTCAAAGCTATCATAAAAAAGAACTAAACAGTTTGATGTATACAGCATTATATCACCTTTATTTATTTTTCCTACTTTAGCACTATTAGTTGGAAGGCTTGTATCTAAATAGCAATATTTTTCATTTTCATTTAGCTCGTCCATTGTTAATTTTAAAGGAAGCTTTTCTAATAATTTTTTGCTTGCTTCGTTATCATACAAAATAGCGCTAAAATTTTGATTATTTACTTTAATTGTTACTTTCATATCGTTTTGGTTTCCTTCTTTTTCAATTTTCACTCCAGTTTTTTCATCATATATTGCTTTTAGCACTATTTCCTCATTTTTTTCATTGCTGCAGGTTATCTTTATGCTTGTGTTATTTGCACCTATCGCAGTTATTTTTACGTTATTTTCATTTGTAAGCTCCACTAAAAAATTGGCATTTTTGTTATATGCAATGCTCCAAGCAGAAGAAGTATCTAATTGATACATTGCTTCTGCTTTTTTTGTTTTCAATTTATTTTTTATTAATATTCCTACTGCTAGCACCGCTACAATTATAAAAATTAGTAACACATAAAACATTATTTTTTTATTTTTTGTCACTTTTTTCTCCTTCTTGCTATTTAGTTTCTTGATAATGTACATCTATTTGGTTGAATGGAATTTTCATTTCGTTTCTATCAAGTTCTTGTTTTATAATTCTATTTGCTTTGTATTTTGCTTCTATTTTTTGGTCTGCTTTTGCAAATATTTTTATCGTATAATTTATTGAAGATTCATCAAACTTATTTAGACCTCTGTAAATTGCGTCATTTACTTCGTCTATTTGTTTAATTTTTTCTATTATGCCATCGAAAACTTCTTCTACTCTTTCTATCTTTTCAGTATATGCAATAGGAATTGTTATAAAAAAGTAATCTGGAACAATTTGTGCTTCACATATATTTCTATTTTCAACAGTTATAAGTTTTCCTTCATCTAGGTCCTTTATTTTTGTACATTTTAAGCCTATTTCAGTTACTTTTCCATCTACTCCATTTACCTTTATTACATCTCCTACTGAAAAGTAATTATCTACTATAATATTTACTCCCATTATAATATCTTTTAAAGCGTCTTGAAGAGCTAATGCAGCGACTGCAGAAACTACTCCTAAGCCTGTTATAATAGATGTTACATTGATTCCATAAACTTGCAGTATTGCAACTCCTGCAATTAAAATTAAAGCATATTTTAGTATGTTGTTAAAAAGTTTAATGTATGTTCTTCCCTTTTTAGTTGTCTTTCTGCTTTTTTCCATTATCTTGCCAATTATAGTTTTTGCAACAAAATACATCATCACTGCAACTAAAACTATAACTAACGAAATTATTATTTCCCTTGTTATTACATTTGTTTCTTCCATTATATTATTTTTCCTCCTCCAACAACTATGTCGTCTATGTAAAACACTGCCGACTGGCCTGGTGTTAAAGCTCTTTGTGGTTCATCAAAGTGAATTTTTATCAAATTATTTTCTTGCTTTATTTTTGCTTTTGCAGATTTTGTAGAATATCTTGTTTTTACCTCTACTTCTAGCTCTCCTTCTATTTTGTCAAATAAAAGTAAGTTTATGTCACATACTGTCACTTCACTTTTGTACAGTTCATTTTTAGTTCCTACTATGACTTCATTTCTTTCTTTATTAAATCCTATTACAAATAGCGGCTCTTTATATGATATTCCCAGTCCTTTTCTTTGACCTATTGTATAATTATAAAGTCCTGTATGCTTTTTGAGGTTTAATATCTGAGTTTGTTTCTAAAAACTTTTTATAATTTCCATCTGGAATAAAGCAAATGTCCTCACTGTCTGGTTTATTTGCAACTTTTAGATTGTTATCATTTGCAATTTTTCTAATTTCATCTTTACTTTCGAAATCTCCCAATGGAAAAATTACATATGGAATAATATCCTTCGGAATGTTCCAAAGTACATAGCTTTGATCTTTTTTTCCTGCCTTTGATTTTTTTAGAACCCATTTTCCATATTTTTTACTATATTCTGTTTTAGCATAATGCCCTGTTGCAATGTACTTTGCTCCCATTTGCTGCGCCTTTTCATACATTATTCCAAATTTCATATACTTATTACACTCTATACATGGATTTGGAGTTTTGCAATTTGCATAGCAGCTTATAAAATCATCTATTACATATTCTCTAAATTCTTTTTTGTAATCTAACGTAAAGTGCGGAACACCTATTTGATTGCACACATTTTTTGCGTCTATGTATGTATTAATATTGCAGCAACTGCTTCCTGCAAATAATTCTAGGGTTGTTCCTATTACATCATATCCTTGATTTTTAAGCAGTATTGCTGATACTGAGCTATCAACTCCACCACTCATTCCTAATAATACTTTTCTATTTTCTTCCATCTAATATTTCCTCTACTGTATGCCATGCAAGCAATGCACATTTTACTCTTGCTGGCATGTTTGATACATTTTTAAATGCAATTGCATTTTCTAATTTTTCTAATTCTTTTTCGTCTGTAATTTCTCTTTTTATCATTGCTATAAATGTTTTTATAATTTCTCTTGCTTCCTCTAAAGTTTTGCCTTTTAAAGTATCAATCATAATAGAAGTAGATGCTTGCGAAATTGCACATCCATGGCCAGTAAATGCCATATCCTCTATTATATTTTTATCTTTTCCTCCTAATTTTAGTTCTATTTCTATTTCGTCACCACAATTAGGATTATGACCCATCTGACAAAAATCACAGCTTTGTAAATGTTTTTTATTATATGAATTCATGCTGTGTTCCATTATTAAATCATTATACATCTCTTCTAAATTGTCCATTTTTTCTCCTACAATTTTATATATTTTTCAAACATTTTATATGCTTTTTTTAGTGCCTCTACCAGCTTGTCTACATCCTCTTTAGTGTTATAAATATAAAAGCTTGCTCTACAAGTAGAATCAATTCCTAAAAATCTTAAAAGAGGTTGTGCACAGTGGTTGCCAGAACGAACACATACATTTTGGCTATCTAATATGCTTGCTACATCATGGGGATGAATTCCCTTTATATTAAACGAAATTACACTTGAATGTTTTTCACTATTTGAAGTTAAATATAGCTCTAAAAAGTTTAGTTTAGAAAGTTCCTCCCTTGCATAAGTTACAACTTCATTTTCTATTTGTTCAATTTTGTCATAACCTATTTTTTCTATATAGTCAATCGCGCTAGCTAGTGATACTACGCCTTCCACGTTTTGAGTTCCCGCTTCAAATTTATTTGGAAGTGGTGCAAAAGTTGTGTCCTGCTCGTAAACATATTCTATCATATCTCCTCCCATTAGAAAAGGGGACATTTTATTTAATATTTCTTTTTTACCATATAAAACGCCTATTCCTAGAGCAGAAAGCATTTTATGCCCTGAAAAAGCTAAAAAATCACAGTCTAATTTTTGAACATCTATTCTCATATGAGGTATTGCTTGTGCTGCATCAACTATTACAATTGCTCCAACACTATGAGCCTTTTTTATTATTTTTTGAACGTCATTTATTGTTCCTGTAACATTTGAAACATAAGTAATTGCGACAACTTTTGTATTTTTAGTAATTTTAGTTTCAATTTCTTCTTCTGGAATTTCAAACTCATTATTTATATACATATATTTTAGTTTAGCACCTGTTTTTTTAGCTACATTTTGCCATGGCACTAAATTAGAATGATGTTCCATTATTGAAATTACAATTTCATCATCTTTCTTTAAATTTTCTAAGCCATATGAATAAGCAACTAAATTTAAACTTTCTGTTGCATTTTTACTAAAAATAATTTCTTCTCTATGTTTTGCATTTATAAATTTTGCAATTTTGTCTCTAGAATTTTCATATTGTTCAGTTGCCTCTATGCTTAGTGTATAAGCCCCTCTATGTGGATTTGCATTATATTTTTTATAAAAATTTTCTACTGCATTTATTACTTGAATTGGTTTTTGTGTTGTTGCTCCACTATCTAAATATACAATATTACTATTATTTAAAATTGGAAAATCTTTTTTTATTTCTTCCATATTTCCTACCTTCTTTAATCTAATCTTTTATCGAATTCTCGTAAAATTTCCTCTTTAATTTCTTCATCTAATATTTTTTCTAAAATACTATTAAATTTTGCTCTAACCATTAATTTCATTGCTTCTTTTTTAGAAAATCCTCTAGACATTATATAAAATAGCTCTTTTTCACCTATTTTTCCTGCTGAACTTGCGTGATTTCCTTCGACTTCTTCTTCTGAGCATAAAAGCATAGGAAGCGCAATAGATTTTGCAGTGTTAGATAAAAGCATGCAATTTTCGTTTTCATTTCCTGTTGCTTTTTTGCAGCCTTTTTTGAAGTCAATTGTTCCTTTAAAGTGTTTTTTGGCATTATCCTTTAAAGCTCCTTGAACTTCTATGTCAATATTTGTTTTTTTTCCGTAAAGTTCTGCTATATAATTTAAATCTTTTAATTGATTTCTTTCACCCAAATAAATAGTATTTAATGCGTTTGTTGCATTTTGTCCTTCTATATTAGAATAATAATTTGTTTTGCATTTTTCTTTTTGGCAACAATGTCACTAATTTGGTCAATCAGAAAAAAGAA
>CAKPOC010000051.1 GCA_934169535.1 uncultured Clostridia bacterium | reverse complement strand
ACAATATCTTGTGCTCGCTTGTAAAAAGAATCAATGGTTCTTCTCTTACTCATGACTCCTGAGTGAACCTAAAATCATAAATTTTTTTGTAACAAAAACAACATTAGATAAATCTATTTTCCCAATATATAGAGGTAAAGTTTCAATGTCAAATTTATTATTTGTTTTTATACAAAAAGAAATCATTTTATAAAAGTCCTTTCAAAAAAGAAAATAGTATATAAATATATAATTAGTATTACCTAAAAAATATATCATATACTATTTTATTCTAAAAACATATTAATGAAACTTGACTATCTATAAATATTATAATCAATTTCAGGGAAAATACAGTCATAGTCTTCAATTATTTCAAGAAAACTTTTATCAATTTTTTCATTTTTTAATTGATAATAAAGTTTTGTAAATCTACCAATGTGATCTTTTATACGTTTTTTTGCATAATCGACCATAGTACCATTAGTAATTATAAATAGCCAGTCACTACTTTGTGCTAAAAGAAGCTCTCTTGCTGCTTGGTTCAATGCTCTAGTAAATAAAGACTTTAAATCTTCTGACATCGAGTTTAGCTTTTCAGGAGTAAACAAGTTAGCAAGTTCAACCATTCTGTCACCTGCAACATGCAAATGCCTGTGAGCATAATCGTTTGTTTGATTTAACCAAACTTCACTATAACCATTTGCACCCCAGCTAGATCTACAAGGTGTAGAAACTTGCATTTGAGGATATTTATCAATGTACTCGCTAGGAGTAATTAAATCAAAATCACATTTGTCATAATATACTTTTTTAAATAAAGTATATAGCCAATTAGGACCTTCATACCACCAATGACCATAAAGCTCAGCATCATATGGACAAAGTACAATAGGCGGATTTTTTGTAAAATTTGAGGATTCAGAAATTTGTTTTTGCCTTGAATCAAAGAAGTGGCCTGCTTGTTTATTGATTGAATCCCAAGCCCATTGAACATTATAATAATCTTTATCACAATCTTTTCCGGTAATTCGATAATATTTAATTCCGGTAGGGACACGTGCACCATTTGTAGCAATATAAGGTTTTATATAATCATAAGGTGCATCATATCCAATATCACGATACCATTCTCTATAATTGTAGTCACCTGGATAACCATTTATAGAACTCCAAACTTGTCTTGAAGATTCCTGGTCACGGCCAAACGCAATAACGCCACCTGGGGAAACGATAGGAGCGAGAGTTCCAAATACTGGTGTAGGGTTTGCATATAAAATTCCATGAGTTTCGGTAATAACATATTCAATACCAAATTCTTTTAAGTATTTATCTGCTTCAGGAACATATCCACATTCAGGAAGCCAAATTCCGCGCGGCTTTTTTTTAAAATATTTTTCATATGTTTGAACACCAACTGCTATTTGTGCTCTTACAGTTTTTTCATTAACATACAAAATAGGGAAATAGCCATGGGTTGCACCGCAAGTAATTATTTCAAGCACACCAATGTCTTGAAAATGCTTAAAACCAGAAATAATATTACAATTATAAACATCCTTAAAAATATGTAAATCATTTGAATATCTATCTACATAGTATTTTGCAAGATTAACTAAATTGTAGTTCCCTTCATTTCTAACAATTTCTTTTTTTGCAAGCTCAATGTGCTTATTTAAATATTTTATATAACGCTCTTGCAATAATTTGTTATCTAGCATATTTAATAAAGGTGGGGTCATAGACATTGTAATTCTAAAATCGACACCTTCATCAACTAATTTTTTAAAATTTAAAAGAAGGGGAATATAAGTTTCTGAAATTGCTTCAAAAAGCCATTGTTCCTCAAGATAATCTTCACTTTCTGGATGATGCACAAAAGGTAAATGTGCATGAAGAACAAAACTTACATATCCCTTTGGATTATTTTTCATATCAAAAATTCCTTTCATTTTATCTAAATGTAGAAGTTGGGTTACCAGAAGTAGGATTGCTTAAATCTAATTTTAAGTATTTACTATAAATTGATAACATAGCATTTTCTGGAACACCATATAAACTATAAAGTTTTCTGAAAAATGCAATAGATAAAATGCTTTCTTCAGTTATAATATTTGTTTTTACATCTTTAAAGTAAATGGTAGAAGGTGATTTATCAAATAAAATTCTATCATTAGGAGCGACCATTTCATTTGAAGAAGAAACATAAACATAATTGTTAGGAAGATTAATTTGTGCATTATATTTAGGCTTACGACCTAATTCTACTGAATAATCACAATTTGCATCTGCCACATCAATATACCAACCGTGTGCAAAGTCATCAACTTCTATTTCGAAAGAATAGTGCATTGTATTATTTTTTACTATAAGAACAGGTCTTGTTTTATCAAGAAAGTCATCACCATATTCTTCTTTAAATTTATTTACAGTACTGTCAGACAAATCCCAATAAGCAAATAACTTTGTTGGAGTTTGGGCTAAAACCTTTACAACAGTTTGGTTATATCTGTAAGGCAAGTCATAATGTTCTACAAGTACTGGTACAACTGAAGCTGATTCTTTTGCGGCAGAAACTTTTGCAGAAGTAGATTTTTTAGTTGAAGCTACTTTTTTCTTAGATGAAGTTGCCTTTTTAGTAGAAACAGATCTTTTTGTTGTTGTATTCTTTTTAGTAGCCGAAGCGGATTTTTTTGTTGCTGCAGTTACCTTAGATGCCGAAGCAGATTTTTTTGTTGTTGTACTCTTTCTAGCTGTGGTAGTTTTTTTAGAAGAGATAGTGTCTTTTGTAGTTGCTTTATTTTTTGCTGTTTTTTCAGTAGATTTTTTTATATTACTTTTTTCTTTTGATGGCATTTTTAGTCCTCCTTTGTATATTCTTACTTTTGTTCGTTAAAAATCTTAGTATATACTATATCAAAAGAAAGATAAATTCAATAGAAAGAAGAAAAAAAACAAAAAGTTTTTGCAGCCAAAATGCTGTGAAGTAGAAAAAGGCAAAAAAAAATTTTGTAATAAAAATGTAATAAAAAAATGTAGAAAAATGTTTACATTTGATATTTTTTCATATAAAATATAAATACTAATATTATAAATAACGGAAGAGAACTAATCGAAGGGAGATTTTAGTCAATGAAAATACTAATGTTAACATGGGAATATCCACCAAGAATTGTAGGAGGAATTGCTAGAGTAGTGCATGACTTATCAAAAAGATTAATAAAGGATGGCCATGAAGTAACAGTTGTAACTTACAGGGACAACACAAATGTACCAAGCTTTGAAAACGACAAAGGAGTAAAAGTCTACAGAGTGGACAATTATATGATTCACCCTAACAATTTTATAGACTGGATTATGCAATTAAATTTTAATTTATTATCAAAAGCAACAGAAATAATAAACCAAGAAGGTGGATTTGATGTTATTCATGCTCACGATTGGCTTGTAACATATGCAGCAAAATCATTAAAAAATGCTTATGACATACCAATAGTAGCTACAATTCACGCAACTGAAGCTGGCAGAAACAGCGGAATTCATGATGAAACACAAAGATATATAAATGACACAGAGTGGCTTTTAACATATGAAGCAAGTGAAGTAATAGTAAACAGCAATTACATGAAAAATGAAATTCAAAGATTGTTCGGACTTCCATACGAAAAAATAAATGTTATACCAAATGGAGTAAATTTATCTAACTTTATAGGAATAGAAAGAGACTATGATTTCAGACGTAAATATGCAATGGACAATGAAAAAATAATTTTATACGTTGGAAGACTAGTATATGAAAAAGGTGTACAACATTTAATTGCTGCAATGCCTAAAATATTACAAAATTATCATGATTCTAAGTTAATAATTGCCGGAAGAGGCGGAATGATGGATGAACTAAAACAAGAGGTACGAAACCTTGGATTAGATAATAAAGTATACTTTACAGAAAATGTATAAATGTGCTGACGTTGCAGTATTCCCAAGTACATATGAGCCATTTGGAATAGTTGCCCTAGAGGGAATGCTTGCAGGAGTTCCAACAGTTGTTTCAGACATTGGCGGACTAGACGAAATAATAGAGCATGGTGTAGACGGAATGAAAGCATATTGTGGAAATCCAAATTCAATAGCAGATTCTGTAATAACCTTATTATATGACCACCAACTTGCAGCAAACTGTAGCAAAAAAGCTGTTAAAAAAGTAAAAGAACAATTTAACTGGGAAAAAATTGCGCAAGATACTCATTTTACATATGAAAAAGCAATTTGTCAAACTATGGCGGAAAGACAAGCAAGACAGATGCTACAAGAAAAAGCTCAAAAAACAAAGAAAGCGGAAAATACACAAAAAGAAATTACAAATTTATTGTCTTTCAAAAAGAAACATGCTTATGCGTAGAAAGGATTTTTTAAAATGAACGTTTATGATACAGCAAATAAACTTGCTCAAGAAATTAAAGAATCAAAAGAATATATAGAATACAAAAAGAACAAAGAAGAAATAAATTCTAATAATGAATACAAAAAAAGAATAGAAGAATTTGAAAAAATGAGATATGACATGCAAATAAAGCAAATGCAAGGAATGCCAATTTCTCAAGAAGACCAGAAAAAATTAGAAGAAAAATATTCACAAATACAAACAGAACCGAAAATCAAAGAATACTTTGATACAGAAATGAGATTTAATGTTTTATTAACAGATGTAAATAAAATAATAGCAGAAGCAGTAAAAGATGTTTTATAAACCGAAGCCTTAAATAGATGAAGAACGTCTATTTGAGGCTAATTTTTTAGCAATACTTGCTTTTATAAGAAAATTGTTATAGAATTAGGAAAAAAATTAAGGAGCAAAAAGATTGAAAGTTATTAAAAGAGATGGCAAAAAAGTAGATTTTGATGGAACCAAAATTGCAATAGCCATAAAAAAAGCCTTTGATAGTGTAAATCTTGACGAAGAAAATAAGTACAACGAAACAGACGTAAACAAAATATACACCTGTGTAATTGAAAACATAAATAAAAGCAACTTAGAAAAAATAGAAATTGAACAAATACAAGACATAATAGAAGAAAAACTTAAAGAAAAAAATTATTTTGATGTATATAAATCTTTTTCTGAATACAGAGAAAGAAGAACTCAAGCAAGAAATTTGTTCTTTGAAGGAAAAAAGCAGCATAAATTTTTAAAATCACTAGAAGACTTAACTTTGCAAAAGGAAAAAGACGAAAATAGCACATTAAGCCCATACGAAATGATGATAGACTATGGCTCTACTGTTTCACGTGAATTTGCTAAAGCATATAACATGAAGAAAAAAATAACAGATTTGCACGAAGCAGGAGAAATTCATATTCACGACTTAAACTTTATGCCACTCGGAACTACAACATCATCTCAGATAGATTTAAGCAAATTATATGATGAGGGGTTTAACACCAAAAATTTATATATAAGGGAGCCACAAGACATAATGTCATATACAGCTCTTGCAGTACTTGCTATAAATTTAAACCAAAAAGAACAGCATGGATGCCAAAGCATACCTGGATTTGACTATTACATGGCACCAGGAGTTGTAAAAACTTTCAAAAAACAATTTAGGCAAACATTAAATGACATATTTGAATATACCGACCTAGACAAATTTGTAGCAATAGGTGGAATTGACCGAGAAATAGAAAAAATAGAACATATAAATTTTGATATAGAAATTTTTGATAAATATTCAAGAGAGGCAGCTCAGGTAAAACGAGCTTTTAAAATAGCATACAAAATAGCACTAAACAAAACTGACAAAATTGTAGCTCAGGCTATGGAAGGATTCATTCATGATGTAAATGTAATAAATACTTCAGGCAAAGAAAAAAATTATCCATGTATAAATTTAGGAACCGACACTTCTATAGAAGGAAGAATGGTAACTTGCAGAATTTTAGACAGCATTGATTTTGGAATTCAAACGCAAAAAGAGATAATATCGCCAATTGTAATATTTAAAGTAAAGAAAGGAATTAATCTAGAAAAAGAAAATCCTAATTATGATTTATACAAAAAGGCAATAGAAATAGCAACAAGAAGAAAATACCCTGGCTTTTCATTTTTAGATATGGAAAGTAACCTAAAAAAATATGAAAATGAAGAAATAGAAACTGCATATAATTCAAATTGCACAAGGACAGAGGGAGCATCTTGTGGAATAATTTCATACACAACAATAAACCTTGCTAGAATTGGAATAAAGAACAGCCCAATAATTAAGATAGATGAATTAAGTGATGAAAATGTAAAAGCAGCTTATAGAGAAAAAATTTACGAAAATTTTTATGATGAATTAGAGGAAAAACTAAATATTGTAAAAGATGAATTGCTTGACAGATTTGAAATGCAAGCAGTAAAAACAGTAAAAGATTTTCCATTTCTAATAGGCCAAGGAATTTGGCAAGATGGAGATAGGGCAAAACCCAATGACAGAATTAGGAAAGTAATAAAACACGGAGATTTGGGAATAGGCTTTACTGGCCTAGAAGAATGTATTTGCGCACTAACTGGCAAGACAAGAATAAAAGATAAAGAAGCACAAAAATTAGGCATAAATATTGTGAAATTTATGGCTAATAAAACTAATGAATTTTGTAACAAGTATAATTTAAATTTTAAGTTAATAGGCTTAGAAGATAATGACATTTCAAAAGAATTTATAAAAACAGACAAAGCAATATATGGCAAAATTAAAAATGTTACGCAAAAAGAGCAATACACAAATTCGTTTCGTGTAGACTTTAAAGCGCAAAATGTTCAAGAAGTTAAAGAAAAAATCGACTTAGAAAAACCATACCATGTACTTACAAATGGTGGACACTGCTTTGAAGTAGACGAAATAAAATTATCACAAGATCAATTAGAAGAAATTTTAGAATATGCAAGCAAAAACAATATAGGACTTATTAAATTTAAAGTCTAGTGAAAGGAGAAAATCGTATAAATTATTTATATTATACGAAAACAATAAAATGAATAATGCAAGAAAAAATGAGTTATATAATGCTCGAACATATATTAATATAAAGGAAGTAATAAGCGAAGGAGTTGAAAAATATCCTAACAACATAGCTTTTAAAATTAAAACAAAAAATGAAAAAAACAACAAAGAATACAAAGAAATTACATATTTAGACATGAGCAAAGATATTACAGCGGTAGGAACAAAACTTATTGATTTAGGATTTAAAGACAAAAATATTGCTATAATTGGAAAAAATAGATATGAATGGATTGTCCCATTTTTGGCAACAGTTACAGGTGTGGGA
>CAKPOC010000050.1 GCA_934169535.1 uncultured Clostridia bacterium | reverse complement strand
CATCAGAAGGAGAGTTACCTAGAAACAATGGTTCGTGGAACAACGATCTCGCAGACTACGAGGGCCACACTGTTTCTACCGAGCCCGTGTTCATACGTGGTGGTGGTTGTGGTTCTTGGTCAAGTGCCGGCTCGTTTGCTTTTGATGACAATTACGGCGGAGTTAACAGTGACGTACGGTTACCGCGTCGTTTTAGTATGTGACTGACATTTTAACAAACGAGTAATCAATATACTATAAATAATTAAATATAGTAAAAACATCAATTATGGAAAAATTCATAATTGATATTTTTTATTGGCAGAAAGCAAACCTAAAATTCCCTTGACATAAAGGCAAAATAAGCATATACTTTATATGTAAAAATACGATGGAGGTTTGGAAAATGGAAAATTATCCACCTTATACAATAACTGATAAAATGTTAAATTATGTGTCAGACATAATGAAGAAAATTGGAGAAGCTAATTACTTTGAAAAATTAAATAGATATCCTGAATTAAGAAGAAAATCAAGAATACAGTCAATACATTCTTCACTAGCGATAGAGAATAATCAATTATCACTATTTCAAGTAGAAGATATAATAAACGGAAAATTGGTAATAGGCGAGCAAAAAGACATACAAGAGGTAAAGAACGCGTATAAAGCTTATGAACAGCTAGATAAAATAGATCCTTATTCTATAGATGAGTTAAAAAGAATCCATGGAATATTAACATTTTTGATAGAAAAAGATGCTGGAAAATTTAGAAATCACGGCGAGGGAGTTTTTGATAATGACAAATTAATTTTTATGGCTCCACCTGCAAATATGGTTCCAACTTTAATGAACAATTTATTTCAATGGCTTAATGAAGCTAAAAACAATGTGAACCCACTTATATTATCTTCAATTTTTCATTATGAATTTGTTTTTATACATCCATTTCATGATGGAAATGGAAGAACTGCCAGACTTTGGCAAAATGCAATTTTAGCACATTGGGAAAAAGCATTTGCATATTTGCCAATAGAAAGTATGATAAAGAAAAATCAAGATGAATACTATAAAGTAATTGATAATTGCAATAAAGCAGGAACTTCCAATGAATTTATAGAGTTTATGCTAAAAATGATAAACAACACAATTGATGAAACTTCAAGAATGACTACACAAGAAACTACACAAGAAACTACACAAGAAAAAATTTTAAATATGATTGAAAAAAATCCAAGTATCACACAAACTCAACTTGCAAACGTTTTAGGACTAACCAGAGATGGAATTTCATATAATATAAAACAGCTAAAAGACAATAACATTATAATAAGAGAAGGCCCAACCAAAAATGGAAAGTGGGTTATAAATAGAGAAAGGAAGTAATTCTTTAATGGAAAATTTAGTAGAAATAAGATGGCATGGAAGAGGCGGACAAGGGGCAAAAACAGCATCGCTATTACTTGCTGACGCAGCTTTTAATACAGGAAAATACATTCAAGGATTTCCTGAATATGGACCAGAAAGAATGGGCGCACCAATTACAGCGTATAACAGAATTAGCAATAAGCCAATTACAATACATAGCAACATTTATGAGCCAGATTATGTAGTAGTAGTAGATGACACACTACTTGATTCTGTAGATGTAACAAGTGGACTAAAAAAAGATGGTGCAATAGTAATAAACACAGTAAAAAATGCAGATGAAATAAACGAAAAATTAAAAGGATATGAGGGCTCTGTATTTACTGTAGATGCAAGATCAATCTCGCAAGAAGCGCTAGGAAGATATTTCCCTAATACGCCAATGCTTGCAGCAATTGTAAAGGTTGCAAACATAATGCCAGAAGAGGACTTTTTGAAAGACATGGAAGGCTCATTTAAACACAAATTTGCTAAAAAGCCAGAAGTAATTGATGGAAATATGAAAGCTTTAAAACTAGCCTTAGAAAAAGTTACTAAAATAAAATAAGAAAAGAGGAGAACATTATGGCAAAAATGAATATAGATAAAAATACTCCAGCAGAAAAATTAACACCGGGAGGAACAATTTATGATGCAGGAAATGCTAGAGAATTTAAAACTGGAGATTGGAGAAGTATGTGCCCTGTTTGGATAAAGGAAAAATGCACACAATGTGGTCTTTGTTTTCCTGTTTGTCCAGATGATTCAATACCAGTAAATAAAGAAATGAAAAGAGAAGATTTTAACTACGACTATTGCAAAGGATGTGGAATTTGCAGTAAAGTATGTCCTTTTGGAGCAATAGTAATGAAAGAAGAAGGAGGCGAAAAAGATTAATGAGTATAAGAGAACGTTTAAGTGGAAATGAAGCACAAGCTGTCGCAATGAAGCAAATAAATCCAGACGTTGTTGCAGCATTTCCAATAACCCCTTCAACTGAAATACCACAATATTTTTCCACTTTTGTAAGTAACGGAGAAGTAGATACAGAATTTGTTGCAGTTGAAAGTGAACACAGTGCGATGAGTGCTTGCATAGGTGCAGAAGCAGCAGGAGCAAGAGCAATGACAGCAACTTCTGCAAATGGATTATCATATATGTGGGAAATGCTATATATTGCTTCAGGTTCAAGACTTCCAATAGTTTTATCGCTAGTAAATAGAGCAGTATCTGCACCGCTTAATATTCATAACGACCATTCAGACGCAATGGGAGTTAGAGACAGTGGTTGGATAATGATATTTTCAGAAAATAACCAAGAAGCATATGACAATATGATAATGGCACACCAAATAGCAGAAAACAAGGACGTAATGCTACCTTTAATGGTATGCCAAGATGGATTTATTACATCACATTCTATAGAAAATATAGAACTTATTGAAGACGAAAAAGTTAAAGAATTTGTTGGAAAATACAAACCAGAGCATTATTTACTAAACCCAAATGAACCAATAGCAATAGGCCCAATGGACTTACAAGCATACTTATTTGAACATAAATATCAGCAAGCAGAAGCTATGAGAAATGCTAAAAAAGTTATACTAGAAGTAGCTGACAGATTTGAAAAAATGACAGGAAGAAAATACGGTTTATTTGAGGAATATAAACTAGAAGATGCCGAGATTGCAATAGTTTGTATGAATTCAACAGCGGGAACAACCAAGGCGGTTGTAGACAAACTAAGAAGCCAAGGAATAAAAGCTGGGCTTTTAAAGATAAGAGTATTTAGACCATTCCCAGTAGAAGAAGTAGCAGAAGCTTTAAAAAATGTAAAAGCTTTAGCAATACTAGATAAAGCAGACAGCTTAAATGGTGCAGGAGGTGCGCTATACGAAGATGTTACATCTGCAATGTACACAGAAAATGTACATATTCCAGCAGTAAACTACATTTATGGAATTGGCGGAAGAGATACAACAACAAAAGAAATAGAAAAAGTATTTAATGATTTACAAGAAATTGTAAAAGATGAGAAAAACGCAAAAGATCATTACAGATATTTAGGACTAAGAAAGGAGGCAAAATAATATGGCATACAATATGAAAGAAGTAATTGCAAATAAGCCTTCTAGATTTACAGCAGGACACAGAATGTGTGCAGGTTGTGGAGCTCCTCCTGTTGCAAGAATGATAATGAGAGCTCTTCACGAAAATGATAGAGCAGTTATATCAAACGCTACAGGCTGTATGGAAGTATCAACTTGTATATATCCATATTCTGCATGGACAGATTCATACATTCATACTGCATTTGAGTGTGCAGCAGCAACTTGTTCAGGAGCAGAAGCAGCATATAAATCACTAAAAAAACAAGGAAAATTACAGGAGCCAGAAGGAACAAAAACTAAATTTATTACTTTTGGTGGAGATGGTGGAACTTACGATATAGGCCTTCAAAGTTTGTCAGGAGCAATGGAAAGAGGTCACGACATGACTTATGTTTGCTACGATAATGGTGCATACATGAACACGGGAATTCAGCGTTCATCTGCAACACCAAGGTTTGCAGATACAACAACATCACCTGCAGGAAAAGTAATTCCAGGAAAAATGCAGTCAAGAAAAGATCTAACATTAATTATGAGCGAACATCATTTGCCATATGTGGCACAGTCAATTGCAACAGGTAATTTTAAAGACTTATACGAAAAAGCAGAAAAGGCAATTTATACAGAAGGTGCAACATTTTTAAATGTGCTTGCTCCATGTCCAAGAGGATGGGGATATAACACAGAAGATTTAATGAAGATAAATAAACTTGCAATAGACACATGTTATTGGCCTTTATATGAAGTAGAAAATGGAGTATTTCATATAACATATAAACCTGCTAAAAAGTTACCTGTAGAAGAATTCTTACGCCCACAAAAACGTTTTAAACATATGTTTAAACCAGGAAATGAATGGATGATAGAAGAATTTCAAAAAGAGGTTGACAAACGTTGGGAAGAACTATTAAAATTAGAAGAGATAACAAATAAATAAATTTATAAGGAGATGAAAGTTATGGCATATAAAATATCAGAACAATGTATAAGCTGTGGTGCATGTGCAGCTAATTGTCCAGTTTCTTGCATATCTTATGATGAAGAATTAGGAAGATATAAAATTGATGAAACACAATGTATAAGTTGTGGAACATGTGCAGCTGTATGCCCAGTTGGAGCGCCATCAGAAGAATAATTTAAAATAACACCTTGTTGCTAAAACCTAGCAGCAGGGTTATTTTTTTGTCGAAATTTGAAGAACGATTTTTCTTGACTTGTAAAATTTTCCATGCTATTATGTATGTGGTTTAAAATTCAAAACAATTTAATCGAATTAATTTTTTTCTAGGGAGAGAATCAGGAGGCAAATTATTTTAAAAAAGTTTTTAAAAATTACTATTATAGTAGTGTTTATTTTCTGTGCCATTTTATACCTAAATAAAATTTTACATGACAAAAAATCTAAAAAAATTGAGCAGACAGCAGAAACAGAATATCTAAATGAGCAAATCGAAGAAAAAGTGGATGAAGGAACTGATAATTCAAAGGAGGTTCCAATTGTTACGCAAACAGTTGAGCATGACAGCAATTTAGGGTATTTAACAATACCAAGCATAGGCCTTGAAAGTGCACCAATACAGGAAGGGACAGATGCGCAAATTTTAAAAAATGCGATAGGGCATTTTAGTTCAACTAGCGTTTTTTCAAACAATGTAGGGCTTGCTTCTCACAATGCTGGAGGGCATGGCGATTACTTTAAAAATCTTAAAAATATTTCAATTGGTAATTTTATCTATTACAAAACTGCTTATGGAATTAAAAAATATATGGTTACATTTAAACAGGTAATTTCCGAAAATGATTTTACATATTTAAAGGAGGATGATAGCAGCAGAATTACACTAATTACGTGCGTAAAAGGGCAAAAGGATAAAAGACTTTGCGTTCAAGCTTTAGAGTACAAATAAGGTTTATAGGTAAACCTTAACAAAAACCTAAATATATTAATAAAGGATTTTAAAATGAACAAATTTTTAAAGATAAGTATTATAAATTTTTTGGTAGTAATAACTTTATTATTACAAGTGCTACCTGCTACAGCAGTAAGCTTTTTAAAAGGTGATACAGTAAGCCTAGAAAAAGATCATGATTGCATTTCACTTTTAAAAATAAAAGGAAAAGATATGTTAAAAGGAGTTACTTATGTAGTCTACAAAAACTCTCAAACAGGTGAGAAACAACCAGCTTTTTGTGTGGAACCAGAAAAGGAGGGAATAGGAACAGGCGCAGGCGATAGCTACGATGTTACATTAGATTTTCTTAATGATGAAAGATTATGGCGAATTTTGTATAAAGGATTTATGGGAAGTACCTATAAGGACTGGAATTTAGAGTGTGAAGATGATTTGTATTATGCAACAAAAACAGCAGTACATTCACTAGTTCAAAAAATTTCTCCAATTGATAAATATGAAGAACCAACTAGAGTAGGCTATGGAGAAAATATTTCATTTGAGGATGTTTTAAGAAGAGGAAGAAAAGTTCTAAAAGTTTCACAAGAGCTATACGAATATGGAATAAATGGAACAGATTATTATCAAAAACCACAAATAAAAATAACTGAAAAACAAGAAGAAATAAAAACTATAAATGGTAAAGAATTTTTAATAAAAAGTTTTGAAAGTACAGCAAATAGAAAAATTGACTCATTTGATGTAGAAATAAAATCTTTCCCAGAAGGAAGTTTTGTACTTGATAAAAATTATAATCCTAAAAATAGAATAACAGAAAATAGCTTTAAAATAGTAATCCCCACTGAAAAAATAACAGATAACATAGATGGAAAAATAAATATAAAAAATATTAAAATAAAAACATATCCAGTATTTTATGCAAATGCCAAAAATGAAAATAATCAAGATTATATAACGTATTTTTCTAATTATGAAGAGGTAGAAACAAGTACAAAAACTAATGTAGACGGATATAAATCTAAAATTATAATAAACAAAATAGATGAAAATACAAAAGAAGTAATACAGGGTGTAAAATTTAAGCTATTAAATGATAAAAAGCAAGAGCTAGGAACATATGAAACTAACAAAAATGGGCAAATAATAATAGAAAAATTAAAAAATAGCACATATTATTTAAAAGAGGAGGCAAAAGATGGATACTATGAAAATAAAGACGATATAAGAATTGATGTAAAATGGAATGAAACAAAAGAGATAATAGTTGAAAATAAAAAAGTAGAAATTGAAGTAAATATAAAAAAGGAAGGACCCAAAGAAGCAAAGAAAAACGAAATTATAGAATATACTTTTAGTGATATAGAAAATAAGTCTAACATAGCCTTAGACGAACTTATTTGGACAGAGTATGTTCCTGAAGAAACAAAAATAAATAAACTTTATACAGGAACATGGAACGATAATATTAAATATTCTATTTGGTACAAAACAAATAAAAATGATTATATAAAATTAAAGGATAATCTAAGTACACAAGAAAACAACGAAATTAATTTTGGAGAAGTAAAGATTGATGAAGACGAATTTATAACTGAATACCAATTGAAATTTGAAAACGTAAAAGTAGGATTTAAAGAAGAAGAAAAGCCGAAATTATTATGCAAGGTATTTGACAATGTAGAAAATGGTTACATAATTGAAAATAAAACCGATGTAGTGGGAAAATATAGAAAACAAATAGATACTAAAAAAAGCAATTGGAAAACAATAATTTATACCCCTGAAGAACCTCAAAAAGTTTTGCCAAGAACGGGAAAATAGAGTATAAAAGTATGTAATAAATTTGTAATAAATACTTGCAAAACTCCTTGACTTTTTGCTAATTTCCGTATATTATATATAATGTAAAAAATTATATATAGAAATATGAAAGTTTGTAAAAATGGAGGATTCTATGGGAGAGGTTATAGTAATAACATCAGGAAAAGGTGGAGTAGGAAAAACAACTACAACAGCA
>CAKPOC010000049.1 GCA_934169535.1 uncultured Clostridia bacterium | reverse complement strand
CTTTGTAAAATAATAATATTTCTTTGCTTTTATTGGCCTTAGCCCTTTTTCAAAGATTATACAAAGATCATTATCCATTCTTCTTAATTCATCAGGAGTCATTAACGCTCTTCCCATTATTTGGTCGGACATGTTGTATCCTTGTTTATGGAATTCCTTATCTCTACTTACGGATTTGCTATCTCTTACAATTGTTTTTTCTCCTAATTGCTTAGAAAAATATTCTGCTGTTTTGAAAGAGTTACTTCCTAAAAATACATGTGTATCACAATTTCCTATAATTGTTTCATAGGATTTTTCATATATAGCCTCTAGTTGGTCTAAATTTTGTAAAATTACACTAAATGAAATTCCCCTACTTCTACTTGTTGATATTTTTTTGTCGAAATCTGGTATTTGCCCAATATTTGCAAACTCATCTAATATAAAATATAAAGGTATTGGTAATCTTCCTTCTGGCATTTCATCTGCTATATTATATAATTGTTGTATAAGCTGAGAAAAGAATATTGTTAATAGAAAATTATAGGCTGTATGTGTATCTGATGATATTACATATAATGCTGTTTTGCTTCTTGCAATTTCGTCAAAATCAATTGTATTAGTTGATGTTACTTCTGCAATTTCTTGTGAATCAAATTTTGCAAGTTTTGATTGTAGTGTACTTAAAATTGAGCTAAAAGTTTTATCTGATGCAATTTCTATATTTTTGTAGTTTGTTCTTGCAGGGTTATTATTAGGTAATTCGTGCATAAGCTCTGTAAGCAAGCTATTTCCATTATTGCTATTAGCAGCTCTTACAAGTTCTGCACAAGAAGCTAAATTGTGCTCTTCCGGTGGTCTTGCAGATAATAAGTAATATATTAATGCTTTTAGCAATGTTTCGGCAGAATCATCCCAGAAAGGGTCTGATGCCTTTCCTTCTCCTTCTTGTCCCTTTACTATTGTATGTGCAATTATATCAATATCTATGTCACTTGTTATGTGATATAAAGGATTATATCCATCACTATTTTGTGGATTTACTAAATTTAATACTTTAATGTTATAACCATTTTTCTTAAAATATCCTGCCGTTTTGTCATATAATTCACCTTTTGGGTCTGTAAAAATGTATGAACCAAGTAGTTGGTGTGCATTTGGTATTGAATATGTTGATGATTTACCAGAACCAGATCCTCCGACGATTAAAACATTCACGTTTCCTATTTTATTTACTGGTAAATAATTTTTTTCAGCAAGAATTATGCCTTTATTTCGGCTTAAAATTCTGTATTGCTCTCCTCCTTCACTCCAGTCGCTTGAACCATTTTCTATATTTTCATAACCATGTTTTGGCTTTGCTTTTATTATTGATATTACTACTCCAATTAAGAGTATTATTGTAAGAACTAATGTCCACTTTGCAAAAATTGGAGCTATATTAGCATTTCCTACTTGAGTTATTGACTTAAAGCTTGATACCTCTTTAGGAAATTCTGTAATAAATGTTGTTACATTAAATTTACCATTTATTATACTGTTATTAATTGAAACTGCCCAAGGCGCAATTAATAGTATTTCTAATATTATCCATAATACTAGAAATACTATTAATACCTTTTTACTACTTTCTATTGCTTTTTCTAATTTATAGTTCATAGTTATATTCACCTTTTCTTTTGATTAATCTCTTTGCTTATCTTCTATTTCTCTGTTTGGTACAAGTGTGATATTTAAAGGGTTTTCACCAATTATATTTGTTATATTTTTTTCTACATCTTTATAAACAATTATTTTTGGTCCCTTTCCAGCTTCTATAACTTTTTGCTTTTCATTTTCATTAAATTTGATTGTGTTAATTTCATGTTTTCTAGCTGGCATTTGATTGCTAGTTTCCTCCATTTTATTCCTCCTAATTTTTACTTTACCTAATTTCAAAGGCAAAATATGATTTGTATGGTTTTAATTTGCATTTTCCTTTAACTTCATTTGTTTCTTTATCAAAATATAGTACTGGTTTTACTTCTTCTGCTGTTTCTGGGTCTATTATTGTTATAGGCCTTTTTAAATTTGGTGTATATTTTATGTCCTTATATTCAGTTTCTTCTTCTGAATATAATGTATCAAATTTTACAGGTGCTGGTTTTTTTGATATTTTTACATTGTCTTTATCCAAAACACCATTGTTTACTATTACTTTATCTTTTCCAAAAGACAAAATAACAAGCTGTTTTGCTCCATCATTTGGTACATCAACAAAAAATGTTTTCTTTTTATTATTACCTACTATTTGCTCTCTGCATTTTAGTCTTTCTAAAGTTATTCCTGGTGAGTTTTCATCAAGGTTTTCCTTATTTTCTACGTTTATTTGATATATTACTGTGTTTACATTTTGTGGATCCATTATACTAAAATGTTTTCCTGATAAAAAATCCATTTTACACCTCATTTTCTCATACTCATACATTATACCTTATTTTGTAGAATATGTCAACTTATTTTTATGTAAATCAATCTTTAAGTGCTAGTTTTTGCAACTGTTTGTAAATTTTTTCTTCCTCTTTTGTTATGTTTTTAGGTAGCGCAATTTTTATATTTATATAAAAATCTCCTCTTCCACCGTCTTCCATTTTTGTAGCCTTTATTTTCTATTTTTATAGTGTCTTCTGAATTGCTTCTTTGGGGTATATATACTGTAATTGGTTCATCAATTGAATTAATACTTATCTTAGCTCCAAGAACTGCTTCCCATGGCATAATTTCTACTGTTGTATATATGTCTGAGTTTACTAATTTGTATTGTTTGTCTTCCTCTATATTTACTCTTATTAGTAAATCTCCATTTTTTCCACCATTTTTGCCAGGCTTACCTTGTCCAATTAATCTAATTCTTTCTCCGTTTCGTATGCCTTCAGGAATTTCTATTTCAAACTTTTTTAAGTTTCCTTCTACAGTTCTTAAAGAAATATCCTTTTTGGCTCCAAAAAAGCCTTCACTTACAGATATATTTATTGAAGTTTCTACGTTTTCTCCCTGTGCGGCCTCTGGTTTTACCTTTTTTTCTTTTTTAGGCTTACTAATGTTTAGCCCTAACATCTGCTTTATAAAATCTAACGTACTAAGTTTTGTAGTTTTTTGCTTTGCTTTTGCTTTTTTTCTGCCAATTCTAGAGTTCCAACTTCTATCATATTTTCTTCTAGAATTTGAGTCTGACAATATTTTATAAGCTTCGTTTATGTCTTTAAATCTTTCTTCTGTATTTCTATTTCCTATATTAACATCTGGATGGTATTTTTTTGCTTGTTCCCTATAGGCTACTTTTATATCATTTGTGCTAGCTTTATTAGACTCTAAGCCTAATATTTTATAGTAGTCCTTAAAAATCATTTGTCTTCCTCCAAATTTACTAGGCTAATTATAACATATATTCGTTGTGTTTTAAATATTATTTTAAATTTTTATAATAATTCTAATTTTTAAGTGCATTTTCAATAAGCTTATCTAGCAATTTTGAGTATGGTAATCCACTTTTATTCCACAATTGTGGATACATGCTAATTTTAGTAAATCCTGGCATTGTATTTATTTCATTTAAATATACTTTGTTTGTTTTGTCTTCTATAAAGAAATCTATTCTTGAAATTCCACTTCCATTTACTGCTTTAAAAGCCTTTATAGCTAATTTCTGTATTTCTTCTTGTTTTTCTTTGCTAATATCTGCAGGAATTAATGTTCTTGATTCTGCATTTGTGTATTTTGAAGAATAACTATAAAACTCTTCTGCTGAAAGAATTTGGCCTGTACAAGATGCTTTTACCTCTCCATCTGCTTCAAGTACTGCACACTCAACTTCTTTTCCTATTATTCCTTCTTCTATTAATATTTCTTTATCATATTTTTTAGCAGTTATTATTGCATTTTCTAATTCTTTTGCACATTCTACCTTTGTAACGCCTACAGAAGAACCAGAATTTGAAGGTTTTACAAACATTGGATATTTTAATTTTTCTTCTGCTTTTGCAACTATCTCTTCAAGTTTTATCTCTTCTTCGTTTAATGCTTCATCTACGTATATATATTTATCATTAGCCTTTATTGTTATGTATTTTGTTTGATTGATTTGTGCTTTTTCAAAAATCATTTTGCTATATACTTTATCCATGCAAACAGTTGATGCAAGTACTTTACAGCCAACATATTTTTTACCAAGCACTTCAAACATTCCTTGAATTGTTCCATCTTCTCCGTATAATCCATGTAATATTGGTAAAATAACATCCATATTTTTTAAATATTCATTTATTGAATTTATTTCTTTTAATTTTTCAGGTTCTTTATTTAATTCTAAAATTTGAATTTTTTCTACTTCTTCGGTATATTCAAACCACTTTCCCTCTTTATTTATATAAATTGGAAATATTTCATATTTTTCTTTATTTAAATTTTGTATCACTGATGTTCCAGAAACATTTGAAACCTCATGTTCCGTTGACTTTCCACCAAATATTACAGCTACTTTTACTTTTTTCATAATCTATCTTCCTTTCATTATAGGCTATTAACAATTTCTTTAAAATTCATAGAATTTGAAGCTTTTACTAAAATAGCGTCTCCTACATTTGCAATTTCTTTTATTTTTTTAATAGCTTCTCTATTATTTTCAAATTCATAAACTTCCTTTGTTTTATCTTGTTTTACTATATTTGCAATGTTTTTAGAAGCATTTCCTACAGTTACTAAAGCATCTATATTATTTTTTAAAACTTCTTTTCCTACTGCCTCATGCAATTCTTTAGAAAATTCTCCAAGTTCTAACATATCTCCTAAAACTGCAATTTTTTTATTTGATTTGATTTTATTTAAATATTCAAGAGCAGCTTTCATAGAATCATAATTTGCATTATAGCAATCATCTATTATTTTATAACCATTAGTGCTATTTTTTACATCCAGCCTCATTTTAGTTAATTCAAATTTTGCAATTCCCTCTTTTATTTTTTCTAATTCTATCCCTAATAATTTTCCTACTGATATTGCAGCTAAACTGTTATATACAAACGCTTCTCCCCCAACAGGTACATTTATTTCTTTTTCTTCGAATTCAAAAGAACTTGTTGTTTCGTTGTACTTAATATTTTTTGCCATGTTGTCACTTTTATTATTTATTCCGAAAGTTACAACTTTATACTTGCTTTGATCTGTTTTCCATTTATGTAAAAGATCGTTATCATTATTTATAACAGCTACTCCATCATCATTTAGTCCTTCTAGTATTTCTAATTTTGCTTTTAAAATATTTTCTCTTGAGCCTAAATTTCCAATATGTGCTGTTCCAACATTTGTAATTACTGCAATTGTTGGTTTTGCAATATTTGTAAGTCTTGAAAGTTCTCCAAAATGGTTCATTCCCATTTCTACAACTAAAGCTTCTTCATCTTTTAACTTTAAAATAGTAAATGGCATTCCTATTTCATTATTAAAATTTTTTAGTGTTTTTAGTGTTTTATACTTTTGTGAAACAACACTATATATCATGTCTTTAGTGCTAGTTTTCCCAACGCTTCCTGTGATTGCAACAACTGGAATATTGTACATTTGTCTTTTTAGTTTTGCAATGCTTCCTATTGCTTTTAGTGTATCATCTACTTCTATTAAAAATTTTCCATCATAATTTTTTATATCTATATTTTTATTATTTATAATAGCTCCTGTTGCTCCGTTTTCAAAAGCTTTAGCATAAAACACTGAGCCATCAACTTTTTCCCCTTTTAGTCCAACATAAATGTCACCTTCTGCTACAATTCTTGTATCTCTGCAAAAATTTTGACATTCTGTTTCTTCATTTCCATATATCAATTTTCCATTAGTTACTTTTAATATATCTTTAACCTTTAAAGTATTCAAAGCCTTGCCCTCCTTGATTTTTTATATTATATTCTAGTGTTTTTATTTTTGCAATACTAAAAAGCAAAAAAAGACGGTGTTTTTCCGTCTTTAATGTGTTAGCGTTCCATTAGGAGTATTCACAATTACTAATATATCCTCTACTTTTTCATTTTCTGCATTTATATAAACTAAAAATTCATTATCATCTACTTTTCCTTTAAACTCCCAACATAAAATTTCAGTTTTCCACTCTGTTGGAATTATTGCTAAATTAGTACTTAAAACTTCCACATTGGGATTTATTTGTTCTTTTGCTTTTTCACTATCAATAATATTTGTTTCTATTGTTCTTTCATTATGAGAATTTAAATATCCCGTAGTTTCAATTCCTAAAACTTCTCCGTCATCTAACGCAATTTTTAGCTTAATTAAATCTGGATAAATAACTATTTTTTCATTATCATTTATTACTTTCTCGTAAGCATAATTTATTGTAAGAATTCCATTTTGCTTTAAATAATAGGTTTCTTTCATATTAGGATATCCATGCTCTTCTAAAAAGCTTTTTCCAATATCGTTTGCCTGCTCGTTAGAAATATTTTCTACGTTAACATCTCTATTATAATTTGAAGATATTATGTGTCCTCCTTTTTTTGAGACTGATATTGTAAACTTGCTATCTATTTGCTTTGGCTTTACTGAAAAATAATAACATGGAATTTCTGCATTTTCTGAATATCCATCTGTAATAATTTCTTCTATTTTATCTTCTCCGTAAAACTTTTCTACTTGCTGTTTTGCTTGTTCTTCGTCAAAATCTTCCCCAGTTAAACCTTTCTTTTCTGAAGATGTTAAGTGGTCTGAAAAAGCTCCATCATAAATAAGTCCTGAATATTCATGAAAGTTTTCTTCTAAGCTTGTGAAGCTATCTAATGTTATTGATGATACCTCTGCCGAAAACATATTAGACATTCCCGAATCTTCTAAGTTCTTCCACTTAATTCTTCCATCATTTAAATCTGTACTTAGCTGGTTTAATACATTTTCTATTTCTACACTATATGAATGAAGATTCTTTAAATTATCTAGTTCCTCCTGAGAAAGTTTTTCACCTGATATATTTTTTTGAGAAAGCGTATAAGCATAGTCACTTACTTGATTAAAAAATTTAGATGTATTGCTTAGTTCATTACTTGCAATTGGCAAGCTTGATAGGTAACTTTGCGCAAGGCTAGCCTCTCTCCAAAGGTGTGTAAGTGTTTTAGCTCCTTGTTCATTATTATTAGAAATTACCGATTTTGCAAGATATGTTTCTACATTTTGACAATAGTCTATCAATTCATAAAAAGCCATATTATACTTATTTTCCATTGCAGTTTCATAGCTTTTAGTTTCTTTATACGCATAATATGCAAGCGCTCCTGCTACAGCAACTATAAGAATTAAAGCAATTACTGTAATTGATGTTTTTTTTGAAAATTTTGTCTGCAAAATTATTTCCTTCCTTTTTTCAATATTTATATTATTATGGGATTTTTTTGATTATTTATACTTTTATTTTTAATTTTTGTATGCTAAAATTATAAAAAACAAAAGGAGTTGCACCGATGAAAAAAATTTTAATATTTTACGCTTCTTATGGTGGTGGGCATTTGTCTGCTGCTAATTCAATAAAGCAATATAT
>CAKPOC010000048.1 GCA_934169535.1 uncultured Clostridia bacterium | reverse complement strand
CTGTGTATATAGAGCTGTTTTCCATCCACTGTCAATTTTGTGAATTTTGGGAGATCATCTGGAACTTCCCAATATACTTTATTCCCTGAAAAGGCATATAATGGGTAGCCAGTTTGTGACTTGATAACAACTACAACAGGTTTTCCAAAATAATTTTTATATTTATTTATTAATCCAGAAACGATTGTGTTATCAAGAATTCCATCGGCAGTAGAGTTTATGTCTTCTTCTTCAAAATTAACGTCTGGAACTAAACCGTCTTCATAAAAAATCATTGTATCACCACAAGAGATAATTTGGTTACCATCAATGTTGATGGTAATAATGGAACTTAAAGATTCTGCTATATCCCAGCCGCCATCTGATGAATAAGATTGCTCGTATACAATGTTTCCTGTAACATTAATTTTTTGACCACGAGTTGTCATTACATTTTTCCCGAAATTGTCAAAAGTATCAATTGTATAGGTATTACCTGTTATGTCACCCCGAAGTTCATTAACGGTGTGATCAAATAATGAACAGCCATTTAAAGAAAACATAAGCGATGTGATTAATAAAAGTGCACAAAAATTTTTTTTAGTCATAAAAAATCCCCTTTAATTAAATAGAAATTCCAACCTATTCCGACAAATAGGTTATGTAAATCATTGGCCAAAAGCCAACTATATTCATTTTACCATATTTATGTTAATTATACAATGATATTATATAAGTTTATTTCTATCATATGATTGGTTAGCTTAAAGTATTTTTTTATATAAAATTAAAAAAATACTTTTTTTTTCATAAAAAATAATGTACAATATTAGTGATAAAAATGCAAACAGAAAGAGGAAAAAATGCCAAAATTTTTTATAGATGAAGAACAAATAAATAATAATATATTAAAAATACAAAACGAAGATGTAAATCATATTAGAAATGTATTAAGAATGAAAATTGGAGACACCTTGCAAGTTGGAGTTATTCCATCTGGAGATAATTATAAAGTGGAAATTATTCAGATAAATAAAGATGAAATAGAGTGCAAAATAATGCAAAAAATAGAAGAAACAACAGAATCAAATGTAGACATTACAATATTTCAAGGAATTCCTAAATTTGAAAAGATGGAATTAATTATTCAAAAAAATACAGAACTTGGCGCTAAAAAAATTGTTCCAGTAGCAATGGAAAGGACAGTAGTAAAATTAAATTCTAAAGATATGGCAAAGAAATTGCTAAGGTGGAATAAAATTTCAGAAGTTGCTGCTAAACAATCTGGCAGAGATATAATCCCAGAAGTAGCAAGTATAACAAAAATAGATCAAATAGATGTAGCTAATTATGACTTAGTAATTGTGGCATATGAGCAAGAAAAAGAAAATAAATTAAAAGACGAAATACAAAAATTAAAGAATTTAAATAAAGAAAAATATAATCTTGCAATTGTGATAGGACCAGAGGGAGGAATTTCCCCTGAGGAAATAAATATATTAAAAGAAAAAAATGCTAAATTTGTAAGTCTTGGAAAAAGAATTTTAAGAACTGAAACAGCAGGATTTGTAATGACAAGCAATATTTTATACGATCTAGAAAAATAAATAAAGGAGATTAACTTATGGCAAAAGAAATAGAAGAAAACTTAAGCAAAACTAAAAAAGCCCCAGTTAAAAGAACAGAAAAAAGTAAAGCTTCGGCCGAAAAAACAACAGCAAAAAAATCAGCAACAGGAAAGAATGCAATTAAAAAAACGACAGCAAAAAAATCTGCAAGTAAGAAAACTTCAGCTAAAAAATCTACAGTAAAAAAAGCAGAAAATAAAGAAATAACAAAAAAGACAGCAACAAAAACTACAAAAAAAGATGAGAAAAAAATAAATAAAGCAGAAGACACTAAAAAATCTAAAAAGAGAGATGAAAAAGTAAATTCAATAATTAAAGAACAACTAAAAAGCATAAATAAAATAAAAAAAATAGATGAAATTCAAAAAGAAGAAGAAAAGCAAGAAGCAGAAGAAATAAATAAAATTGAGCAAAAGAAAAAAGAAAAACAAAAAGTAAATGAAGAAGAGATGGCAGAGAAGCTAGAAAAAGCAAGAAAAATGCCAGCAGAAAGAAAGTCAAAAATAAACAAAAAAATATTTGTTAATATAATGTGGGCAATAGTTGCAACTATCTATTTAATACTAATAAATTTTGGGAGCCTAAATGTGGAAAAGGCAATGTTTGAAAGTGACTTAAAAGTTTTTAGCTTAGTAATTTTAGCAATAACAATTATAATATTTGAAAAAGCTTATAATAAAGACAGTGGAAGCCTTGCAATATTTGGAATAGAAACACTAGTAATAGGAATTATAACATTAATATCTATTTACGTATATATTTTGCATTATGATATGTTCAAGTTTGTAATAGGAACAATATCAGGAATTACAATTTTATATTATTTTGTAAAAAGCATAATCATATTAATTAAGGAAATACAAAGTTGGAAAAATAATATGAGTGATGTAAAGGAAATAATTGAAGAAGAACAATAAAAAAACAGTCACATTTTGTGGCTGTTTTTTGGGAGCTGAGAGCTATGTAAGTTTAAGATAAAGGTTTAGGTTTCGTTTTTTTACTTGACTCATAATCATCAAAGTCATCATCATATTCATCATTTTCCTCATCATAGTTATTAGCACACATATAAGCTAAAGCTAAAATATCATCATATGCGTCGGCATAAATATTTTTGTAGGCTTCATTATTTATATTTTCATAAATTGAGTCATAAAAATGTTCGATGTTTACTTTTTTGCTAAAACGTTGTTCTAATATGGTGTTAAATGATGTGTGAGTAGAAAGCATAAGCTGACCTAATTGACATCCAATAATACACTCTGATTTAGCATCTTCTGAAATATCTACAGGCAAGAAAACAAGTGAAATCCGCGAAAGATTTATAGTGCTAATGCCTTTGTCTAAAAGCCTGTCAGCAATTTCCGAGCAGAAATCATCTGACAAAAATGGATCAAAAGAACCACCTAGAATTTTTTGAAAATAACCATACATGTTAACAATGCTCTCGATGTCGTCGGCAGTTGCTTGAAGCTGCTCTTGAGAATAATTAAATTTCATAAAATAATCCTCCTAAAATAAATAAACGACTACAAATACATAACTCTACCGATAATATATAGTAAAAGCCCTCCCTTTCTAAAATGAAAAAATTTCATTTATATTCTATAAGTATAACACTATAAATGGCCATGTGTCAATAAAAAATCCCCCAGCAAATATGCTAGGGGTAAGAAAAATAATACTTAAACTGAACGAATTAAAAGAAGAACCAATGGTGTAGACCCAATTGCTGCATATATTTATATGCAAAGTATTATTTTTCTAATAATTAAGACATTTACTGGTAAAATTAAAATAAAAAAGCAAACATCTTAATTAGTGCAACAAATTTTCATAAGAAAACCTGTGTACAATATTTATTATAATACTATTGGCATATTATGTCAAGCTTTTTGTGGAAATTTTTACATTTCACTGGACTATAGTACAAATTTGTGCTAAAATATAAAGTATATTAGGAAAAGAGGTAATTGTATTATGATGGTAAAACCAACAGTAGCAGAACTTTTAGAAAAGGTGGATAACAGATACATTTTAGTAATAGCTACAGCAAAAAGAGCTAGACAAATAGCAAGTGGAGAAGAAGTGCTTACAAAAACAGATGATGTTGCAGCAGTTTCAATTGCAGCAGACGAAATAGAAGATGGAAAGGTAAAAGTATGTTAGTATTATTATCAGGAGTTTCAGGTGCTGGTAAGGATACAATAAAAAAAGCGTTAATTGCTAGAAATGAAAACATAGTATCATTACCATCATATACTGATAGGGAACCAAGAAAAGGTGAAATAAATGGGGATGTTTATAATTTTATAAGTACTAAGGAGTTTGAAGAATTAATTAGCAAAGGTGATTTATACGAATTTGATATACATCATGACCATTATTATGGAACTTCAAAAAAATTGTTAAATGAAAAAATTTCAAGTGGAAGAATAATAATAAAAGATATTGATGTAAATGGAACAGAAAATTTAATAAAACTATTAGGCCACGATACAAAAATAATAACAATTTTTTTACGTGTTACAAAAAATGAATTGTATAGAAGATTAACCGAAAGAAATCCAGAGATGACACCAAAAGAGTTACAACTTAGATTAAACAGATTTGATTATGAAGAATCTAAAATTGGGTTATATGATTATGTAATAAAAAACTACGATTTAGAAAAAACAATACAAATAATAACAACAATAATAAAATACGAGGAAAATTTAAAAAATCCAGAATTTTAAAGCAAGTTTAAACTTAAGTGTACCAAATTATTAGACTAAAAAGTTTAATAATTTGGGTTCACTTTACAAATAACTTGCTTTTTTTCTTTTTTAATATGTACATTTTATAAATTTTGTTATAAAATATGCAAAGATAAAAAAGGAAGGAGAGTCTTTTTTTAAAGACGAAAAGCACATATGAATTTACCAAATAAATTAACAGTAATTAGAATTTTATTAGTACCAATAATGGTCATAATTTCATTTTTAAACATTCCAGGAGAATTTGCGGGAGTACCAATGAAAATGATAATATTAGACATCATTTTTATTATAGCGTCAATAACAGACAAGCTAGATGGAACGATTGCAAGAAAAACAAATAAAATAACAACGTTCGGAAAATTTTTAGATCCAATAGCCGACAAAATATTAGTAGTGGCTGCACTTATAATGTTTGTAGAAATGGGAAAGGTTCCTGCATGGATTCCAATTGTAATAATATTTAGAGAATTTGCAGTATCAGGATATAGACTAATTGCAGTTCAAAATGAAGGCAAGGTAATTGCTGCAAATATGTGGGGCAAATTAAAAACAGTAAGCCAAATGATAGCAATAATTTTAATGTTTATAACAACACAACCATATTTTGCATTTATACATAGAACAGCCTCAAAAGTGGAAGCTATAATGGAAAGCTCAAAAGTTTACATGACTACAGGTGACTTTATAATAAACATTTTAGCAAGTATAATGCTAACTATAGCTGTTGTTGCAACAATATTTTCTGGGTATGAATATTTAAAAGGTGGAAAAGATTTATTAAAAGATTGTTAAGAAAAGAGAGAATGACAAATGAACATTGAAGAGGCTAAAATTCAAGTAAAAGAACTTAGGGAAAAATTAGAATATTATGCAAAATTGTATTACGATGAAGATAATCCGGCAATATCTGATTATGAATATGATATGCAAATGAATAAATTAAAAGCTTTGGAAAAAGAATTTCCAGAGCTAAAAAGCAAGGATTCGCTAACTCAAAAAGTAGGAGGACATGTAAAGGAAGGTTTTAAGGAAGTTACACATGAAGTTCCTCTTTTAAGTCTTCAAGATATATTTTCATTTGATGAATTATATGAATTTGACCAAAGGGTGAGAACTGTAGCAGAAGAAGAAAACCAAGAACTAAAATATGTAGTAGAAACTAAAATTGATGGATTATCAACAAGTTTAAAATATGAAAACGGAGTGTTTGTTCAAGGTGCCACAAGAGGAAATGGACGAGTTGGAGAAGACGTAACAGAAAATTTAAAAACAATAAAAAATATTCCTAAAAAACTAGAAAAGCCTATTAATATAACGGTTCGTGGCGAAGTATTTATAGGAAGCAAGCCTTTTGAACAAATGAACGAAGAAAGAGAGATTTTAGGAAAACCTCTTTTTGCAAATGCAAGAAATGCAGCAGCAGGTTCTTTAAGACAGTTAGACTCGAAAATTACAGCTCAAAGACCTCTGGATATATTTATATTTAATGTGCAAAAATTTGACACTGATTTTAATTCTCACTATGATGAATTAAACTTTTTGGAAGAACAAGGATTTAATGTTGTTCCAGAAAGAATTTTATGCAACGACATAGAAGAAGCAATAGAAGCAATTAAAAAAATAGGAGATGAAAGAGAAAAACTTTCATTTGGAATAGATGGAGCTGTTATAAAAGTAGATAATTTAAAGCTTCGCGAAATTTTAGGAAACACATATAAGGTTCCTAAATGGGCGATAGCTTACAAATATCCACCAGAGAAAAAAGAAACAAAATTGCTAGATATAGTTTGCCAAGTAGGAAGAACAGGAGCTGTAACACCACTTGCTATACTAGAGCCAGTTAAAGTTGCAGGTTCAACAATTTCTAAAACTACTCTTCATAATGAAGATTTTGTTAAAGAAAAAGATTTAAGAGTGGGAGACACTGTAGTAATTCAAAAACAAGGTGATGTAATTCCAGAGGTAGTAGATGTTATAAAGAAAAATAGAACTGGCAAAGAAAAAGAATTTCATATGCCAACAACGTGTCCAGTATGTGGAGCACCAGTTGTAAGGGAAGAAGGAGAAGCAGTAGCAAGATGTACAGGAATAGAGTGCCCTGCAAAAATACTTCAGAATATGGTACACTTTGTTTCAAAAGAGGCAATGGACATAGATGGACTTGGAATAAAAATAATAGAGCAATTAATAGATAAAGGATTAATAAAAAATATTGCAGACATATATAGCTTAACTTTAGAAGAAGTTGCAACACTAAAAAAGAATGGCAAAAAATTTGCTCAAAATTTAATTAATTCAATACAAAATAGCAAGCAAAATGACTTATACAAATTACTTACAGGCCTTGGAATACCACATGTAGGTGTAAAATCTGCAAAAGGATTAACAAAATATTATGACAGTATAGAAAAAATAAAAAATGCTAAAGTTGAAGAACTTGCTGTTCTAAATGATGTTGGTTTAATTACTGCAAACAGTATTTACTCATTTTTTAAGCAAGAACAAACAATAGATTTACTAAAAAGGCTAGAGGCTTCTGGAGTAAATATGCAAGTTTTAAAAAATGAAGATGACGAAAATTATGATAACAGATTTGAAGGAAAAACTTTTGTCCTTACAGGATCTCTAGAAAACTTTACAAGAGATGAAGCTGCAAATATTATAGAAAAATTTGGAGGAAAAGTTTCAGGCTCTGTATCTAAAAAAACGACATATGTTTTAGCAGGTGAAGAGGCTGGATCAAAACTTACAAAAGCTCAAGACCTAGGAATTACAATAATTTCTGAAAATGAGTTTAATGATATGATAAAGTAAGGTGTTGAAAAATAAATGAAGACTTTAGAAGACGTAAGAAAGCAGGCAGATGATAAAGAGTTTGTGCTAGAAGCGGTTAAGGAAGATGGAATGCTATTAGATGGAGCCTCAGATAGATTAAAAACAGATAAAGAAGTGGTAATGGCAGCTGTTACGAAAGATGGTGGAGCATTGGAATTCGCGTCAGATGACTTAAAAGCTGATAGAGAAATTGTGATGCAGGCTGTTGAAAAAAAAGGCTGGGTATTATGTTATGCCTCTGAAAAGCTAAAAAAAGATAAGGAGCTTGCATTAAAAGCTGCAAAAACAGATGGCCAAATTTTATACTATGTAAGTAAGGAATTAAGAGATGACTATGACGTTGTGCTAGAAGCAGTAACAAATAAAGGGCTGATTGTAAAATATGCAAGTAAGCGCTTGCGCTCAGACAAGACTATTGCAATAACTGCAATAAAGCAGGATAAGAGAGCATATGATTTTATTGTACCGGAACTAAGAAATGATCCAGAAATACAACAAATAGTAAATCCAGAATAAAAATATCCCAAATTGTTAGATAAAAATTTAACAATTTTGGGGTATTTTTTTACTATTGCAAACTTCTAAAATTGCTATCAGAATTTGCATAAATTGTTTTATTGTTTGTGTATATAAC
>CAKPOC010000047.1 GCA_934169535.1 uncultured Clostridia bacterium | reverse complement strand
ATTTATTATTTTATAATTTTTTTCTTTTGCAAAATCCTCTATTGCTTTTTTCTTTTCCTCAGGTATTTCTCCAAGAAAATAATTTAATATATATTTTTCTCCATTCGCTAATTCTTTAGGTTTTCTTTCAATCTTTCCCCATTCTTCTTTTTTTAGCAACATAGTAGGATCAACCAATACTTCTATGTTTTCTCTTTCTGTAAGTTTATTTACTATTTCCTTCCCTGCATTTTCCCTAACAGATATACATTTAAATTTTTCTAATTCTTTTTTAGCTTTTTTTAGATATTTTTCATCAATACGGCTTGACCCAAAACTTGCCGAAAATGCAATTCTTTTTTGCGAGTCCGCAAATTCTAACAACTCAAAATTTGTCATTCTTCTAAATTCTGGATTCCATACTTGGTCACTTCCACATATAAAATAGTCAAATTTATTATTTAATTTATTAATGTTGTATTTAGTTACATATTTTTTCGATAGCTTTATATTTTTATTAAATTTATCAAATTTTAGTCTTCTACTAAAATTTTGCATATAGCTTTGAACATTTCTAATACAAAACTTTATGTATTGTACTATGTACTGTTTGTTTCCACATTCTTTATTTAATAAATAGCTATTTTTTAAAGTAGTAACATCCATATCTAATTTTTTTATTACTTCTTGAGTGGCATAATTTTGTAATCTATTACCATAGTTGTTATTATCATAAATTGTAACAATTGCTACTTTTTTCATTCTTTATTTTCTCCCTTTTATCAAGTCTTTAATTTTGCATATTAAATATAACATTTGAAGCATATTATTTTTCAACAAGAATATTGTTATTTTTTCTTTTTTGTTTAAAATATTTAAGTCAATGTGCTTTATTGCCTCTTCATATTGGTTATCTTTAACTAGATTTTCTATTAATTTAATCTTTTCATTTTTTCCTATTTTTGAATAATTAGCTAATCTCGAAATATATGTCATTATACATTCTAACATAACCTTATAATAAAGTTGAATTTGATCTTTGGTTAATATTCTTAACAATTTATTCGAAATATTTTTATATTGAGCTAATTGATCTTCATTAAATCTATTACATGCGGATGTTTCGACTTTTCTATAATGGTACAAGTACTGATTAATGAATTGAAAACATTCTATATTTTCCATACATTCATATATAAATATTCCATCTTCTAACAAATAAATATTTTCATCAAATCTTGTATTTTGTATAATTTCCTTTTTAAATATTTTTCCCCACACGCACCTAAGGGCTCCAAAATTTATGTCATTCATTGTATTTACCAAAAAGATCTTTTCTTTTAGCTCTTTAATTCCATCTTGCTTAATTTTTCTTTGCTTTAGCTCTATATGTCCATCTTCATCTTGATAGTAACTTGATTGAACAATTTCTGCATTCTGTTCAACTGCAGCATTTAACAAAACTTCTACTGCATTACTTTCAATCCAGTCGTCAGAATCTACAAACATAACAAAATCTCCAGCAGATACTCCGTGGTTTTGAGTTGAAATTATTTTTACTCTGCTGTCATTCTCATATTTTTTTATAATATTAAGAGAATTATCTTTTGAGCCATCATCTACGACTATAATTTCTATATTTTTATATGTTTGATTTATTATGCTTTCAATACATTTTTTTATATATTTTTCAGCATTATATACTGGAATAATAATACTTACCAACTTCTCCATTGTTACTCTTCCTTTAATTCCATATTTCTAAAGAATATAAAATTTGATGCTATCATTACAATTATATAAAACCATATTGCTGGAGTTGCAAAGCCATTTGTAAAGAATGAAAATACTAAGCAATATTTTATAACAGCTTTTATTATAATATTTGATATGCTTTTATTATTTAGCGAATCTACATAACCACAAACAACTCCAATTAAAAACATATATAAGCATATCCCTATTCCTCCGAAATCCTGGTATGGCTCAGTTATCATAGGATACGTATTATAGGTTTTTACTATTCTGATTAAAGTATCTTCTGTTGTAGATGGGATTTTAAATTTTAATCCTGTAAATGCAAAAATAGGAAAAGCACATTTTTGTCCATAATAATATTTATCTAAATTTCCAACATTCAAATCAAAATTGTCAAAGTTGCATGTTAAATACATGTACACTTGCATTTGCTTAGTTGAAAGAGCGCAATCATCTTGTATTTGTAATGCTCGTTTTAAATAATTATCATCTTGATTTCTGTACTGACTAATTAGTCCCCATCCAATAGTTCCAATTACTGCAACCACTATTAAAATTTTACTTTCGATTTTCTTATTTAAAATTGAAATTACTGAAACAGATAAGACTAATGTTATTATTAATAATTGCCTCGATACAATTAAAATTGGAATTGCTACACTAATTGCACCCATTATAGCTATAAGTACATAATCCATAACTTTAAGTTCTGACTTATAATAATGAATATATATTATACTTATTGGTATTATTAAACATGAACATACAGTAAAATAGTGTAATCCTGTTACCCCGAAATTCATATAGCTTGACATATTTTTCGAAAAAAGTGGAATCTCTTTTCTTATTATAATTTCAACTGCCAAGACAGCACATACACATAGAACACATAGAACCAAATATACTAAAAATCTTTGTTTTGATATTTTCTTTTTTTCTTTATTTTTAGTATTAGTATTTATTTTTTCTTTTACCTCATATCCCGCCAAAAAAAGTATATATGAAATCACTAAATAAAACCAAGTCATTAGTGACCAGTTTGTTTGAAATTGATGTAGCTGTAAGCAAGCAAGTCCAATTATTCCGAACCAAATTCCTCCAAATATTCCTTCAGAATTCATAAAAATGCCATACTTTTTTTTCATGCTGAATACAATATATATTGCTAAAATTTCAAATATACTAGCAGATATTATATTGCTAACTTTATAATAAAAAAAGATTGAAATGCAAGATACAACAGCTACAATAAAGATTAGTTTTAATTTATCTATCCAGTTTTTATTTTTTTCTATTTCCATTTGTTCGCTCCTTATATCTTTTTATAAATTTCAATCTATTTTTTATCATTTTAGCAATTCCATAATGGCTCATTCGAGAGTTATTTAGTGAGTGCCTTCTATACTTTATTAATTTTTCCTCTAAAAAATATGTTTTTCCATATTTATCATTTAGCACTCCAATCCATTGGTCATGCATTTCTATATCATTAGGAATTGGTAGTATATATTTTTTAATTTCTTTTGAAAAAGCCATGCAACAGCCTATATATGTATTTTTATAAATATTTTTTATTATTCCTTTTCCAGAATTTCTATATTTATAATATGAATCCTTAATTACATTTAATTTTTCATCTACGATTTCTGCATCATGTACAACTAGGGTACATTTTTCTTTTTCAAAACATTTTACAACATCTTTTACTTTATTTTCATTCCAAATGTCATCTTGATCTGCTAAAAAAATATATTCTCCTGATGTATTTTCTATTGCATTTGCAAAATTTTGTTTAATCCCTTTTTTAGGCCCATTTATCAAATGTATTCTTTTATCATTAAAGCTTTTAATAATATCTAATGTACTATCAGTTGATTCATCATCCGAAATTATTAATTCATCTTCATTACCTAAGCAAACCAAAATCGATTCAATTTGCTCTTTTATGTATTTTTCTCCATTGTAAGTAGCCATTGCTACAGATATTTTTTTCATTTTTGCACCATTATCCTTTTATTTTTCCTATTTTCATTCCAATAAATCTCACTGCCATATTAGGTAAAAAATTGGCTAGTACCCCCCCATTTTTTTCTTGCAAAGCTCTCTTTAATACGTATTTTGCAAGGCCTGCGCCAGATTTATTTACTTTATAATTGTTCAAATATTCGTTTTGTTTAAAAAATACTCCTATGTCATAATATCTTTTATATTGTTGTTTTAACGTAAATTTATGTGAGTGTATAACTTCTGAATCTGCACAATATTTTATTTTGTATCCATTCATAATTAATTTATATGCTATGTACATGTCTTCATTTGTAGGGAAATTTTTTCCGTCATAGCCATTTAATTTTAAAAAGGTATCTGTTTTTATAGCAGACGACGCATCAGAAAAGAAAAAGGTTTTTAATCCTAACCTTTCTACATCTTCTTTTGATTTAATAATTGATTCTGCAGAATAATTACACTCTCTTGTGTATTTTTCAATTGTATTGTTATCACATAGTTGTCTACTATAACTTGCGTCTACTTCATTATTTATAATTGGTGCAACTAATTTTTCAAGCCAATCTTTTCTTTCTATTCTTACGTCTTGTGTTATAAAAACCAAAATGTCAGATTGTGATTTTCTTGCAACGTTTTCTCTTGACAAACTGTGTGAAAATTCTTCCTTTTTTATTATGCTATATTTTATCTTTTCATCTTTATTTGCTAAATTTTTAAGAATTGCTACAGTACCATCTTTACTTTCTGTAATAACATAATTAATATTTTTTATATTATTATAAAAAGTTTGTTGCTTTATTTGATTATATTGCTTTTCTATATATCTTTCTGCATTATATAATGGGCAAATTATATCTATTGTCATACTACATTGCTCCTTCTTTTTTCAAAACCACAGCAAAAGTTTTAAAGAATATTTTTATATCAAGCCACAACGAGCAATTGTCTACATAGTATAATTCCATTTGCATTCTTTCATCATATGTAGTATTACTTCTTCCATTAACTTGCCAATATCCAGTTAGTCCTGGTTTTACACTTAAAAATTTTTCTTTTTCATCTTCATAATTTTTTAATTCTTCATCAATTACAGGTCTGGGCCCTACAACCGACATTGTTCCATTAATTAAATTTATTACCTGTGGTAACTCGTCTAAACTAGTTTTTCTTAAAAACTTGCCTGTCTTTGTAATTCTTGGGTCATTATTTAGTTTATGAAATTTTTTAAACTCTTCATTCGCATCAGGATTATTTTCTAAATATTCTTTAAGTTTTTTATCAGCTCCTACCAGCATACTTCTAAATTTATATAATCTAAAATACTTGCCATTTTTTCCAATTCTTAATTGTTCATAAAATAGTGGTCCTTGTGTTTCCTTATTTATTATTCTCATAATAATTACTATTGCAGCTGTAGGAATAAGGACTATTAGTCCTATAATTCCTATAACTATATCTAATAATCTTTTTGCAGCATGATAAATTATCCTGTTATTTGCCTTTTCTTTTTCAGCTACGTTTTCATAATTTTCAATTTCTTCAAAACTTTCAATACTTGCTTCTTCTTCGTCAGTTGCTAAGTTTGTTCTATTCATAACTGTTCCCCTTTTAATTTCTTTATTCTGTATAGCCTGTTTTATTGACTATTGCACTGCTCATTTCTTTTACTGTATTAGAAACTTTATAGTCTGCTTGTTCAAAGGCTTCTTGATGTAGTTTTTTAACGTTGTTCTCTAATGTTACAGGAACTCCATACCATCTGTCTAAAGTAATTCCTTTTGTTTCATAAGGCCAGCCAATACTGTTTTTTATTGACATTTTTGCCAAGTCTGGAATTAGTCCTAAAATTTTGCCTGAAGTTATATTGGTGTTTATTCTTGGAAGTATTGTATTTGCAAAACTGTTTAGTTGTCCTATTGATAAAGTTTTGGCTTTTTTCATCATTGCTTCTACAACTGTTCTCATTCTTTCTGTTCTTTTGTAATCTCCACCCGCTGTGTATCTTATTCTTGAATATGCAACAGCTTGAACACCATCTAAAGTTTGACTTCCTGTTTTTGTTACATGGCTTGATTTTGCTCCTGAACTTTGTGATGTAGCGTCAATATAGTCATTTATATATTTAAGTTCACTAGAATCTATATCAATTGTAACTCCGCCTAAAGCATCAACTGCTGCAATTACGGCATCAAAATTTACAGTTACATATTCTGTTATATTTAAATCTAATGCCTCATTTAATGATTTTAGTGTATTTTGAGCTCCACCATAAGAATATGCATGAGTTATTTTGTCCAATTTTTTTGTTTTATTTTCCATTACATACACATATGTATCTCTATAAACAGAAATTAGTTTTAAATCTCCTGTCTTTTCGTTTAAGCTTGCAATCATTATGCAATCACTTCTGTTTCCTAGACCATAATCATCTGCTCTACTATCAATTCCTAAAAGTGCTATATTTCTGTAGCCTTCTAGTTCTTCTTTAACTTGGTCATCTATACCAACTTCATTTACGTCTATAGTTTCAGTATTTAGCTTTCCTAATTTGCCATTTATAAATGCCCAGCCTCCGCCTGCAACGCCTAAAATAAGTACTAATAGTACTACTAAAACAATTAATAATATTTTTAATGCTTTATTCTTTTTTCTCTTTTTTTCCTTTGCCATTTTTTCTTCGCTTCTTTCAAGATTTCTTTCATAAGCTCCATAGCTTGTGTCTTGCTTTTTCTCCTCATATTTTTCATTATCTTTTTCGTCTTTAAATCTTGGCATAACAGTCTCCTTCGTTTTTATTTATTCAATATATTTTTCTACAAAAAATCAAAAAATATCCTTTTTTTAGAGATTTTTCTCTTTTCATATAATATCATTATAGTATTATTTTTACAACCCTTTTTTGCTCTTTCATTAAATTTATAACAAAAAGGATAATATATCTTTATCTGCCGGTTTTTGAATTTATCTCGAAAGCTTGAGAGGAAATTCAAAAAATCATCATAGGCTAGGAAAGTATATTATCCTTTTTTATTTCATTTATTTTTATATAAGCAAAAAGGATAATATATTTTTATCTGCCGGTTTTTGAATTTATCTCGAAAGCTTGAGAGGAAATTCAAAAAATCATCATAGGCAAGGAAAAATATGTTATCCTTTTTTTATTTCATTTATTTTTATATAAGCAAAAAGGATAATATATCTTTATCTGCCGGTTTTTGAATTTATCTCAAAGACTTGAGAGAAAATTCAAAAAATCATCATAGGCTAGGAAAGATATATTATCCTTTTACCATTATTCAATTTTATCCTAATATATTAATTTCATTTTCAAGTTGCCTTAAAAAATATTTTTTATTTGACTTAAACACTTGTGGTTTAAAGTCCTTGGCTTTTTCTAGCGCTTCACCAATTTTGCTAAAATCTTCTAACGGAATTATATAGCCTTTTTTGCCAAAGTTTTCTAGTATTTGAAGTTGGTGATCGTTTACATGCTCAAAGTACATTTTAAGCCTTGCAGCAGCAATTATTGGTTTTCCTTTATTTAGTGCTGTTAAAATAGTTCCAACTCCCGCATGGCAAATAATCAGCCTTGCTTTGTCAATATAATTTTCAAATTGTTCTACTCCCATAAAGTCTATAATTTTCATATCGTCTGATTTGAACTTTGTAGAACCTGCTTGAACTATTACTTCTTCATTTTTATCTATAAAACCATCATCAATAGCTTTTTGAACCGCCTCTAATAGTCTTGGAAATTTTTTGTCCTGAGTTCCTAAAATTACAAAAATCAATATAGCCACCCCCAACAAACAGATTTTGGATATATTTTGTGCATTTCTTCCCACTGCACAACAAATGTATCTGCAATTGGGTACACTAATCTTCCTGCAACAGTTGCAGTTGTTCTATTTGCAAATGTTTCTATAAAGATAACTTTGCTTCCAAACAATTTTGCAATGTAGCACATAGGAACTGCTGTGTGTGTCCCTGTAGTAACTACTACCTCAGGCTGATATTTGAAGAAATATTTTAAGCTTATAAAGCAATTAGCTACAAATTTAAATACATACTTTACAGGATATTTTTTTGTTCCATATATCAAAAAGCTTACTTTATCTCCAAACTTTTTTTGCAAGCTTTCATCTAATTTTGTACTCTCTGTTACTATATGATAATCAAATTTTCTAAATAATGGCCTTATTTGCATTAGCTCATTTAAGTGCCCTCCAGTGCTTGCAATAAACAATACTTTTCTTTTATCGGTTGTGACAGCATTTGTTTCCTCAAGCCTCATTGGTTTTTTTGATTTTATACTTTTTATTTTTGCAATTAAAATAAAAATAAATAAAACCAAAATTATTCCAATAGTTGCACCTATTGTGTCTATGCACACATCTCTAATTTCTGAGCTTCGCCCCGGCACGAAAAGCTGATGAAATTCATCACTTGAAGCATACAAAAACGCCAGCATTACGC
>CAKPOC010000046.1 GCA_934169535.1 uncultured Clostridia bacterium | reverse complement strand
TGCAAGACTCTTTATATAAATTTTCTAATACTTCTACTTGTACTCTTTTTTCAAGCTCTTTTCTGTAATTTAAATCTGTTTCAATTTCTGGATATTCAATTCCGTAAACAAGTGAATTCACATAAAGACCTGTTCCTCCCACAACTATTGGAACTTTGCCTTTTTGCAAAATTTCAGCAATTGCTTTTTCCGCTTCTTTTTTGTATTGTGACACACTATATCTTTGTGTTGGTCGGATGCTTCCGACTAAATAATGTTTTATATTGCACATTTCTTCTTCAGTAGGTCTTGCAGTTCCTATTTGCATTTCACTATATATTTGCATTGAATCACATGATACAATTTCTCCATTTATTTTTTTTGCAAGTTCTACAGAAAGTGCAGTTTTTCCACTTGCTGTAGGGCCGCAAATAACAATTACTTTTTGCATTATTTTCCTCTTTTCCTATTCTGATTGCGCACTTTGTTCACTTTTTAGGCTTTCAGTTATTGTAATTATATTTTTTTGAATATTTTTAAAATAGAAAAATTCTGTTATTACCAAAATAATTGCAATTATAGCAACTATTGTTATTCTCTTTTTTAATTTTTCCTCTGTTAGCTCTTTTTCGGCTGTTTTTGCAAATGAATGAATTAAAAAAGGTAGTAATATTATTGCGTTTACTGGCACAAATGAAAATGTTATCATGTTTCTGCTAACATTTGTTACATTTGAGTTGTTAACTCCTATTGAGCTAAAAAAGTATATTATTAGTGTTGCAATATAAATAATTCCTATTGAAATCATTGTATATAGCATTTTTTTGTCCTGAGATAGTCTTTTGCCAAATGCAAAATATATTGCAGCTATTGCAATTACGTTTGCTATCATTAAAAAAATATAAATTACAGAATTGTTCATGTTTTTTCCTTCCTTTACTGTATTCTTGAAAATTGTTTTTCTATGTCGTATTTTGTCATTTTAATTGCTATTGTTTCTCCATTCGAATTAACAAATGGATTTGGTATGCTTAAAAATTTGTCTAATGCTTTTTTGATATTTTCTTCATTTTCTGGAACCACTGAATTTTCAGCAGTTTTTTTAGCTATTGTTTCTATTATTTTAAGTTCGATTTCTCTATTATTATTTCTGGCAACTTTATTTATTTCTTCTAGTATTTCTATAAATAATTTTTGTGTATCATAATCCATTATTATTTCCGGTACACTACTTAATTTTACAGAGTTTTCTCCAAATTCTTCTGCTACAAGGCCAACATCTGCAATAAATTCTTTGTTATCTCTAAATACTCCCATTTGCCTGTGATCTAATTCTATTACATCTGGAAGAAGCATTAGAGAGGTTCTTTCTTCAGGTTTTTTAGATTCCATACATTCTTTTATTTTATTATAAATTATTTTTTCTTCTATTGCTTTATAATTTATAATGTACAAATCTTCCTGCATTTCTATTGTTATAAATTGGCCAAAAGCAGTTCCTATATACTTGTATACTGGCTTTTGAGTTTCAGGAGTTTTCCCAAATATTGAAACATTTTCATATGAAACTGGTTTAAATTCGTCTATTACACTTTCTTCTGTTTTTTCTTTTTTTACAGCTAGTCCAAAATTTTTTTCATATAATTTCATAAAATCTGTATCGCTAATTTTACTTTCTGGCTTTGGAGTAATTTCTGGTTGTATTTGTTCTGTTTTTTGAGTAACATTATTTTTTGGTTGTTCTGTTTCTACTTTTGGATTGACATTATTTTTGGGTTGTTCTATTTCTACTTTTGGGTTGACATTATTTTTGGGTTGTTCTGTTTCTACTTTTGGGTTGACATTATTTTCTGGTTGTTCTATTTCTACTTTTGGGTTGACATTATTTTTTGGTTGTAGCATTTCTACTTCTTTGCTAATGTCGCCTTCCAGTTGTGGTGCTTCTGTTTTTTGAATAGCATTGTTTTCTAATGGTAGTTTTTCTTCCTCTTTGCTAATTTGTGGTGTCTCTACTTCTTTTTTTACATTTTGTAATATTCCTTGCATGCTTTTTAGTCTTGCCATCACATCTGCAAAAGCATCTTCGTTTTCTTTTTCTATGTCTTCTCTTGGAATGTCTCCTTTTAAAGTTTCTTCCATAGGTAGTTCTTCTTTTGCTATTGGCTTTTCTACAAATTCTTGTACACTATTTTCTTTTTCTTCTAGTCCGTTTTTTATTGCATGGTATATTGCATGAAATATATCACTTTCATTTTGAAAACGTACTTCTAATTTTGCAGGGTGGACATTTACATCTACCTTGCTTGGATCCATTTGTATGTTTAAAATTAAAAATCCGTGTCTTCCAAATGTAATTTTGTCTTTAAACGCTTGCTCAGCTGCTGCAGTTAATGTTTTATCTTTTACAAATCTGCTATTTACAAAAAATAGCTGACCAGCTCTATTTGCCCTTGAAATAGAAGGCTTACCTATAACTCCTTTAACTTTATAATCTTGATATTCATATTCTATATCTATAAGGTTTTGAGCAATTTCGTTTCCATATATGTTATATATTACTGATTTTATATCTCCATTTCCTGGTGTTTGAATTATTGTTTTTCCAGTATTTATTAGCTTTATTGCAATTTCTGGATGCACAAGCGCAAGTCTTGTTACAGCATCTTCTATGTATCCAGATTCAGTAAAATCTTTTTTCAAAAATTTGTATCTAACTGGTGTATTGAAAAATAGGTTTTCTATTGTTATACTTGTTCCATTTGCACATCCTGCTTCTTCATCTTTTAAAATTCTTCCGCCTTCAATTATAACTTCATATCCCATTGGCTCTGTTTCAACTTTTGAGGTAAGAGTTACTTTTGAAATTGCAGCAATACTTGCTAAAGCTTCACCTCTAAATCCCATTGTCATAACTTTTGAAAGTTCATCTGCATTTCTTAGTTTACTAGTTGTATGCCTTTCAAATGCCATAACCATATCGTCTGGCATAATTCCTTTTCCATTATCAGTTACTCTTATGTATGAAATTCCACCATTTTTTATTTCTACCGTTATGCTTGTTGCCCCTGCGTCAATTGAATTTTCCATTATTTCTTTTATTGCAGAAGCTGGTCTTTCTATAACTTCTCCGGCTGCTATTTTGTTTATAGTTGCATCATCTAATAATACTATTTGTCCCATTTACATCTACCTCTCTTTGGTCTTATAGTTATTCATGTAGATTATACCATTAAATGAGTTTTTTTGTATAGCCTTTTTTGAATTTTTTTGTAACACTTAATTAGCCTCAGAATACTATATATTATAACAAATGATTTATACATTATTAAATGAAGGAAGGAGAAATTCCAATATGAGAAATTGTTGCAATAATAATAGTGAACTTTTATGGTTCATAATTTTGTTTATTTTACTTTTCTGTTGCGGTTTCGGAAATAATAGATGTGGATGCAACTAATTTTAACACATACTTTGAATTTAATAGGAGGTGAATCTTAATGCAAGAAAACAATAGATGTTGTGGTGGGCCTTTCGGTTTTGGTGGAAATAACTGCTGCATATGGATTTTTATAATTTTAATTTTATTCTGCTGCTGCGGTGGTAACGAAGGTAGATGCTGCTAATATAACCCAAAAAACTCTTACACTAAAAATGTAAGAGTTTTTTGATATTTGGTTGGGCTGGCTAGATTCGAACTAGCGCGTGCATGAGTCAAAGTCATGTGCCTTACCGCTTGGCTACAGCCCAATGTAATTTATGGGGTGGAATGTGGGACTCGAACCCACGGTCTCCAGTGCCACAAACTGGCGCGTTAACCAACTACGCTAAATCCACCATATAGATGTGCACTATTTCTAATGCACTATCTATTTTAACCTATTTACTGTTGTTTTGTCAACAGTTTATTTGATTTTTTTTATTTTATTCTGCTACTGCCCAAATTATTAATCTCTTTTTAGAGTTATCTGTACATGTAGAAAGTGATATTTCAGTTTTTCCTGCTGTGTCCCTTGTAATAAAATCACTATCATCTGGACTAGTCTCATAAATGTTATAAATATTGTATTGTAGCTTTTGGCCTGATGTATCAGTAATATAAATTTTGTCATTTATTTTTAACTGTTTATTCTTTCCAAAAAAGCTGCCATTTCTGTAGTTATGTCCTACTATTGTTGTATTTCCAACTTTATTTGGTCCTGGTCCATATAATACAGATACTGCAAGTTCTATAGATTCAGGCGTTGTTCTCTCTAGTATTGGGTATGCAAGTTCTATCGCTGGTATTTCTATTTTTCCTACTACATTATAGCCCTTATATGTTACTTTTGAAGATGATGTATTTTGTGAATTTTCTGTTTCTACTACATTTAATACTGGAATTTCAGTGTTTTTCTCTGTATTTTCTGTAGATTCATCTTTTTTTATGCTATTGTCAAATTCTCCTATAACATCTGCATTTGCTTTTTTTGTATTATTTCCGCTTATTATGTCATATGCTAAAAAGCCTAGTAATCCAACAACTCCGGCTGCAACTATTGATAAAATTACTGTTAATAATACTCTATATTTATCACTAATCATTGGTTTCACTCTCCTTATTATAATCAATACTAAAATTATTATAACATATATTTTGCTTTTTGAAAAGAACTATTTTTTGACTGTTTTATACAATTTTAGGCCCCATTTTTTGTCCTGCAAGAAGGTGAAAATGCAAATGCTGTACTTCTTGTCCTGCATTTTTCCCACAATTGCTTATTATTCTAAATCCGCCTTTTTCAATATTTAGTTTTTTAGCAATTTTGTTTATTGCAGAAAAAATGTCTGCATAAATTTTGCAATTCTCATCATTTACATCTAAAATATTTTCATAATGTTTTTTGGGTATTACTAATACATGAATTGGTGTAGCTGGATTTATATCATTAAAAGCATAAACATTTTCATCTTCATATACTTTAGTTGATGGAATTTCTCCTTTTACTATTTTGCAAAATAAACAATCTTCCATAAATTATTTTCCTCCCTATTCTAAAATAGCTTTTATTCTTCTTACTCCTGCAGAGCTTGCTTCCTCTTTTTTAATTTTGAATTTTCCTAATTCACTAGTATTTTTTACGTGAGGACCTCCACAAAGTTCTTTTGAAACATTTCCTATAGAATATATTGTTACAATGTCTGGATATTTCTCTATAAACATACATTCAGCACCCGATTTTATAGCATCTTCCTTTGACATTTCTTCGCATTTTACTTCTAACCCTTGAGAAATCCACTCATTTACTAAGTCTTCTACTTTTTTCTTTTCTTCGTCTGTTAGCTTATGATCACAGCTAAAGTCAAAACGCATTCTGTCAGGTGTGATATTTGAACCTTTTTGGTGAACATCTTTATTTATTACAGCTTTTAAAGCTGCATTTAACAAATGTGTTGCTGTATGATATTTTATTTCTATTGGGCTATTTCCTGCAAGTCCACCTTTGAATTTTGCCTCGCTTCCCATTCTTGATTTTTCTTGGTGCTCTTTAAATAATTTTTCAAACTCTTCTGAATTCACCTTTAAATTATTTTCTTTGGCAAGTTCTTTTGTAACTTCTGGTGGAAAACCATAAGTTTCATATAAGTTAAATAAATCTTTACCTGATATTTCTTTTTCCCCTGAATTATTCATTTTATTTACAATTTTATAAAATTCTTTTTCTCCACGTTCAAGAGTCTTTTCAAATTTGTCTTTTTCTTCTACAATAACAGTTTTAATTTTTTCTCTATTTTGAGCAAGTTCTGGATATAGCTCATTTAATACGTCTATATTTAAGTCTATTAAATCTGAAAGCATATTTAGATCTATTTGCAATTTTCTTAAGTGACGTACCATTCTTCTAATTAATCTTCTTAAAATGTATCCTCTATCTACATTACTTGGTGTTCCACCATCTTGAATTATCATCATGCTTGAACGTAAGTGTTCTGCAACAATTCTTCTGCTTGCTATATCATCTTTTTGAGCAAGTTCTTTTAGTTTGTCCATAATTGGTTTAAATATTTCTGTATCAAATGGTGTTTCTTTTCCTTGTAAAAGCATTGTCATTCTTTCAAGGCCTAGCCCTGTATCCACATTATGTTGTTTTAGTTTTGTATAATTTCCTTTTTCGTCTTTGTAAAATTCCATAAACACATTGTTCCAAATTTCAACATATTTGCCACAATCACAAGATGGATTACATTCTGGAGAACATTTTGGTTTTCCTGTATCATAAAACATTTCTGTGTCTGAACCGCAAGGACCAGTTTCGCCCGCAATCCACCAATTATCGTCTTTTCCAAAGTAGTAAATTCTATCTTCTGGAATTCCTGCTTTCTTCCAACATTCTGCAGTTACTGTATCTCTTGGGCAGTCTTCATCTCCAGCAAAGCATGTAACAGATATTTTTTCTGCTGGAATTCCTAGCTCTTTTGTTAAAAATTCATATGACATTGCTATTGATTCTTCTTTAAAATAATCACCTAATGACCAGTTTCCTAACATTTCAAAGTAAGTTAAATGTCTGTTATCTCCAACTTCGTCTATATCATTTGTTCTTAAACATTTTTGATAATCTGTAAGACGTGTTCCTTCAGGGTGTTTTTCACCTAAAAGATATGGAACTAATGGTTGCATTCCTGCTGTTGTAAATAATACAGATGGGTCATTTTCCGGTATTAGTGGAGCACTTGGTATTACTGCATGGCCATGTTCCTTAAAAAATTTTAAATATTTATTTCTTATTTCTATTGCTTTCATTTTTTACTTTTCTCCTAATCTTCGATATTTCCTAATAATTCACCATTTTCTGTGTTAATAGATTCAATTTTTACTTTTTTAATTTCATTTACTATATTTTTTTTGCTTTTTGCATTTACAATTATGTAATTTGTTGTATGTCCTCTATAGAAGTCATTTTTTTCTTCTTCAAATAAAACTTTTAAAGTTTTTCCAATATATTTTTGGCTAATTTTTATGTCATTTTCTTTTGAAAAATTAATTAACTCATTGCTTCTTTTTTCTTTAATATTGCCATCTATTTGGTTTGGCATTTTTTCTGCTGGAGTTCCTCTTCTTTTAGAATATTTAAATACATGAAGTTTATAAAAATTTATTTTTTTTGCAAACTGATAAGTTTCGTCAAATTCTGCATCTGTTTCTCCTGGGAATCCAACAATAATATCTGTTGTAAAATTAGCTTCTGGGTAATATTTTTTTAGTATCTCAATGCTTTCTGTGTATCGCTTAGTTGTGTACTTTCTGTTCATTCTTTTTAAAACAGTATCGCTTCCGCTTTGAAGTGATAAATGAAAATGATCACAAATTTTATTTAATTTTGATAATCTTTTTGCAAATTCTTCTGTAATCAATGTTGGTTCTAATGAACTTAATCTTATTCTTTCTATTCCATCTACTTTGTTTAACTCTTCTAGTAAATCAATTAATGTTGTTCCATCTTTAAAGTCTTTTCCATATGAAGCAACATGTATTCCGGTAATTACAATCTCTTTTATTCCTTCTTTTGCAATTTTGTTTGCTTCTGAAACTACATTTTCAATTTTTCTACTTCTTATTCTTCCTCTCGCATATGGAATTATACAATAAGTGCAAAACATATTACACCCATCTTGAACTTTTACTACTGCTCTATTTTTTTCGGTGTATGTTACATCTCCAAAATCAATAAATTCTGAATTTAAAGTAAGGTTTGAAACTTCCTCTATTTTTTTATTATTTTCTATATAATTTTCTACTATTGGTACTATTTTTTTCTTTTCATTTATTCCTAAAATAATATCTATTTCTGGAATTTCTTCAAGTTCTTTACTTGCTACTTGCGCATAGCAACCACATACTACAAGTGTAGCTGTAGGATTTATTTCTTTTACTCTTCGTAGCATTTGCCTTGATTTTCTTTCCGCCATGTTTGTCACAGTACAAGTATTTATTACATATATATCAGCAAATTCACTGCTTGGAACAGCTTTGTATCCACAATTTATAAACATCTCTTCCATAGCATTTGTTTCATACTGATTTACTTTACAACCGTAATGTAATAAATGCCACTTTTTTTTGATTTTTATTTTTGTTACTTTCCATTTTAGTACTTACCTTTCGGCTTTTTATTCTCTATTTATTACGTTTTTATATTTTACCACTTTTTGCTTGAAATATCAATGAAAATTAGCAAATTACATATATAAAATTTGTTTATTAAGTCACAGAAAATTACGCAACAAAAAAGCCCATTAAAAGGGCTTTGTTTTGGTGGCTTGAAGTGGAATCGAACCACTGACACGGGGATTTTCAGTCCCCTGCTCTACCAACTGAGCTATCAAGCCAAAATTTTATTTTTATAAAAAAATGGCGACCTGGAACGGGCTCGAACCGTCGACCTCTAGCGTGACAGGCTAGCGTTCTAACCAACTGAA
>CAKPOC010000045.1 GCA_934169535.1 uncultured Clostridia bacterium | reverse complement strand
CATTAGTAATCCTCTCGGAAAAATATTCTGTAACAGTTTTAAATTTCTTTACAGTATCAAATTCCTCATTCATTTCATCAATTTCTAATGCAACATTTGCATTTACTCTTTGATGAATATCCTCATCTGTCTCCATATATTTCTTTAAATTTTCGTTATTATCTGTTACCTTCAAGTCCGGATACTTTAAAAACAAATTTTGCGTAAAAAAAGTAATATTATTCAAATTCAATATAATAGAACTTCCGATATAAGAATTTTTATTTAAATTATCTATAAGATTTAACATAAATTCAGAATATCGTTTTCTTGATTGATATGTATTCATTTCTCCATTATCTGCATTCCAAGTTTTTGCCATGTTCTTTAAAAGATTTAACAAATTCACTGCATTATTCACATAACTTTGAACTTTTTGCTTTTTTTCTTCCTCCTCATCTTTCTGATCTTCTATGGCAGCTTCAATTATATTATCTGTATAAGCTTCAATAAGCGTAGTGCACATATCATATGAAGAAATCGAATAATCCAACGAAATATCATTTGCATTTAATATACTTTCTACAACAGAAGGTTCACCCCTGCCCCAAGCGACTTCAATTGCATGCCTAATTGCACGCTCAACTCTACTTGGCGTTGTATGATATTTTTTTGCAATTTCAGGATATAGTTGTTTTGTAATTTGATTTATTATATCTATATTATTAACAACCATCATTATTGCTTCCCTTAAATATTGGTAACCTTTTATATGTGCTGGCACACCAACCTCATGAATTATGTTGGTTACTAACGCTTCTAGACCTTCTTCACTTTTTTGCTCCTTTTCAGGAATATCTATATATTGAGCCCTTGCTTCTCTAATTGCCATAGTATTTTGTGGCTTTACGCTTCCTGCTGGTATATAGTGTTTTAATTCTTTTATTCTTTTTATTAATACACTAATATCAAATGGCTTTACTATGTAATATTGTGCACCTAAGCTAATTGCTTTTTGTGTTATTTTGTCCTGGCCCACTGCTGAAAGCATTATACATATCGGTGGGTTTGGTAGGTTCATTGCATTTATTTGCTCTAATACCCCAAGCCCATCCAAATGTGGCATTATAACATCCAATAAGGCGACATCCGGCTTTAGTGCTTTTACTATGCTTACTGCTTCCTCTCCATCCTTTGCCATTCCTATAACTTGTATATCTTCATCCTTCTCTAAAAAATTTGAAAGTGTATTTGCAAACTCATAGTTGTCATCTGAAATTAAAACTGTGATTTTCTGTTTCACTCTTTTGTTCCCCCTTACAATTAAACTGTTATTTCTTTACAATCACAATTATATTCTCGTTTTCCATATTTTTCAATATTTTTTGAAATTTTTTACAGTTTTCGTAGTACATTATTCTTATTTTTCTATGTATTTTCGACATATTTCTATAATATTTGTTTTATTTGTACTTTTTAAGATTTTTTTTGCTTTTATATCTTGTTCTAGATTATTATATTCTTCTTCATTTAATTCCAATGTAAATTTTATTTCTGTCTCATAAATGCTATTTATTATTTTTATATTGTTTTTCTTACAATAATTTTTGAAAACCCCGTTATCTTCATATTTTAATGTAATTTGTATTTGCAGTCCTTTTTGCATATGTATAATATTTTTTTCATTTATTACCTTTGTTGCAGCTTCACTATATGCTCTACATAACCTACCTGTCCCAAGAAGGATTCCTCCAAAATACCTTGTTACAACTATTAAAATATTGTTTAACCTTATTTGTTTTATTAGATTTAAAATTGGCTCTCCAGCTGTTCCTGAAGGCTCTCCATCATCACTGCATTTTTGATATGTGCCTTCTTCTAACTCTATACTATAAGCATAGCAATTATGCTTTGCATCATAATACTTTTTTCTTACTTTCTCTAGGCACATTTCTGCTTCTTCTTTTGTTTTTACATAAAAAACATTTGCAATAAATCTAGACTTTTTCTCTGTAATTTCCGCTTCTACATTTTCCTTTACAGTATAAAATTCGTTCATTAAAATTCCTTTCTACATAAGAAGTCCTGCTGTATAACCGGTTGAATACGCAATTTGCAAGTTAAATCCACCTGTGTAGGCATCTACATCTATTATTTCGCCTGCAAAATACAAATTATTTATTATTTTAGATTCCATTGTTTTTGGATTAATTTCCTTTATGCAAATTCCACCTGAAGTTACTATTCCCTCATCGATTGGCCTAAACCCTGAAATCATAATTTCAAATTTTTTTAATGCTTTTACTAAGCTTTCTCTTTCTGTTTTTGTTATTTCATTTACCTTTTTGTATTTATTTATTTTAGACATTTCTATAACTTGAGGAATCATTTTTTGAGGTAATAACTTATCTAAAGCATTTTTTAATTCCTTATTTGGGACCTCTCCAAAATCTCTTTGAATTCTTAAATCAAGCTTTTCAAATGTTAAAGCAGGTTTTAGATCTATTACTAACTTTATTTGTCCATTTTTTAATAGTTCATCTATATTTTTGTATCTTATAAGATGTGCTGACGCACTTAGTATAGTTGGTCCAGAAACTCCAAAATGAGTAAACAGCATTTCTCCAAAATCTTCGTATATTTCTTTTTGTTTTTGATTATCTATAATTTTTATTTTTACATTTTTTAAGCTAAGTCCTTGTAAATTTTTGCACACATTCAAGCTTTGTTTACTTGAAGTTAACGGAACTAGCGAAGGTTTTATTTTAGTTATATTATGCCCTAACTTTTTTGCAATTTCATACCCGTACCCATTAGAACCAGTAGCACTATACGTTTTTCCTCCAGTTGCTAAAATTATTTTATCAGCGCTTAAATTCTTCTCTTTTCCTTCTGCATCTTTGTATGTTATTCCTTCTACTTGATTATTAACTGTATTTATTTTTATTACATCACAGTTTAATTTTATTTTTACTTTTTTCTTGATAAGCTCTTTTTCGAAAGCTCCTAATACATCTAGCGACTTATCACTAGTTGGAAATATTCTGTTTCCTCTTTCCTCTTTTGTATTCACTCCATGGTCATTTAAAAACTTTATTATATCTTCATTTGTATAATTTTGAAAACAGCTATATAAAAATTTTCCATTACCAGGAGTGTTACTAATAAATTCACTAATATTAAGTGAACTTGTTATATTGCATCTTCCTTTTCCTGTTATTAACAATTTTTTTCCTAGTCTTGAATTTTTTTCAATTAAATATACTTGGTTTTTCCCATCACTTGCAGTTATTGCAGCCATCATTCCTGCAGGTCCTCCACCTATTACAATTATTTTCATACTTTTCTCCGTTCTATATTAAAATAAGCCGATTAATAAACCGGTTTATTTTTACTTTAAAAATTATATTTTATCTCTTGTTTTTTAGCCTTTTTCTTTCTTCTTAAAGCTTCTTTTTTCATTTTTTTACATAAAACTATATAAAAAATTTCGTAAATTAACGCTATTGGTATAATTGGAATTTTTATGCAAAATGCCACAAATATTAATTTAATGGTTGTCCAAAAGCCTATTATTCCATAGTATATGTAACCTTCCATTTGTAGGCCATTTATTGCATTCCAAATAGCCCATAATATTCCTAACACATATGGAATAAATGATATTTTAAAAATAACTCTCCATGCTTTTTTTGGTTTCATTTTATTACCTTTCTATTTTAGAAAATTTTCAACAGCTCTTGTAACTCCTAGTTTGCCATATTCGTAAGTAAGTGCGCCTTGTTGATATGCAATAAATGGTGGTCTTAGTGGTCCATCACAAGAAAACTCTATTGAAGAGCCTTGTGTAAACGCACCTGCTGCCATTATTATTTCATCTATGTATCCTGGAGTTTGGCATGGTACTGGTGTAGAATTTGAATCTACTGGAGATCCTGCCTGAACACCTTGGCAATATTTTATAAGCCCTTCTCTTGTTCCAAATTCTATATTTTGTACAATGTCAACTCTTTCTTCATTATATTTTGGTTCAACCTTGTAACCTAAATTCTCCATTACTTTTGCTGTTAATATTGCAGTTTTAACACTTGCATTTACAACACTTGGTGCCATAAATATTCCTTGTAAAAAGTTTCTGTTTATTCCTAAAGTTGGACCTACCTCTTTTCCTTCTCCTGGAACTGTTAACCTTTGTGCTACAAGTTCTATTAGTTCTTTTTTTCCTACTACATAACCACCATTTGGAGCAATTCCTCCACCTAAGTTTTTTATAAGTGAACCTACTACAATATCTGCTCCTACTTCTGTTGGTTCTTTCTTTCCTACAAATTCACAGTAGCAGTTATCAATCATTATAATTACGTCTTTGTCGATTTTTCTTATTGTTTGAATTGCTTTTTCTACTTTGTCTATACTTATTGATTTTCTTGTGCTATATCCTTTGCTACGTTGAATTTCTATTAATTTATATTTTTTAGCTTTTAATTTTTCTTCTATTTGTTCATAGTCAAAGTCATCATTTATTAGATCTACTTGCTCATAATTTATTCCAAAAGCTTTTAAAGAACTAGAATTTTCTTTTAATCCTATTACTTCGTCTAATGTGTCATATGGTTTGCCATTTATACTAAGCATTGTATCTCCTGGCCTTAATAAACCAAATAATGTTACTGTAAGTGCATGTGTTCCTGATATAAATTGAACCCTTACTAAAGCATCTTCTGCCTTGAAAATATCTGCATATATTTTTTCTATTTTTTCTCTTCCTAAGTCATCATAGCCATATCCTGTTGTCATTCCAAAATCTGTTTCTGTTACATTGTTTTCTTGAAAAGCCTTTAAAACTTTTTCACTGTTGAATTCACAAATTTCGTCTGCTACTTTAAACTGCTCTTTTACTTCTTCCTCTGCTTGTTTTATTAATTTTTTTGCTTCCATTTTTAACTTTCCTTTCTATTTATTTGAATAATATGTTATTTCGTAGCTATTGCTTACTTTGTAATATTCTCCAACAAATTGAGGTCTTGCATCTGTTAAGCTATAAGTTGGTTGTTTTATAACTGTTCCATCTTTTGAAATTGCGCCCCATTTGCCTTCTTTATATATTGCGCCATATCCATTGCTGTTTATGTCCATTGCTAAGTCATATATATAATCTACAACAGTGTTTCCATTTTTATCTACATAGCCCCACTTGTCGTTTTTCTTTTGTGCAAAAATTGTGTTATTTACAAATATATCTTTAGAGTCTTTTTTATTTCCTTCAAAGTCTAAATAAACCATGTCATTATTTGATATTACTTGAATATAGTTGTCTTCTATATATATTTTTAAGTTTGCCCCACTTAATATTTTTTCTATTTTGCTGTTGTAAATGTTTGAAACCCCTGTTTCTGAATTTATTGTTTGTATCAAGTTGCTTCCATTAATTTTTTGAACAATATCGTTATCTATGTCAATTATTAATTTATTATTAGTATTTATTAACCCTAGTTTACCATTTTTAGAAACTACAAAATTATTATCAAAAGCATACTCTATATAAGAATATTCTGTATTTATTAATATTTGTTTATTTTTGCTGCATACTCCATAATTATTATTTCTATCTTGAACAATATAATATTCATTGTTATTTACTGGTTGCATACTTATAAAGCTGTCATCTGATTGTTTTACACCTGCTGTATCAAATACTTGCAAAGCCCCGTCTTTTGTTGCTGTAATTAGTAAACCTCTAAAAGTCATGTTTTCATATTGTGGAACTAATACTGAATCTCCTGTTAAGTCCATAAGTCCTTGCTTTGCATTTTTTTGAATCATTACTAAATTGCTTGTAGAATCATATTCTATTTGTTCATATTCGTTTTGTATTGTAGTTTGTCCATTTTTTATTAATCCGGCTAGTCCATTTTTATATGTTATTAAATAAAAATTGTCGTCATCTTTTATTTCGTTTATTCTTTTAATGTTTGTGTACATTGTATCTAATATTGCTTTTCCGTCATTATTTATATAACCATATCTGTAGCCTTTGTCAGTTTTTACATTCACAATAAATCCAGCTTTATCATAAGATGAATTGTAATATCCATCTGCTAAAATTGCATTATATTCTACTGGAATAAATACATTTCCGTTTAATTTTATTATTCCATATTTTTCACCTTGTGATACTTTTAGTAAATTATCTTTGTACTCTAAAGTTTCAATACTATCATATATTGCATCTGTTAATTTTTTTCCTTCTAAAGTTGCAATTCCAAATTTATCGTTTTCCTCATATTTTACAATGCTTGATTGGTATGAATTATCCGAAGAAGTATTATTGCTTGCTATTGCTTGTACATTTTGGTAATTTGTTAAAATTTCCTTTGAATCTTTGTTTAATACTTTAGATGAATATTGAGCTTTTTCGCTGTTGTAATCATACATACATATGAATATATCCTTTTCTGGGTTTGGAATTTGTATCATTTGATATGTTGGCTCTATTATTACATTTCCTGTCTTATCTATTACTCCAAAGTTATCTCCAGATGATATTACAAAATAATTATAGTTTTCGATTGCTTTATTTGTAATTTCACTCTTTTTATTTTTATTTATTAAAAAAACTACTAAAATAATACAAATTAGCACTGCAAGCACTATTATTATTCCTTTATTGTTATTTTGTTTTTTACTTTTTGTTTTTACTGTTTTTCTTATATCATCATTATAATTTTGTCCCATAGTTTTCTCCTAAATTTAATAATTTATCTTATAACATTATATAATTTATCTAGTAAGAAATCAATTGTTTTCTAAGCCAATTTCAAAATAAAATTCAACACCATTTTCTTTATTATAAGCACCATATTTTTGGTTATAATTATTCATAATAGCTTTTACAATTGCAAGCCCTATTCCGGTTCCACCATCTTCTCTGTTTCTAGATTCATCAACTTTGTAAAATCTTTTCCATATTCTTGGCAAGTTTTCTTCTGAAATATTTTTACCTGTGTTAAATACTTCTACTCTTGCTACATTATTATTTACTTTTACACTTATTTTTATATATTTTTCGCCATTTACTTCTTCTGCATTTTTTATTGCATTTGTAAAATAGTTTGTTATTACTTGCTCTAAATAGAAGCTGTCTGCATAAACCATAATCTTTTTCTTCTGTGGCTCAAATTGTACATCTGTAATATTTTTTTCTTCTAGCATAACTTTTGATTTTTTAATTACTTCTTGTATTAATTTACATATGTCAAATTTGGTGTTTGTAAATTCTCTATTCCCATTTTCTAATTTCATAAGTTCTAGTAATTTTTTTACAAGAACACTCATCTTATTTGCTTCATCTAATATTACTTCTGAATAGTATTTTCTAGATTCGTCATCTGCATTTACATTTTCTATTAATCCCTCTGCATAGCCTTCAATAAGCGCAATTGGTGTTTTTAGCTCATGTGATACATCTGAAATAAATTGTTTTCTCATTTCATCTATTTTAGACTTTTCTTCAATATCTCTTTCTAGTTCTATATTTGTTTTTCTAAGTTGTTCTATTGTTGCCTCTAATTTTTGCGACATTATATTTATGCTACTTCCTAGCTCATTTATTTCGTCGTTCTCTTCTGTTTCAACATATTTTTTAGAAAAATCTAGTTTTGCCATTTGATTTGCTACTGCATTTATTTGTAATATTCTATCAGTAAATCTTTTAGAAATTAAAGAAGCCAAAAGTGCTGATATTACTACAGCCATAATTCCTATAATTATTAATAATTTATTTGATATCCCTACACTTTGTTCTATTGAAGAAACTGTTATTTGAATATATACTTTATAATTATCTTCTAAATTTCCAACTAATAAAATACTATTTGTTTCTCCTATTTGTGTTTTTTCAATTAATGTGTTCTCATCTGAATATAGTGTTGCAGACCTTGTTTTTAAGCCATTTATTTTTAGTTTACCTATTATATTGTTGTTGCGATTTAGCTCATTTGCAAATGTATCATTACTTGCAAATACCAAAAAACCATCTTCAGAATAAATAAGTATTTCGTAATTGTTCATGTCAGCATCTTTTCTAATTTTATTTTGAACTTCCGGTTCTAGGACGTTTCCATTTTCCTTAATTTTTTCATATTCTTGCTGAACTAATTTTATTTTTGAATATGTATAAAAAGATTTTAAAAGAATGCTATTTACAACTATAAGCATAGCAATTATTATAAATGTTGCTATGCTTAATGTATAAAATAATTTTATTCGTATAGATGTAAATTTTTTATTATTTTTTTTCACTTTCTATGACCTCATTTTATTTCAAATTTATATCCAATTCCTCTTATCGTTTGTATGTACTTACCTTTTTTTCCTAGTTTGTGTCTTATCTTTTTTATGTGACTATCTATTGTTCTTGAATCGCCATAATAGTCGTAGTTCCATACATTATTTAAAATTTTATCTCTTGAAAGTGCTATTCCTTGATTTTGTATTAAATATATTAGAAGCTCATATTCTCTTAAGCTTAGGTCTATTGTTTGTCCATCTATGCTAACAGTTCTACCTTGTGTGTCAATTTCAATCCCACCTAAATCTTTAACCTCTTTGTTTATTGCTTCGCTTCTTTTTAAAATTGCCTCTACCCTAGCTACTAAAATTTTAGGGCTAAATGGCTTTGAAATATATTCATCAACTCCAAGCTCAAAACCGAAAAGTTCGTCTTGTTCCTCTCCCCTTGCAGTTAACATTATTATAGGTACTTTTGATTCTTGTCTTATTTGTCTTAAAACAGACCATCCGTCTAATTTTGGCATCATTACATCTAATAATATAAGTCTAATTTTATTTTTGTTTTCTTCAAATATTTGAAGGGCCTTTTCTCCATTTTCTGCTTCTAAGGTTACATAACCTTTTTGTTTTAAAAAGTCCTTTATTAATTTTCTCATTCTCGCTTCATCATCAACTACAAGTATAT
>CAKPOC010000044.1 GCA_934169535.1 uncultured Clostridia bacterium | reverse complement strand
GTATAGTACCTTCCAAATATTCTCTGCTTAATCCTATTGCTTGCAAAACATGTGAAGGTTTGTTTTCTCCAGAGCAACAAGCAGAACCTCCAGATGCACAAATGCCGTAGCTATCTAATTTTGCTAATATTTCTTGCGAATTTTTTCCTTTAAATGAAACACTAATATGCCCAGGCAGCCTAATTTTTTCATCTCCATTTAATTTACAATCTGGAAAAATGTTTCTTAGCTCTGTTAAAAAATAATTTCTTAGCCTTGTTAATTTTTGCACATACCAATTAAAATTATAATCTGAAAGCTCTATTGCAGTTCCTAGTCCTACTATTTCTGCAACATTTTCCGTTCCAGCCCTTTTTTCTCTTTCTTGATGTCCTCCATCTTGCTGTCTTTCAACCTCTACTTCATCTTTTACATATAGCGCTCCTATTCCTTTTGGCCCATAAAATTTATGTGCCGACATAGATAACATATCTATATTCATTTTTCTAACATCAATTTTTACATTTCCTATGGCCTGAACACTATCTGTATGAAATGCAATATTGTATTTGTGTGCAATTTCTCCAATTTGGCTTATTGGCTCTATTGTTCCAATTTCATTGTTAGCAGTCATAATTGAAATTAAAATTGTATTTTCTTTTATACTTCTTTCTAACTCGTTTAAATTTATAAAACCATTTTCATCAACATTTAAGTAAGTAACTTCAAAGCCTTCTTTTTCTAGTGTTTTGCAAGTATTTATTACTGCTGGATGTTCTATTTTTGATGTTATTATATGGTTCCCTTTTTTTCTATTTGCTTTTGCAAATCCTTTTATTGCTAAGTTGTCACTTTCACTTCCACATGATGTAAAATAAATTTCACTAGGATTACAATTTATGTTTTTTGCAACTTTTTGCCTCGCTTCTTCAATTGCTCTTTTTGCTTCTCTTCCAACACTATACAAAGAAGATGGGTTACCATATTCATAGCTGAAATATGGAATCATACTATCAAGCACTTCTCTATTTACTTTTGTTGTAGCAGAATGGTCAAAATATCTAATTTTCATAAATTCACTCCCTCTTATATATTTTATGCTACTTTAAGGTTATATGACACAAAAAAAATAATGCCAGCTAAAAAAACTGACAATTATTTTTATATTATTTGCAAATTAGGGCTATTCTGTATCCTATAGAATTTGATTCTTCTCCTGTGTTTTCTCTAAAAGCAAATATGTCTGAACTTTCTGAAAAAGAGAAATATCCGGCTCCGCCTCTTACTAAAGCTGGCCATATAACTGTATTAATTCCATTATTCCAATCATTTTCATCTCCGCAAGTTCCATTATTCCAAGTATTTCCTGGTGCTTCTGATGATACTTCATACATTGCATCTCCATACATGCTGCTCCAATCTGCATAATGAAGTGCAATATTTGCATCACTGTTTCCTTTATCTGTTGCAGGATATACTGTTACATATTTGGAACTATCCGAATTATTTGGTACTTTATTTAGAGTAGTGCTATTTAAAGTGTAACCTATATTATTATATAGAGCACTAAGGTTGCTATTTCCATATTTACTGTATATTCCTGAAATAAACTCAAGATTTCCTCCATTTGTGTCATATATACCATAAATATTTCCCGTTGTACTTGATTTCATTCCATTTTGTCCATTATACCAGTTTGACTTATTACTTGTCTCTTCTGTACTAAGATCTGGGTTGAACGTTGTTGTGCTAAATCCTGTAAGTGATGAAAATGGTTCTCCCGTTTGAGCCATTTTGTAGTCATTTTTTTCGACTTTATTTCCATTTCTCCCATATTTGCTATGTGCCAAATACACCATACATCCCCATTCGCTATTTTTCATTAAATGCGAATTTGCACCAGTATTAGAATTTGCTGTGTAGCCTAATCCATTTGTAAAGCTTTTTCCTACTGTAATATAACTCCATGCGTATACATTTGGCTTACTTACTGCTCTTATTTTAGAATTTGTACTTTGGTTTCCATAGCTTGTTTCAGTTGTAGTATTGGTTGTTGCTACATTTTTCCACGTTGAACCATTATCTGTTGTTTGCTCCATACTCATTTCATATTTTGCAACCCAAATTCCTGATATATTGCTATCCCATCCACCTAATTTTGTGTTTGCAGTAAATGCAGGATGAATTTTATATCCTGATGTTGGAGTTTGTTTGCTTGCACTTATAAAATTTATATCAATTTTCCCTGTTTCTGCTTTATGCTCATTATTTAGTATTTTATATTCATACCTTGGTATCCATACAAAGTAACTTCCATCTTTAGTACTTTTTGCATTTGCCCATCTACTTGTTTTTGTGTCTGTATTGTTGTCTCCAGCTACATAATCATACCATTCATCCCAGTCAAACTTGCTATCTTCACTTGTTACTTCAACTGCAGTTGATACACTATTTTCTATTACAGCTGTTTCATTTCCTGCTACTGCTTTGTATTTTCCATTTGAATTTAAAGTTTTATTTTTATCTGTCCAATAAACTGCTATCATATTTTTTCCAAGCTTTGGCTCACATATTTTCTTTTCTTCATTCCAAGTATCTGCTTTATAGTCAAATTCACTTTCTAAAGTTTTTTCAAGTTCTGCAAGCTCTGTTTGTTCATCTTCTGTTGCTTTGTTAGTTTTATCCCTAGCTTCTTTTGCTTTAGTAATTAAACCATTGTCACCTAGAACCAAATTTAGTGAAACACCTGCTAGAATTAGTAATACCACGATAGTCACTACAAGCGCAACAAGAGTAATGCCACTATTTTCTTTTCTAAAACTCATTTTCATATTTTTTCCTCCGTTGTTTACTACATTTTCTCCAAATGTTAGAAGATTTATTCAATTGTGTTTATTTTACTTAAGAGAAAATTTTTCTATATATAATTTTTTATCTAGTTAAAATTATAGTATATGGTTGTAACTTAGTCAAGGCATATCCTAGTTATTTTTTATAAAATTTTTTTATATAATGTATGTAAATTTTTATACTTGGAGGAGCCTATGTTACATTTAAATGTAAAAGAAATGCTAAAAAAACGTAATAAAACAAAATATTGGTTAGTTCAAAATATGCACAGTGATTACAAGACAGTTTCGGATATGATAGAAAATAAAACAAGTGGAATAAAATTTGGAACTATTGAAAAATTGTGTAATTTGCTTGATTGTACTCCAAATGATATTTTTAAATTTAATGATAACAATTCAGATGATTCTTCTGATAATTCTGAAGGACAAAATAAAAACACAAAAATCTCTTAGACTTTTGTGTTTTTATTTTTATTTTTTTGAATTTTCTTTCCAACGTTCTACTTTTATTTCTCTATAAACATCCATTATATCTCTATATTTTGAATATTCATCTTCCCACACCATTTCAGGAATTTTTTCAAATGCGTTTGACATTTTTTCTGTTTCAAGTAAAAATATTACTTTTTCTTGAGGTGACATTTTATTATATTTTTTTGAAAAAATGTATAATTTGTCTAGACTTTCATTTGCTTTTATAAATGACCAAAAGTCTTTTACCTCTATACCCGCAATTTGTAATTGCATAATTGAAAATGCAATTAATGAAATTATTATAAATATTAATATAATAATTATAATTAGTATCACTTTTATTCCTTCCTATCGTGGTAATTTAAGAATTTATTGCTCTGTTGTAAAAATTGCCTCGAATTCTTCTCCTGTTATTTTTTCTTTTTCAAGTAAAACTTTTGCTACACTATGAAGTTTTGATTCGTTTTCTCTTAAAATTTGAATTGCTCTATTGTAGCAGCCATCAATTATTTTTTTCATTTCTTCGTCTATTAAAGCTGCTGTTGCTTCTGAATAAGTTTTCTCTTGTGCAAAATCTCTACCTAAAAAAACTTCTTCTTGTGAAGATCCAAGTGTTATTGTTCCAAGTTTTGAACTCATTCCATATTTTGTTACCATAGATTTTGCAATTTTTGTTGCTCTTTCTATATCATTGCTTGCACCTGTAGAAATATCATCTAATATAAGTGCTTCTGAAGCTCTTCCACCTAAAAGTGATATTATTTGCTCTATCATTTCTGTTCTTGACATAAATGATTTATCTTCTGTCGGTTGATACATTGTGTAACCTCCAGCCATACCTCTAGGAACAATTGATATTTCATGAACAGCATCTTGTGTAGGTAAAAATCTGCTAACTACAGCATGACCTGCTTCGTGGTAAGCTACTAAACGTTTTTCTTTTTCACTTCTTACTCTTGTTGTTTTTTCTGGTCCCATAGTTACTTTAACCATGGCATCTTCTATTTCTCTTTCTGTTATTTCTTTTAAGTTTCTACGAGCTGCTAATAATGCTGCTTCGTTTAAAACATTTTCTAGGTCTGCACCAGAAAATCCTGCAGTATTTCTTGCTATTATTTTTAAGTTTACGTCATCTGCAAGCTTTTTCTTTCTTGAATGAACTTCTAGTATTTGTTCTCTTGCTTTTACATCTGGAAGTCCTACTACTATTTGTCTGTCAAATCTTCCAGGTCTTAATAATGCTTTATCTAACACATCTGGTCTGTTAGTAGCTGCTAAAACTATAACACCTTCGTTTGCAGCAAATCCATCCATTTCAACTAATAGTTGATTTAATGTTTGCTCTCTTTCATCATGACCTCCACCAAGGCCAGCACCTCTTTGACGTCCTACTGCATCTATTTCATCTATAAATACTATGCAAGGAGCTTTCTTTTTTGCTTCTTCAAATAAGTCTCTAACTCTTGATGCACCAACACCAACGAACATTTCAACAAAGTCTGAACCACTTATTATGAAGAATGGCACTCCCGCTTCTCCTGCAACAGCTTTTGCAAGAAGTGTTTTTCCTGTTCCTGGTTGACCTACTAATAATACTCCCTTTGGAATATGAGCTCCCATCTCTGTGAATTTATTAGGATTTTTTAAGAATTCTACAATTTCTTCTAATTCTTCTTTTTCCTCATCAACACCTGCTACATCATCAAATGTAACTTTGTTTTTATCTGTTGGGTTTAGTACTCTTGCCTTACTTTTTCCAAAAGTCATTGTTTTATTTCCGCCTTGACTATTTGCAACTCCACCCATTATAAAGAACCAGAATATAAAGAATATAATTGCAATACCTATAGGTGTTAAAAATGTTAATGCAACTGACCATAAAGATTCAGATTCTTGTGTTACTTTTATTGAACCATCTTTCATTTGTGTTTCTACATTGTTCATTAAACTTTCCACACTTGGAATGTTTACCTGCTTTTCTATATTATCATTTTTAACTTTTACAATTGCAGATGTTCCACTTGCATTAATTGCAATTTCTTCTACATTTCCAGCCTCTATTTTTGAAACCAACTCTGAATATGCAAGTTTTGTGTTCATATTATCATAAATTGCTGAAATTGACACTACCAATATTATTCCTATTATTAGCCATACCGCTAATGTTTTTATACTTTTTTTCAAAATATTTCCTCCTTTGTCATTGCTTGCTATATTTTTGCTACCTGAAAATATATCATAGAATTATACTAAATTCAATACTTTTTAATTATTTCAAATTAGATTTTCCAAAATAAATTTTCCCGTTATTCACTAATACTTTAAAATTTTTATTAGGCATTATGAATTTATTTCCTATATTATTAGAACATAATTTTATAATATCTTCTATGTTTACTTTTTCTATCCCCTTAGTTGTTCGAAGCAAACTATTTGAAAACTCTAATATAATTCTAGATTTTATTATTTTTTCTAAACTATTAAATTTTTTTAAATCTGCTACTATATTATTTTCATTTTTTTCAATTACAATACTCTGTATTGCATTATTGGTAATCTTCTTCATATATTCTTCTGTGTCTTGCACAACTTCAGAAAGTCTTTTTAGAGTGTCCACTATATTAGGATTAAACTCTTTTTCTATATATGGAATTAGCTCATTTCTTATTCGATTTCTAGTGTATGTATTGTCATTATTTGATTTATCAAATTTAGGGTTTAATTTGTTTTCTTCACAATATTTTTCAATTTCATCTCTTGAGCAATCTATAAGCGGTCTTATATAATTTTGGCTAAAAGGCTTTATTCCACTAAGACCTGCAAGTCCGCTTCCTCTCATCATGTGCATAAGAACTGTTTCGCAATTGTCCTTTTTATTATGTGCTATTGCAATTTTATTTGCATTTACTTCTTTTACTACTTCGTCAAAAAAAGCATATCTTTCTATTCTTCCCGCTTCTTCAGTTCCTATTTTGCAAGTTTTAGAAATTTTATTTATGTCTACATATTTGCAAAAAAACTTTATGTTATTCTTTTTACAATATTCTTCTACATATTGCGTTTCGCTCGTAGCCTCATCTCTTAACATATGATTTAAATGAGCTACTGCTATTTCATCTATTTGTAATTTTTTCTTTAATTTTAGTAGAGAATCTAGTAAGCACATAGAATCCGGCCCACCAGAAACAGCCACAACGATAATATCGTGTGGCTTAATTAAATTATATTTTTTTATTGTATTTTCTATTTTTGCTAGTAGCAATTTTCTATCTCCTTATTCTTGTCCATTAAATTTTGCAAGATTTCCAAACTTAGTATATTGTCCTACCCATGCAAGTTCTACTGTTCCTGTTTCACCAGCTCTTTGTTTTGCTATAATTACTTCTGCTATATTTTTCTTCTTTGAATCTTCTGGATTATAGTAATCATCCCTGTATAAGAACATTACTATATCTGCGTCCTGCTCGATAGATCCAGATTCACGTAAATCTGAAAGCATTGGTCTGTGATCATCTCTTGATTCAACAGCTCTTGATAGCTGTGATAAAGCAATTACTGGAACATCTAATTCTTTTGCTAAAATTTTTAATGATCTACTTATTTCCGCAATTTCTTGAACCCTGTTATTCGCATTTTTTGCACTTCCTTGAATTAACTGCAAATAATCTATTATTATTAAACCTATATTTTTTTCTAGCTTTAGCTTCCTACATCTTGCTCTTATTTCCATTACTGAAATTCCCGGCGTATCACATATGTATATTGGTGCTTGCGCAAGCTCTCCTGATGTCTCAGCAAGTTTTGCAAGTTCTTCATCTGTGAGCTCTCCTGTTTTTACGTGATTACTATCTACTAATGCTTCACTACATAAAATTCTGTTTGCAAGCTGGTCCTTAGACATTTCTAGGTTGAATATTGCAACAGGTACTTTTGCTTTTGTTGCAGCATATGTTCCTATGTTTAATGCAAATGCAGATTTACCCATAGCAGGTCTTGCAGCAACTAGTATTAGTTCTGATCCGTGAAGTCCTGCTGTTTTTCTGTCTAAGTCGGTAAAACCTGTTGGAATTCCCGTTATTGTTTGCTTACTATTATAAAGTTCTTCAAGCTTTGTAAATGATTCTACTAGTACATCTGAAATTGAAGTAAAGCCAATATTTTGATCTTTTTTTTGAACAACATTAAAAATTTTCTTTTCAGCTTCGTCCATTATATCTTCAACTTCATCAGTTTGTTCATAACCTAAATCTATTATGTCATTTCCTGCTTTTATTAAATTCCTTAGCATCGCTTTTTCTTCGACAATTTTAATATATCTATCTACATTTGATGTAGTAGGTACTTTTTCTGGAAGTTCAGCTATATATTCTAGGCCACCTACTGCATCTAATTTTCCCATTGACGAAAGCTCTGATTTTAATGTTATAATATCTATTGGTTGCGCTTTATTATACAAATTTAATAATGCAGAATATATTATTTTATTGTCTTCTCTGTAAAAATCATCTGGTTTTAATGTTTCTACTGCAGATGTTACCGCTTCTTGGTCTGTTAGCATACTACCTATTACAGCTTGCTCTGCTTCTATATCCTGTGGTGGAATTTTTCCTAGCTCCATTTTTTGTTTCCCTTCTTTTTAAGATGCTATTATGTCTATTTTTAGTTTGCCTATTACTCCTTCATATAGCTTAATATCAATTGTAAATGTTCCAATTGTTTTTATTGTTTCATTTAGCATTATTTTCTTTTTATCTACTTCTATATTGTACTGTTTTTTTAACCCTTCAGAAATTTCTTTTGCAGTAACTCCTCCAAATATTTTTCCGTTTTCGCCTGCTTTTACTTGAACTTTAAGCATTATTCCTTTTAATTTTTTAGCAATTTCTTCTGCTTTTGCCTTTTCTGTATCTTTCTTAAATTGTTTTGATTCATTTCTAGATTTTAATTTTGACATATTTTCTGTATTTGCTTCAACTGCTAATTTTTTTGGTAATAAATAATTTCTTGCGTATCCATCTGAAGCTTCCATTACTTGATCCTTTTTACCTACACCTTTTATATCTGCTAATAATATTACTTTCATAATTAAATATTTTCCTCCTTAACTACTGTATTAATATTTTACTCTAAAACATAGGAAATAGCAATACTTAAACTTTTGCTATTTTCCTCTTTTGATTATGATATTTCTGCAAAATATTCATTAATTCTAATTATTAACTCTTGCTTTACTTCTTCTTTTGTCATTCCTTCTAGCTGAGCTCCAGCTACTGTAATGTGACCTCCGCCACCTAATTTTTCTAATATTAATTGAACATTTATATCTCCAATTGATCTACCGCTAATATAAACTTTTTCTCCATTTTTACCTATTACAAAAGAAGCTGTTATATTACTTATTGTTAATAATTCATCAGCTGCTTTTGCACAAATTATATTTGTGTCTTGGTCTTCTTTGTCATAAATTGCAACTGCAATATTTTCGTCTATTATTTCAGAATTTGCTACTATTTCGGAGATTTTATTATATGTTTCTAAATCACTTTGGAACCATTTTTTTACCTTTATTATATCAACTCCACATTTTCTTAAATATGCTGCTGCTTCAAATGTTCTTACACCTGTTTTAAATGTAAAGTTTTTTGTATCCATCATTATTCCTGCATATAAAGCTTCTACCTCTTCTGTAGTTAATTTCATTTCTTGCTCTGAATATTCTATAAGTTCTGTTACAAGCTCACAAGCAGAAGACGCATATACTTCATGAAAGGTTAGCATTGCAT
>CAKPOC010000043.1 GCA_934169535.1 uncultured Clostridia bacterium | reverse complement strand
TTTCTATGTATCTCCTTTTTTTATATTTTATAAAATTGTATCACTTAATATATTTTTTGTATATACTTTTTATATTTATTTTTTCTCATATTACTTTGTTTTCTTCTTTTAAAAATTCACTTTCTATTTTTATGGGGAAATAATTATCGTGAAATGCAAAAATAGCAGTAAAATAAAACTGCTATTTTTCTAGTATCATATATTTTAATTGATTTATCATTATTTTTGTGCTAAATTGCAAATTAAATCTGTTGCATTTTCAATTCCTAAAGCATCACTATTAATACATATATCGTAATTAGAAGGATTTTTCCATTCTTTATCTGTATAATACTTATAATGATTTGCTCTTAATTTGTTTATTCTTGTAATTTCTTTTTCGGCATTTTTAGCATCTAAACCATAAAATGTAGTAGCTCTTTCAATTTTATTTTCCATACTATTTGTTACAAATACCTTTAAAACTTTTTCATCTTTTAATATTGAATCTGCACATCTACCAACTATTACACATGAATTTTTTGAAGCAATATCTTTTATAAAATTTGATTCTTCTACAAATAGTTCGTCTGCATTATTTAGCCCTGTATAATATCCATTATTAAATACATCTAAAGTATTTCTTTTTTCTTCGTTTTCTTTTATGTATTCCTCTGAAAGACCCGTAGTTTTTGCCATATCTTCAATAATTTCTTTGTCATATAATTTTATTCCAAGTTTTTGAGCTACAAGCTTTCCAATGTATCTACCGCCAGATCCATATTCTCTTGCAATTGTTATAATTATTCTGTTTTCTGAGGCTGATTTCTCTGCAGTAGCATTTGTTTGAATTTTTTCTGCAGTATCACTATTTTTTAAGTTTTTAACTTCTTTTGCTAAGAAAATTATAGCAAGTATAAATGCAAGTCCATCTGCCACAGGTCCTGCAGTAAGCACTCCCATAACTCCATAGAATTTACTTAATATTATCATTGAAGGAATTAAAATAACAATTTGCCTTGATAATGATAAAATTGCACTTTTTGTGCTTTTCCCAATGGCTTGGAAGAATATTCCTGAAGGGATTTGTACTCCATTAAATATGCAAAGTAATAGATATGTTCTAAATGCTAAACATGCAAATTCCATATAATTTACGTCACCACTACCAAATATTAAAATTAATTTGTCTGGTATTGTTTGGAATAATACAAATGCTATAGTGCTTATTACAACACTTGAACTTAATACTATTTTTAAAGTTCGTTTTACTCTATCAAATTTCTTTGCACCGTAATTATATCCAAGTATAGGCTGACTTCCAGCTGCAATTCCTATTATTATGCTATTTAAAATTTGATTAATTTTCATAACAATTCCTAAAACAGTAATTGGAATTTCAGAACCAAATTTGCTATTTGCGCCATATCTTCCAAGAAGATTATTTTCAACAGTCATAACACATACTATACTCATTTGAGTAATGAAACTGCTTATTCCTAAAGCTGAAACTTTTTTGCAAACACTTTCATTTAATTTAAAGCTATCTTTACTTAAAGTTATTGTTTTAAATTTCTTTATGTAATAAACGTTTAATATAAATGTTAGTATTTGGCTTATTACAGTTGCTACTGCAGCGCCCTCTACTCCTTTATGAAAAACAAATATGAATATTGGGTCTAAAATTGTGTTTAATATAGCACCTGAAACCATACTTACCATTGCAAATTTAGGGCTTCCATCTGCTCTAATTATTGAGTTTAGTGTTGTTCCTATCATTGAAAATGGAAATCCTATTGCTATGATTTTTCCATAAGCTATTGCAAAGCTTCTTAGATTATCTGTACATCCAAAAAGATTTAAAAGTTGTGGCAAGAATATTAAAGTTACTATAGTAAATAGTACTGATATTATTGCAGAAAGTAAAATTGCATTACCTATCCCCTTTTCTGCTTCTTTTTTCTTTTTCTCACCAAGTTTTAAACTTAAATAAGCAGAAGCTCCATCACCTATCATAAGCGAAAATGCAAGGCCTATCATCACAAGTGGGAAAACTACATTTGTTGCACCATTTCCTAGGTAACCTACTCCCTGTCCTATAAATATTTGATCTACTATGTTATATAATGCGTTTACAAGCATTGATATTATACATGGTATTGAAAATTTTAATATTAATTTTCCTATTTTTTCTTTTCCTAATATGTTTTCTTGTTCCATTTTTTCTCCTTTATTTTTTTGATTAAGATAACCCGAAAGCATTTGAAACTTTCAGGTTTATTAGTTATATTTTTATGATTCTTTCCCAAGGTAAATTTTCTTTTCCAAAATGTCCATAATTTGTTGTTTGCTTAAAAATTGGTTTTTTTAGATCTAAATAATTTATTATTCCGTCAGGTGTTAAATCAAAATGTTCAGTTATTATTTTTAATATTTCTTCATCTGAAATTTTGCCAGTTCCAAATGTATTAACATATATTGAAAGTGGTTCTTTCATTCCTATTGCATAAGCTACTTGAATTTCGCATTTTTCTGCATATCCATTTGCGATAATATTTTTAGCAATGTGTCTTAACATATATGCTGCAGATCTATCTACTTTGCTTGCATCTTTGCCAGAGAAACAGCCTCCACCATGCCTTGCATATCCGCCATAGGTATCTACAATTATTTTTCTACCAGTTAATCCAGTATCACCAAGAGGTCCTCCTATTACAAACCTTCCTGTTGGATTAATATAAATTTTTGTGTTTTCATCAATCATATCAGCTGGTACAACTGCTTTTATGACCTTCTCGGTTATGTCCGCCTTTAGCTGCTCGTTTGTTACACTTTCTAAATGTTGTGTAGAAATTAAAATTGTTTCAATTCTTTTTGGCTTTTCATTTACATATTCTGCAGTTACTTGAGTTTTTCCGTCAGGTCTTAAATATGGAATAATTCCTTGCTTACGTGCCTCGGTTAACTTTTTAGCAAGCTCATGAGCCATATAAATGCAAAACGGCATATAATTTTTTGTTTCATTACATGCAAATCCAAACATAATACCCTGGTCGCCTGCGCCACCAGTGTCAACTCCCATCGCAATATCTGGGCTTTGTTTGTTAATATCTATTGTGATTTTGCAAGTTCTGTAATCCATATCAGTGCTGCTATTATCAAAGCCCACTTCTTTAATAACTTGCCTTACTAAATTTTCGATGTCAAAAACTGCTTTTGTAGTAATTTGCCCTGCAACTGTTATGTTATTGTTATAGGCAAAAGTTTCTACTGCTACTCTTGAATTTTCGTCCTGTTTTAAGCATTCATCTAAAATGCTGTCTGATATATAATCACATAGTTTATCTGGGTGTCCTTCTGTTACACTTTCAGATGTAAAATAATATTTATCCATTTCTTACCTCTTTTCATAAATCCTTATTATTATATATTATTTTTTGAAAATTTTCAAGTTTTTTTTGCACTTTTTTGTTTGTTTTATTACTCTATATTCCTAGGCCTATGAGCGTTTTAGAGGATACATTTTTACAAACATTGTGCAGATAATCGGGCTTGAAATTTGTGTTTGGTTTTGATATATTATACATTGAAAAAGGAGTAATACAGATGATTGATGTCGAAAGAAACCCAATGTTTTTAAATAAATTTTTAGACTACCAAGCTGTCACTTTAAATAAGTCACCTAATTCTGTTAAAGAATATAATTATGACTTGATTAGATTTTTGAAATATATTTCATATAAGAAAAAAATGACTGATAAAAAAAGCTTTGATGAAATTGAAATTCATGATTTCCCAGAAAGTGCGTTAAACAGTGTAACTGAAGATGATATTCAGTCTTATCTTTTTTATATGTCAAACACATATTCAAGTAAGCCTGCAACAATTTCAAGAAAGGCTTCAACTATAAGAATTTTCTTTAAATTTTTATACAGAAAAAAAATTATCGATAATAATCCATCTCTTGAAATTGAAACACCTAAACGCGAAAAAAGATTGCCAAAATATTTGTCTCTTGCTGAAAGCAAAAAACTTTTAACTTCAATTGAAACAGACGAAAAGGATAGAAATAAAGAACGCGACTTTGCAATTATTACCATATTTTTAAACTGTGGTATTCGTTTGTCTGAGCTTGTTGGAATAAATATTTCAAATATTGATTTTACCGAAAATAAAATGACCGTTATTGGTAAAGGTAACAAAGAAAGAACAATATACTTTAATGAATCTTGCATAAGTGCCATAAAGGCTTACTTGGGAGTTCGCCCTCCTAAATCTAAAATAAAAGAACCTTATCAAGACGCCTTATTTTTAAGTGAAAGGCTAGAACGAATTAGCACTCGCACAGTTCAGCACATTGTAAAGCTTGAACTTAAAAAAGCAGGTCTGGACACTAGAAAATATTCTGTGCATAAGCTTCGTCATACAGCAGCAACCCTTATGTATCAATATGGCCAAGTAGATATTAGAGCGCTTCAAGAGCTTTTAGGTCATGAAAGTATTTCTACTACTCAAATTTATACCCACGTAGAAAATGAACAAGTTAGAAATGCTGTAAAAGCAAACCCTCTATCTGATTTTGGAAAAAATTAAATTACCGTCCCTAGTAAAAAAGCTAGGGACTTATTTTATACTAATATTGGTTGAATTTGTTCATTATCCAAAGCAAGTTCTATTGTTTTTATAATTAGGTTTGGAGCAAATACTAGAGAAGTTGGCTTTGTTATTGGGTTATCCTGTCTAAAAGGTACAAAATAGTAATTTCTTCTATTTAAAAGTTTCCCAATATTTTCTGCACTTCCGCTCATCGCGTCATTTGTAGAAATTGCAATAACCACTGGTCTTCCATTTCTTAAATGTGACTTAACTGCCATTGTTGATGTATCATCATTTATTCCGTTTGCAAGTTTTGCCATTACATTTCCTGATGCAGGTGCAACAACCATTATATCTGTCATCTTTTTAGGGCCTATTGGTTCCGCTTCTTGAATCGTATGAATTATCTTATTTCCAGTTATCTCCTCTATCTGCTTTATAAAGTTTTCCGCTTTTCCAAATTTAGTGTCCATAGTGTACGAGTGGTATGACATTATTGGAATTATGTTTGCTCCTGTATTTTTAAGTTTTTTTAGTTCTTCTATTGTTTTAGAAAAAGTACAAAATGAACCAGTAAAAATAAAGCCTATATTTTTATCCTTTAAATTCATATAAGTAAATAGCCTCCTTTTGGCAATAATAAAATTGGAAACTATTAAATTTCCAATTTTTATTATATTATATGAATTATGTAAAGCTTTTGCTATTTAATTAAATCTTCTGTTTCTTTTGCAATCATAAGCTCTTCATTTGTAGGAACAACCCAAACTTCTACTTTTGAATTTTTTAATGATATTCTTCCTTCATCTCTGAACTCATTATTTTTTTCTGTATCTATTTCAACGCCAAAGCATTTTAAGTTATCACATATTCTTTTTCTTGCTAAGAATTGGTTTTCTCCAATTCCAGCAGTAAATGCTATAACATCAAGGCCGCCTAAAGAAACTATATAGCTTGCTATAAATTGAGCAACTCTGTAAGCATATACATCTATTGCAAGGTTAGCACGCTTATTTCCATTTGCAGCTTCTGCCTCTATATCTCTAAAGTCTGCAGAAACTCCTGAAATTCCAAGTATACCAGATTTTTTATTAAGTGCTAACTCTAGTTCATCTGGAGTAAGCCCTGTTTTCTTTAATAAATATGTAACAACAGAAGGATCTAGATCTCCGCTTCTTGCGCACATAGGAATTCCGCCAAGAGGAGTAAGCCCCATAGTTGTGTCTACACTTTCTCCGTTTTTAACAGCACATAAGCTAGCACCTTGTCCTAAATGGCATACTACTGTTTTTAGGTCTTTAACATCTTTTCCAAGTAAATCTGCAACTCGTCTAGATACATATTTATGAGATGTACCATGGAATCCGTATTTTCTTATTCCATATTTTTCATAGTATTCATATGGTATTGGGTACATATATGCTTTTTCAGGTATTGTATGATGGAATACTGTATCAAATACTGCTACATTTGGTTTTCCTGGCATTGATTCCATTGCTGCACGTATTCCTACAATAGCAGCTTTATTATGAACTGGTGCAAGTTCTGCGCATTCGTCTATCTTCTTGATTGCTTCTTCATCTATTATAACAGAAGAATCAAATTTGTCCGCACCTTGAACTACTCTATGTCCTATTCCATCTATTTCAGTTAATGACTTTATAGTGTTGTATTTTTCGTCTAGTAATAAGTCTATTACAACATCTATAGCTTCTTTATGATTTTTTACTGGTTTTTCTATTCTAATTTTTTCGCCGTTTACCTTATGTGTTACAAAAGATTGTTCGCCAATCCTTTCATATGTTCCTTTGGCCATAACCTCTTCTGTTTCCATATTTATTAATTGGTATTTTAAAGATGAGCTTCCGCAGTTTAATACTAATATTTTCATTTTTATCTTCCTTTCTTATCTAACAAGATTTGCTGTTTCTCTAGCAATCATAAGTTCCTCATTAGTTGGAACTATCCACACTTTTACTTTTGAATTTTCGCTAGAAATTTCTTTTTCTTCGTTTTTGCTTCCATCATTTTTGAATTTATCTATTTCTACTCCCATAAATCCTAAATGACTGCAAATATCCTCACGGGAAATTGGACCTTTTTCGCCAACTCCTGCAGTAAATGTTATTACATCTACTCCATTCATTGCAACTGCCATTTTGGCAATATATTGAGCAATTATATAGTCATACTCTTTTAAGCTTGAAATAGAACGTTCATCTCCCTGCTCTATTCCCCTTTCAATGTCCCTATTATCTCCTGAGAAGCCTGATAGCGCATATAGTCCTGATTTTTTATTTAAGATGTGCTCCATTTGTGCGGAATTTAAGCCTTCTTTTTCCATTATAAATGTAACAACAGAAGGGTCTAAATCTCCGCTTCTAGTTCCCATTGCAACTCCTCCAAGAGGTGTAAGTCCCATGGTTGTATCTACACTTTTGCCATTTTTAATTGCACAAATGCTTGCACCTTGACCTATATGACAATTTATAATTTTTAAGTTATTTATGTCTTTATTTAGAAGCTTTGCTATTCTTTGTGCTACATATTTATGAGATGTACCATGAAAACCATATTTTCTTATTCCATATTTTTCGTAGTATTCATATGGTATTGGGTATAAATATTGTTCTTTTTCCATAGTTTGATGAAACGCTGTATCAAATACTGCTATATTAGGTTTTCCTGGTAAAATTTCTTCGCAGGCAACTATTCCTTGTAAATGTGCTGGATTGTGAAGTGGTGCAAATTTTATTGCGTCTTCTATTCCTTTTTTTACTTCATCATTTATTATGCAAGCTTCTTTAAACTTTTCGCCTCCATGTACCACTCTGTGCCCTATTGCGGTAATTTCATCTAAGCTTTTTATTACTGGATATTTTTCATCAGTTAGTTGATTCAAAACAAATTTTATTGCGTCTAGGTGATCTCTTGCTATTGTGTCATATTTATACTTTTGACCATTTACTTTATGTGTTAAAAAAGAATCATAATGTCCTATTTTTTCAAAATATCCTTTAGCAAGTAAATGTTCATTGTCCATATCAATTAATTGGTATTTTAAAGATGAACTTCCACAATTTAATACTAATATTTTCATATATAATTTTTCCTTTCTTTTATGCGTTTTGTGCTTGTACGCAAGTAATTGCTACAACTCCTACTATATCTTCTGCTGTGCAACCTCTTGATAAGTCATTAACAGGTTTTGCAATTCCCTGCAAAAGTGGGCCGTACGCTTCTGCCTTTCCAAACCTTTGAACTAGTTTGTATCCTATATTTCCTGCATCTAGGTCTGGAAATATAAGTACATTTGCATGACCTGCAACTTTGCTGTTTGGAGCTTTTAGTGCTGCTACATCTGGAATTATAGCTGCATCTAGTTGTAGTTCTCCTTCAGCTTTTAAGTTTTGTGCTTTAGCTTGTAATAATTTAGTTGCTTCTATTACTTTTTCGGTAAGTGGCGAGTGCGCACTTCCTAAAGTAGAATATGAAAGCATTGCAACTTTAGGTTCTTTTTCAATTAATTCTTCAAAACTTTTACTAGAAGATATTGCAATTTCTGATAAAGCTTCGCTATCTGGATATTCATTTAATCCGCAATCGCCAAATACAAATACCCCGTCTTCACCTAATGTTCTATCTGGAGATACCATAACAAAAAATGCTGATACAAGTTTTGTGCCTGGTGCAGTTTTTAATATTTGAAGGGCTGGCCTTAGTGTGTCTGAGGTAGGGTTTGCAGCTCCTGATACAAAGCCATCTGCGTCACCTTCCTTTACCATCATAGTTGCAAAATATCTGCTGTTTGTTTTTAAAATTTCTTTTGCTGAATCTAATGTCATTCCTTTATTTTTACGTAGCTCATAAAGATCATTTGAATACTTACTAAGCTTATCTGAAGTTTGATTGTTTATAATGTTGCAACCGTTTAAGTTTATTTTGTTTTGACTTGCAAGTTCTTGAATTTTTTCGGGATTTCCTATTAAAATTATGTTTGCAAAACCTGCGTTTAGTATTTTTTCTGTTGCTTGTAAAACTCTTATATCTTCGGATTCTGGTAGTACTATTGTTTTTATATTTTGTTTAGACTTCTCTATCATTTTTTCAATAAAAGTCATTTATCTTTCCTCCTATTTATTCTAGGCCTTTGCCTTTTACATTATATATTGAAAAACGCAAAAGTACAAGACTTTCTTGCATTTTTTGAAACTTCTTTATATAATGTTTGGGGAAGGTTTTAATTATGATACTAAAATATACTAAAATTGAAAATGATAACTTTAGAACTTTAAGGCAAGTTCTTGATAATAAATTTAAAATTTCATATATACTACGCTTAAAGCTAAAACGTAGCAAACAAATATTTGTTAATGGAAATAATACATATTTAGACTATGAATTAAAGCCTAATGATGTTGTTACTGTTAATTTGGATTTTGAAGAAGAAGCGGAAAATATTGTCCCTACAAAAATGAATTTAGATATAATTTATGAAGACGAATGCTTTATTATTTTAAATAAACCAGCTGGAATTTCTACTCACCCTACTATGAGACATTTTTCGGATACTATTGCTAATGGTTTGAAGTTTTATTTTGACAGTATTAATTTTAAAAGAAAAATTAGACCTGTAAATAGACTCGATATAAACACTTCTGGGCTCGTAATTTTTGCTAAAAATGAATATGTGCATAGCATTCTTTCTAGACAAATGCAAGAAGGAATATTTAAAAAAGAGTATATTGCTATTTGTGAAGGTTTGTTTGCAAATAATGTTGGCACTATAAATGCTCCAATTGGAAGAAAAAACGGAAGTATAATTGAGCGTACAGTTGCCTCTGATGGGCAAAAAGCAATCACTAATTATACCGTAATTAATAAATTTAAGAATTATACAGAATTATTGATTAATTTAGAAACTGGTAGAACCCATCAAATACGTGTTCATATGGCATATATTGGGCACCCTATTTTAGGTGATACTTTGTATGGTCATGAAAGTCATTTAATTTCTAGACAAGCGTTGCATTCTTACAAAGTTTCCTTTTTACATCCAATAAAAAATCAGAAAGTAGAGTTTGTGGCTCCACTTCCTGAGGATATGAAATTAGTAATATAATAGCAAATATTAAAGTAAACCTATAAGCCGGGTTCTGTCTAGAATGGTCATTTATCTAGTACACATATTACTATATGCCTCAAGCCACCAAGGGGAAGACGACGAGCAGTCTTAACCTTCCTATATTCGGTGTTGCTCCAAATGGGGTTTGCACTGGCCCTCTATGTCACCATAGAAGCGGTGAGCTCTTGCCTCGCCTTTTCATCCTTACCAATTAAATTGGCGGTTATTTTCTGTTGCACTTTCCTTAAGGTTTCCCTCACTGGACGTTATCCAGCATTATTGCTCTGTGGAGCCCGGACTTTCCTCGTATGCTACCTTTCGGTGTTGCAGTACGCGACCATTTAATTTACTTTCTATATTTTACAACATTTTTTTATAAAAGTCAAAACAAATTTTCTAATTATTTTGTTTTATGATAGTGTATCATGTAGCTCCTACTCGCAAACTAAAACGACGCGGTAACCGTAAGTAATTGTTAACTCCGCCGTAATCGTCATCAAAGGCAAACGAGCCGGCACCCGTCACAGCCCACAAAAAAATGCCACCACGTACGAACGCGGGCTCGGCAGAAACAGTGTGGCCCTCGTAGTCTGCGAGATCGTTGTTCCACGAACCATTGTTTCTAGGTAACTCTCCTTCTGATGTTTCCCATATTGCATCTCCGTACATATCTTTCCAATCACCTTTATTGTAATGTAGTGATATGTTAGCATCTTCTGTTCCTATATCACTTGTTGGATACACTGTTACATATTTTGTACTATCGTTATTATCTGGTAGTTTACTTAATGTATTTCCGTTTAACGTATATTTTACGTCACTGTACAATGCACTTAAGTCTGAATTTCCATATCTACTATATATTCCTGATACGTATTCCCAGGTTCCACCGCTTATGTCGTATATACCGTAAAGATTTCCTGTTGTACTTGATAACATTCCGTTTGAACCATTATATAAATTTGCTGTATTACTTGCATCTTTTGTTAGGCCGTTAATGATTAAGCCTGTACTAAAGCCTGTTAATCTTGCATAATTTATATTATCTTTATAGTAATTATTTATTGTTATTTCTTTTCCATTTCTTCCGTATTGGCTATGAGTTAAGTATGAACAT
>CAKPOC010000042.1 GCA_934169535.1 uncultured Clostridia bacterium | reverse complement strand
AGAGTATAAAAATATAGAAGAATTAGAAAATGATATAATTGAATATATAGAATATTATAATAACAGAAGAATTAAGAACAAAATAAAAATCCTCCGGCATAGCCGGAAGGTTATTCACACAAAAAAATCAAGGAACGTTCAATTCCTTGCCACTTCTGGTTTTGTTGGTAATACTTAATCTAAATACCTTTGCTTTATGAGCAAATTAAAATTTGGCCACCGTTTTTTGAAACGCAATGGATGTGCCAGTTGTTTCTGCAACCTGGCTCAAATGTTACATTTCAACAAAAACATTATCTGTTTTAGCAAGTGGCTTTAAATACGAATTTCCTGTAAAGTATTGGGCATATGCCGTGTTTGACTCTCCCATTCCAAACGCTCCACTGTGTTCTTCATTTCCATGCTCTTCACCATATACTTCCTCTATTAAGGCAAGTGCACTCCATGCTTTTGGCCATCCGCTATAAAATGCTAATTGAGTTACAATTTCTACAGCTTCAGCTTTAGTGATCCCATGTTTTTTCCTAAAATAAAATGTGATTTTAGCTGTGGAAATAAACCTTGCGCCATTAATGCTGCAATTGTTATCATACTTCTATCTCTTAATGAAAGTTTGTCTTCTCTAGACCACACTTCTCCAAATAATACATCATCATTTAGCTGTGCAAATTTAGGTGCTAAATTTTCTAATTTTTTCTTCCTGCTGTTTGCTTTTCCATAAAAATTTCTCCTTACAATTTTATATTATAATATATATCACTTTGAGTTAGCTCTAAGTCAATACTTTCTTTAAAAGAATTTTATTTGCAAAATACATTAATCTCTTTTTCCTAATTCTCTGTAAACCTCTCCCCAATTGTAAACAGTTTTTATCAAATTGCTTTCTGCAAGCTCAAAACTAGCCCCATCTCTAAAGTATAAAGTTTTTATTCCTTCATTTGAAATATCAATGCAATTTTGAGTTGTATCATCTATCATTACATCAATTCCTTCATTTCTACAAATTTCTGCTTTATTTTTTACTGCATAAAAATATTTGTCAAAAATATCCATGCCGTTTTCTTTTATCTTATTTTGTGAAATGTCTATTATTTCTTCATCTTTTCCACCTCTTGCAGTAATTACAATTAGCTCGTTTCCTTCATCTTTTAACATTTTTAAGACTCTTTTGGCTCCTGGCATAACATTTGCATTTTCTATTATCCATTTAATATTTTTATTAAAAAATTCTTCACTTTGTTCATCTGTCCAGTCAAATCTTCTTTGAAAGGAAACCTCTCTATTATCTAATTTGCTGTTTTGCTTAAGCTCCTTCATATCGTAAATTTCTGATAAAATTCTAAATTCTTTTTCTGAGTCAAACACTACTCCGTCTAAGTCTATTCCTATTTTCATATAATTTTCTCCATATTGCTATTCATATTTTAAGACTCTATATTGAATTTTAAGCAAAATTTTAAATACTGAATTATTTAACGGATAACTCCTATGAAGTCCTGTTAAATCTAATTTATTGCTTAAATTAATTCTATTGTCTGTTAAATTTTGTATATACCCTTGCTTTCCAAGTGCATCCCTTTCTTCATTTGTGCTAAGTCCATATGGGTATGTAAAAACCTTAAGTATATTTTCATCTTGTAAATTTTGTTTTAGGCTTTCATATGCTTTATTGGTTTGGTCTACTAATTCATTTGCTTCAATTTCATCATATTTTAAATGGCTTAATCCATGAGAATATATTGAAACAAGCCCGCTATTTTTCATTTCTTTTGCTTGCTCCCATGTATAATATCCAGGAGTTCCAACACAATCATCTATAGCAAATGAAGTAATTGGTATATTGTACTTTTTAGCTATTTCATAGGCATAATCATATACACCAGTATATCCATCATCAAAAGTAATTAAAAAGCTCCACTTTGAAATTGCTTTTTGTCCATTATAGTAGTCTATTAAATCTTGATAAGATATTGGAACATACCCTAATTTAATAAGTCCTGTAATTTGTTTTTCAAATGTTTGCGCTGTTGTTTGCATATAGTCATATTCAATTTGACTTTCATCTGCAACCAAATTGTGATAAACAAATATTGGTATTTGTAAATTTTTTTCATCTTTATAGTACTTATTATGCACAGTTGCAGCTTCATACACTACAAAACTTGCTATGCAAACAATTATAGCAACTAATATACTTAATAGTACTTTTTTTATTATTTTCTTATTTTCCTTCATTTTATTCCCCAATTTTCCCTCTATAAGGAGGCCTCTTTCTGACCTCCCTTTTAATTTTTATATTATTTCATTTCCATAGTAACTATCTAGTAATATTTGTTTTATTTCTAAAACTAGTGGCACTCTTGGATTTGCAGTAGTACATTGATCTGAAAATGCTCTATCTGCAAGTTCATCAACTTTTGCAAGCCATTCTTTTTCATCTATTCCAGCATCTTTAAATGATTTTGGAATATTTAAATCAGAATTTAATTTTTGCACTTCCTTAATTAATGACATTACTCCCTCTTCGTCCGTATATGCTGGGAAATTCATTCTTCTTGAAATATCCGCATATTTTCTTTGTGCAATATAGTATTCATATTTAGGGAATGACACTAATTTGCTTGGATTTTTTACTCCATTATATTTAATTACATATGGTAGCAAAATTGCATTTATTCTTCCATGTGGAAGATGGAATTCCGCACCAATTTTATGTGCCATTGAATGGCAAACTCCTAAAAAGGCATTTGTAAATGCCATGCCTGCAATTGTACTTGCGTTGTGCATTTTTTCCCTTGCTGTTTTGTTAGCAGCTCCATTATTATATGCTTCCCTTATATTTTTAAATACAAGTTCTGCAGCTTTTTCGGCAAGTCCATCTGTGTAGTCTGATGCCATGTTTGAAACATATGCTTCTAAAGCATGTGTTAAAACGTCCATTCCTGTATCTGCTGTAACAGACTTTGGAAGGCTCATTACTAAATCTGGATCAACTATTGCAACATCTGGTGTTAACTCATAGTCTGCCAAAGGATATTTTATATTTTTTTCTTTATCAGTTATTACCGCAAATGAAGTAACTTCCGAACCTGTTCCTGAAGTAGTTGGTATCGCTACCATTTTCGCTTTTGCCCCTAATTTAGGGAACTTATACGTACGTTTTCTTATGTCCATAAATTTAAGTTTCATTCCTTCAATGTCTGCATCTGGTTGTTCATAAAATAACCACATTCCTTTTGCTGCATCTATTGGGCTTCCTCCACCTAATGCAATAATTACATCTGGTTTAAATTCGTTTATTCTAGCTAGTCCTTTTTTTATTGTTGCAAACGATGGATCTGGCTCTACCTCAGAAAATATTTCTGAATGAACATATTGATTTCTGTTTCTTAAATGATACAAAATTTTATCTACATAACCTAATTTTACCATGCCTTGATCTGTTACTATAAAAGCTCTTGATATGTCTGGCATTTTTTCAAGGTAAGCAATTGATCCTGCTTCAAAATATATTTTTTCTGGTACTTTAAACCACTGCATATTAACTCTCCTTTTCGCAACTCTTTTAATATTTATTAAGTTTACTGATGAAACATTTGCTGTTGTTGAGTTTCCTCCAAATGTTCCACATCCTAAAGTTAATGATGGCATATTTGTGTTGTAAATATCTCCAATTCCACCATGAGTTGAAGGTGTATTTACCATTATTCTGCCTACTTTTACAGCCTTTGCAAATTTTTGTATAGTTTCTTTATTTTCAGAATGAATTACTGCAGAATGTCCCATTCCTCCAAACTCAATTAATTTTTCAGCAAGACCAATTCCCTCATCTTCATTCTCTACAATATAATACGCTAAAACTGGACTTAATTTTTCTTTTGAAAATGGGTATTCAATTCCTACTCCATTTTCTTTTAAAACCAACACTTTTGTGTCTTTTGGAACTTCAATTCCTGCTCCTTTTGCAATTACATAAGGACTTTTCCCTACTATGTCTGCATTTAGGGCTTCATTTTTTTCTTTTACAAACATTGATGAACGAAGCTTTTTTGTTTCTTCTTCATTTAAGAAATAGCAGCCTGCTTCTTTCATTAATTTTTCAAATTCATCGTGAATTTCCTTATCTACTATTACCGATTGCTCAGAGGCACAAATCATACCATTATCAAATGATTTTGAAAGAACCAAATCATTTACAGAAGTTTTTAATTTTGCCGTTTTATCAATATAACAAGGAACATTTCCAGGGCCTACTCCTAAAGCTGGTTTTCCACATGAATACGCAGCTTTAACCATGCTTGTTCCACCTGTTGCTAAAATCAAATTTACTCCTGGATGGTTCATAAGCATTGATGTTGCATGAATTGAAGGTTCTTCAATCCATAATATGCAGTCTTCTGGTGCACCTGCTTTTACAGCTGCTTCCTTTAAAATTTGTGCAGCCCTTGTACTTGATTTTTGAGCACTTGGGTGAAATCCAAAAATTATAACATTTCTTGTTTTGGCTGCAATTAATGCCTTAAACATAGTGGTAGAAGTTGGGTTTGTAACAGGTGTTACTCCTGCAATTACTCCTATTGGCTCTGCAATTTCTTCGTAGCCTTCCTCCTCATTTTCATTAATTACGCCTACTGTTTTATCATATTTTATACTATGATAAATGTACTCTGTAGCAAACATATTTTTAGTAATTTTATCTTCGTAAATTCCCCTTCCAGTTTCTTCTACTGCAAGCTTTGCAAGTTCCATGTGATGTTCTAGACCTGCCATAGACATTGCTTTTACTATTTTATTTACCTGTTCTTGATTAAGCTTCATGTACTCTTTTGAAGCTTTTTGAGCTCTTGAAACTAAATTATCAATCATATCCTTAATATGATTTTTTTGTTCTTCCGTAATTCCTAAAGACATAATTTCCTCCTTTGCCTTTTGTTTAATCGAATTATACTATATCAATATGCAATTTGCAATAGGAAAAAAGGTCTTTTTATGTATATTTATGTCAAATATTTTTTATCACTAAAAGCCTTATTTTTCTTGACTTTCGCCCATTTTGTGTATATAATTTATTGAGTAAATTTGAATTTAATGAAAGGACTAATTATTATGGCTTATGATTTCAAAAAAATAGAGAAAAAATGGCAAACTAAATGGGAAAATGAATGTACTTTTTATGCGAAAAATAATTCAGATAAACCAAAGTGGTATGGCTTAATTGAATTTCCTTATCCTTCTGGACAAGGTCTTCATGTAGGTCACCCTAGAAGTTACACTGCAATGGATATAATTTCGAGAAAACGCAGAATGGAAGGATATAACGTATTATTTCCAATAGGTTTTGATGCTTTCGGTTTACCTGCCGAAAACTTTGCAATAAAAAATCACGTTCATCCCAAAATTGTTACTGCTAAAAATATAGAAAACTTTACAAGGCAACTAAAGTCAATTGGCTTTTCTTTTGACTGGTCTAGAGTTATTAACACAACTGATCCAGAATACTACAAATGGACACAATGGATATTTATTCAGTTATATAAGCATGGTCTTGCTTACAAAGCAACTATGCCAATAAACTTCTGTACAGGCTGCAAAGTTGGTCTTTCTAACGAAGAAGTTGTAAATGGTGTATGTGAAAGATGTGGCAGCCCAGTTGTTCAAAAGGAAAAAAGTCAATGGATGCTTCGAATCACAAAATATGCAGGTCGCTTAATTGATGATTTGGATCAAGTAAACTACCTAGAAAAAATTAAGCTTCAACAAAAAAATTGGATTGGCAGAAGCACTGGTGCTGAAGTAATTTTTAAAATTGCAAACTCTGATGAATCTTTAAAAATTTATACAACAAGACCAGATACAATGTTTGGTGCAAGCTATATGGTAGTTGCTCCAGAGCATTCAATTTTAGAAAAATTGGCAAACCGAATTACTAATTTAAACGAAATTAAAGAATATCAAAGAAAAGCAAGCTTAAAATCTGCATTTGAACGTTCAGAATTAAATAAAGATAAAACTGGTGTTGAAGTAAAAGGTATAAAAGTTATAAACCCTGCAACTGGAAAAGAAATTCCAATTTGGGTTTCAGACTATGTTTTAATTACTTATGGAACAGGTGCAATAATGGCTGTTCCTGCTCATGATGATAGAGATTATGAATTTGCTACAAAATTTGGTCTTGATATAATTCCTGTAATAGAAGGCGGAGATACTTCAAAGCACCCTTACACAGGTGATGGCAAGCACATAAACTCAGGTTTCTTAAATGGTTTAAATAAGCAAGACGCAATTTCAAAAATGATTGACTGGTTCAAAGCAAATAATATTGGTGAGCCAAAAGTAAATTACAAACTTCGTGATTGGGTATTTTCAAGACAACGTTATTGGGGCGAGCCAATTCCTATGGTTCATTGTGATAAATGTGGTTGGGTTCCAGTTCCTGAAAACGAGCTTCCTCTTGTTTTACCAGACGTAAAAGACTATGAGCCTGGTGAAAATGGGGAATCGCCTCTTGCAAAACATGAAGAATGGATTAACACCACTTGTCCTTGCTGCGGCGGTAAAGCGAAACGTGAAACAGACACTATGCCTCAATGGGCAGGTTCTTCTTGGTATTTCTTAAGATACATGGATCCTCATAATAATGAGGCTTTAGCTTCAAAAGAAGCCCTAAATTATTGGAAGCAAGTTGACTGGTACAATGGTGGAATGGAGCATACAACTCTACATTTACTTTACTCAAGATTTTGGCATAAATTCTTATATGATATTGGGATTGTTCCAACTAGCGAACCTTATGCAAAAAGAACTTCTCACGGAATGATTTTAGGTTCTAACGGCGAAAAAATGAGCAAATCTAAAGGAAATGTAGTAAATCCTGATGATGTAGTTAACGAATTTGGAGCAGACACACTTCGTGTATATGAAATGTTCATGGGTCCATTTGATCAAACAGCACCTTGGTCTGTTGATAGCATCCGCGGATGTTCAAAATTCTTAGATAGAGTTTGGAATTTAAGCACAATGCTAGTAGATGGAAACACTTATTCACCAAAATTTGAAAAAATGATGCACCAAGCAATAAAAAAAGTTTCATCAGATATTGAGGAAATGAAATTTAACACATGTATTTCAACATTTATGACTATGGTAAATGAATTCTACAAAGCAAAACAAATAAACAAAGCAGAATTTAAAACTTTCTTAGAGCTTCTAAATCCATTTGCCCCACACATTACAGAAGAGCTTTATGAAATTTTAAATCTTGGTCATACAATTGCAGAAGCTACTTGGCCAACTTTTGATGAAGAAAAAACAAAAAATGATACAATAAATTTACCTATACAAATAAACGGAAAATTAAGAGCAAGTATTGATATTTCAGTTAATGAAGATGAAGCTATTATAAAAAATGCAGTGCATGAAGCCGTTAAAGACAGACTTGAAAATGTAACTATTGTAAAAGAAATTTACGTAAAAAATAAAATTTATAATATTGTAGTAAAATAAAATCACAAAATAATTTTTATGTATTTTGTACTTAGTTTATAATAAACCGAAGGAGCATTCTTTCGGTTTATTTTTTGTAATACAAATGCAATATTTTTTAATTATTCTGTTACATATTTTTCTATAATTATGTTGTATAATAGTATAGAAAAGTATTCAAAGGAGAATTATAGTGAGTATAAACGCTGAGCTAAAAAAAGCTGGAATTGAAGTAATTGAAGAACTAGACGAATCAAGCGTAAAAACTATAGCCAAAAATGTTAGTAAAATGATTGTAAATTCATTTCCTAATTTTGGCTTTACTTTTGATTCCCTTTATTATGATTTTTCAGACCTTTCTATGTACATTGCAAAAATGCCTGAAGGTCTTGCAGAAGCAAGCTATTTTTACAAAAATTCTTCTGTATATTTTAGAGACGGTATGGGCCTTGCAGATATGGAAAAATTTGCAGTGCACGAATTAATTCATCATTTGCAAGAAGTTAAAAATGAAAAAGGAAAACTTGTGCGTTTAGGCCTTTGTACATTTAAAGGAACATCCCCTTCAGGAATGACTTTAAATGAAGCTGCTGTTCAAACAATAGCTTCAAATGTGCTTGGTGCAACATTTGAAAATGTTACATATTACGACATAAATTTTTCTACTATTAGCCCAGATTGTTACCCCTTAACTTGCAATTTACTTGCTCAAATGGCTTATGTTACTGGCGAAGAAGTTCTTTTTGATAGCACAATAAACAGTAATGATCATTTCAAAAATAAATTTTCTGCAATATGTGGCGAAAATGTTTATAAAAAAGTTTCTGATTACTTTGATAAAATATTATCTCTTGAAGAAAAAGTATCAAAACTTACCTCTAAACTTCAATATGAAGATTTATCAACGAGTAAAACTGCCTCTTTATACACAAAAGTTGATAGTTTAAAGCAGCAAATTCGTGACACATATTTAAATTGCCAAGAGCTAATAACGACATCATTCTTTGGCTCAATATTTAATTCTTTAATTAATTCTGAAGAAATTGATAGCTTTAGAAAACGTCTTTACTCGTTTCAAGAATTTCTTGGAAATACAAGCAATTACTTCTTCTTTAATAATTACTATATTGAGATGATGGAAAAACTTGACCGAAAATTTGACAATATTACAGATTCGTTTGTTTCTCCAAATACTTATTTAGTAGAAAAGAAAGAGTCTAAACTTTTAAAATTATTTAAATATATTAAAAATGTTATATTAAAACACGAATTTGAAGATAATTAAAAGAGCAAAATTGTTATTTGTAATTTTGCTCTTTTTTATTATTTTTTCAAAAATTCAATTATTTTTTCTGCTGCGTTTCTTCCACTTCTTGCAGCCCACGCAACAGTTTTCTTCTCGCCTGCTACATCTCCTCCTGCAAAAACTTTATCAATAGTAGTTTGCATATTTTCATTTACTTCAACATATCCCCATTTATTTTTCTTAAAACCTTCAAGTGGCTCTTCTTCTATTTTTGAACCAACACACATTATAATAAAATCTATTGGCATATAAAAATTACTTCTGTCAATATTTACTGGTGAAAGTCTTGTCTCTCCTTCTCTTTTTACAAGCTCTGTTTTTATACATTCTAATTTTTCTATTTTTTTATTATCATCTGCTAAAATTCGCAATATATTTGTTTGAAATAAAAATTTTATTTCTTCTTTTTTTGCGTCATTTATTTCTTTTCTTTCTGCTGGCATTTGTTCTTCTGCTCGTCTGTATATTACATTCACTTCGCTTGCTCCAAGCCTTTTTACAGTCCTTGCGGTATCCATTGCAACATTTCCACCACCGCTTATTGCAACTTTTTTTCCTTTAAAGTTTGGAAACTTTTTATATTCTAAAAGCTCGTTTCCTCCATACACTCCTTCTAAATTTTCTCCTGGGATTTTCATTTTGCAAGCAATATTTGCTCCAACTGCAAGAAATACTGCATCATATTTTTCTAAAATATCCTCTATATTTATATCTTTTCCAAGTTCACAACTTGTTTTTACACTTATGCCTAAGTCCAAAATTTTGCTAATTGTTTTCTCCACGGTTTCCTTTTCTAATCTAAATGTAGGAATTCCATGTTCTAATATTCCTCCAAGTTCATCATGTCTTTCATAAATTGTAACTTTAACGCCTCTTCTTGCTAAAAAGCTTGCACAAGTAAGTCCTGCAGGTCCACCACCTATTACAGCGACTTTTTTATCTTTTAATTTTTCATCTATACTTACTGGAATCTTATAATTATTTTTTATAGCTTCATCTCCAATAAAGGCTTCCATTTTTCCAATAGAAACCGGCTCTGACTTTATTCCTCTTATGCAGCTTCCCTGGCACTGTTTTTCGTATGGGCAAATTCTGCCACATATAGCAGGAAGAACTGTAGTTTTGCATAATATTTCATATGCTTTATTTATATCCTTTTCGTGAATGAAGTCTGGTATATTATTTTCTAATGGACAACCTTTATTTTGACAAGGTCTATTTTTGCAGTTCAAACAATAATCTCTTATTTCTTGCATTATTTTTCCTCCATTTTTATCTCTTCATATTTTTCCATTACTTCTTTTAAATCTTGCCAAAATTCGATTTTTTTAGACTCGTCTCTAAGTAGAGCAGCAGGGTGCCATGTTGGCATATATAATATACCCTTTTTTTCCACCCATTTTCCTCTTGATGCTGTTATTCCAAACTCTTCGCCTAAAATATTTTTTAAAGCAACACTTCCTAGTAAAACCACTATTTTAGGTTTTACCAAAATCACTTGATTTCGCAAGTAATTCAAGCATGCTCCTGCTTCATCTTTTTCTGGATTTCTATTTTGTGGTGGCCTACATTTTACAACATTTGCAATATATACCTCTTCTCTATTTATTCCTAATCCTAGAAAAGCTTTGTTCATTAGCTGTCCTGCTTTTCCCACAAACGGCTCGCCCTGCCTGTCCTCATCTGCGCCAGGTCCCTCACCTATAAACATTATTTCTGCATTTTTATTTCCAACTCCAAATACAATATTGGTTCTTTGCTTGCAAAGTTTGCACTTATTGCAATCTTTTATGCTATTTTCTAATTCTTCCCAATTATCAAACACTTTTTATTACCTCTTCTAATAGTTCAATTTTTATATCTTTTGTTGTATCTATCTTTGCTTCTGCTCCTATTGGTATTATTGATTTTTGGTTTATATGTCCAAAATTATTTGATTTTATTATAGGAAATTTTACATTTCCTATTGCATTTAGCACAATTTCTTCTAAAGTTATTTTAGATGGATGTTCGTAGTTTCCAATCCATAGCCCAGATATTTTATCAAACACTCCATTTTGCTTTAAATAGTAAATATTTCTGTTTACTACTTGTGGCAATGCTTC
>CAKPOC010000041.1 GCA_934169535.1 uncultured Clostridia bacterium | reverse complement strand
GCTATGAAAGCGCTCATCTACTTCTTCTGCTTTTTTTATCACAATGCTATTTTTTAATTGTGAGTTTAATGCTAATGCCATTTTTTCTATCGGGAAGTTTGAATTTATTTTAAAATTGGCAACTTGTCCTAAGCTATGCACACCTGCATCAGTTCTGCCAGAACCTATTAGGTCTACTTCTTCGTGCATAATGTTTTGTATTGCTTTTTCTATTTCACCTTGAATATTTAGCTTATTTTTTTGTTTTTGCCATCCATTAAAATCTTTTCCGTCATATTCTATTGTTAGCTTTATGTTTCGCATGTCTATTCCTCTTTTTTATCATCTTTTTGCTCTTCTTTTTTTGGTTCTCTTTCTAATCTATTAGTAATTATATTTTTTATTAAAATTTGTTTTAGAGTTTCTTCTTTTACGTCTGCTATAAGAGTTCCGTCTTTTGCAATAGAAACTTTTCCAGATTCTTCCGAAACAATTATTGCAATTGCATCTGTTTCCTTTGATATTCCAACTCCAGCTCTATGTCTTGTTCCTAAATCCTTAGATATATCTTGATTATTTGCTAAAGGTAAAATTGTTGCTGCTGCTGCAATTCTGTTATTTTTTATAACTACAGCACCATCATGTAATGGAGTTTTTGGCACAAATATATTTACTAATAATTGAGGAGATATTTCGGAATCTATTGATATTCCACTTTCTATCGTGTCACTTAAGCTTATATCCCTTTGAATTACAATTAAAGCTCCTGTTTTTGTTTTTGCCATTTCTTCTACTGCAATTACAATTTTGTAAATATCTTCTCTTGTTTTTGTTGCGATATCCTTTTCCATTCCAAAATAGTGTGTAAATTTATTAGTTCCTATTTGCTCTAGGCCTCTTCTTATTTCAGGCTGGAATATAATAATAAGTGCAATTACTCCAGAAGGCAAAAATGCAGTTAATACTGAATGTATTATATTTAAATTAAAAATTCCACTTATCCATGTAATTAGTATAAAAAATATTATTCCTTTCATCAATTGCATAACTTTAGAATTTTTTGCATGTTTAAATATTATATAAACTATATACATTACAATTACTAAATCTATTATTGATGAGACAATTAAAAATGGTGACTCCTTTAAAGAGGCTATATAATTATTAAAATTTATTCCCCAATTATAAATTGTACTATTTAAAAAATTTTCTTTCATATTTTCTCCTTTAATGCTTCGTTTAATTATTGGTTTATTATATAATAAATTAAAGTAGCACTAACTGCTAAAACCATTAGTAATGCAAGTAATCCAGACATTACTTTTATAAATATTTTTCCTGCTTCATATTCTCTAGCTGTTCTTTTTTCATTTTTTGTTTTTTCTTTTTTTGCCATTGTTTTAAATTTCCTTTCTTGTTACAAGAGCTTGCTTAAAACTAAAATAAACATTGCATGTGACCAACCAAGTCCCATTATCCACTGTGGTTTCATTATATCATTATTTACTTGTTCTGCTAAAAATCCTAATTCTGAACAAGAATTTAATACAAATATTAAGCATTCCCTTGCTTTGTTTTTATTTCCTACACTTATATAATACAACGCCATCCACAAAGTTGCAATAGGCCAAGGATTTTTTCCGCCCATATATGAATCATTTTCAAACCTTAAATATCCACCTGTATGTGTTCTTAGAGTCATATTTATTTTTTCAACAGTATTTGTTATTTTTTTGTCTTTGCCATCAAACACTTTAAATGGGTATACTGCTCCCAGCACACTTATATCAGACTTTTCATCTTGCAAATTTCTTTTTAATGTTTTTGTTTTATCATTATATAAATTTTCTTCTATGTATTTTTTTATGTTTTCTTCTTCTTTGTTTATCTTTGAAATATTTTTTATTATTTTTTCTATTTTTAGTCTGTTGTTTTCGAATTTTGGCTTTTCAATTTCGTATATTTTTTTCATCGCACATAATGCAGAATATATACTTAAAAGTGAATATAAATGAACTCCTTCATTCATTTCCCAAATGTCATAGCTTAAATGTTTATATATTTTATCCCTTTGTTTTCCTTGTTTTATTATGTCTTCTATTATTGCATTTTTTACAACGTCTGGTTCTTCTTCTACTTCATCAAATAAATTTTCCAAATATTTAAATAGGAAATTTAATGCGTTTTCACACATTTTTAAATTTGTATGTAAAAACTTTTCATTTTTTGTTTCTTGGTAATGTTCATATATTCCATATATAACACTTGCAGTTTCATCAATTTGGTATCCCCAACAAGGTGCAAGCCTTCCATCTGTATAAAAACGTTGTTCCCACATTCCATTTGAGTTTTGAGTTTTTTGGCAGAAATTTTCGTAAAACTTTTCCGTTTCCTTGTACATTAATAGTTTATCACATGCCTTTGTTACAAAAACTGCATCTCTTGGCCAGCAATAAGAATATCTTCCTGAATACTTTCTTTCTTCATCAGATTCTACTGCTGATGAAATTCCTCCTGACAAGTCATTTTGCAATAATGGAAATAATAAAATTGTTCTTTTGTATATATCTAATATTTTTTCTGAAAATTCATTTTGTAATACTTGTGAAATGTTGTTCTTTTCCGCTAGTAAATTTAATCCATCATGTTTTTCTAAATATCTTTTCCAGTATTTTTTTGTATTTGAGTATTCCTTTTTTACGTCAATTCTTCTTAATTCTTCTACCCTTTCTTCTATTCCAGAAAAATTTTTCTGGCTATTATTATTTAAGTAAATAAACAAGTTAAACTCAATATTTTCACCACTTTTTAATGTTCCTAAATTATATGAAATTGCAGAATCATTGCTCATTCCTATATAATCTTTGTCACTTAAAATTGCTTCTTGTATTTGTGAATCTACATCATTTATTTTGTGCCCACATAATGCTTTATTTGCAAATGTTGCAATAGAAAAGTCATGGGCATATTGAATCATTCCATTTTCTACTACTTTGCAAGAAACCATATTATTGTAATCACTAAGCAAGTTGCTTCTTACAATAAAGTTTAGATTTAAATCTAATTTATTGTTATTTGCAATTGTATATTTTTTTATAATTACATTTTCTTTTATTGCTACAAAATCTGTTTGTTTAATTTGCACATTAAAATAAGTGTTTGAAATTTCAGTATTTAGTATATTTGAATCATCTGTATAGTATTGGTAATACCTATTATTAATGTCTTCATGAAGATATATTATTGCAGAATCATTTATTTTTAGTCCTACATGAAAAAAGTTTACAAATTGTCTAAAGTCTACGTCTGGATTGTACATTCTAAGTAATTCGCCTTTACTAGAAAATGTAGCTTTAACATTTTTATTTCCTATAATTCCATCATTAAAATTTCTTTTATTCATTAGTTTTTATCTCCTATTTATTTTCAATAACATCAACTATTTTTTGTTCTAATTGTTGTATATTTTTATTAATTTTTTCTAGTTCCTTATCTTCGGTGTCCTTATCTAAAAATTCATCTTTTATAATGCTTCCCATATCTGCAACTTCTTCTTGAAGAGTTTGAATTCTATCTAGTATTTCTAATCTTAAATATTTTTTAGCAACTTGATCTGTATATTTCTTTTCCACTTTTAAGCTATCATCTAATGTGTATGTTTCTCCAAAGCTTGGAATGGTTACTCCAATTCCTGTGTTTTCTACTATTTTATTTTTTAGTACAAGTTGGCTTTCAGGTTCTCCATGTACTAAAAATATGTGCTTTGGTTTTTTTAAAAATGAATATACAAAATTTAATAGCCATTCTTGATCAGCATGTCCAGAATATCCTTCAATATATTCTATTCTTGCTTTAACATTAAAGTCTTCATCAAAAATTCTTACTTTTTTTGCTCCATCTACTATTTTTCTTCCTAAAGTTCCTGGTGCTTGGTAACCAACAAAAAGTATTGTTGATTTTGGATTCCAAATGTTATGTTTTAAATGGTGCTTAATTCTTCCAACTTCACACATACCACTTGCAGAAATTATAATTGCCGGAATATTTGTTTCGTTTAATGCTTTTGACTCATCTGCTGTTTTTGTAAATTGTAGGCCAGGAAATTCTAGCGGATTATCTCCTCTTTCTATTATTTTTTGAGTTTCATAGTCAAATAAATTCTCGTTTTTCTTAAAAATTTCAGTTGCAGAAATTGCAAGTGGGCTATCTACATATACTGGAGTTCTCATTAAAGTTTCATATTCTTTTCTGAAATTTTCGTCTTTCATTTTTTCGTCTTTTATTAGATTTATTTCGTATAATATCTCTTGAGTTCTTCCAACTGCAAAAGAAGGTATAACAACAGTTCCTCCATTTTGAATCGTTTCAGATACGATTTTTAAAAATTCTTCTGCTTTATTTTGCTTTCTTAAATGAAGTCTATCCCCATATGTTGATTCCATTATTAAATAATCTGCATCATCAATCATTGTTGGTTCAGATAAAAGTGGAATATCATTATTTCCTAAGTCTCCTGTAAATACTGCTTTTGTGGTTTTTCCATTTTCTTCTACCCAAACTTCTATTATTGCAGACCCTAACATATGACCTGCATCATTAAACCTTACATGTATGTTCTCGTCTATATCTATTATTTCATCATATTTTATTGGTTCAAAAACTTCCTGGCACCTTATTGCATCTTCTGCAGTATACATTGGTGGCTTTGTTTTTTCACCTTTTCTTAACCTCTTTTTATTTTTCCATTCACTTTCTTGCTCTTGAATGTGTCCACTATCTGGAAGCATTATTGAGCATAGCTCGCATGTTGCTTTTGTAGCATATATTTTTCCTCTAAATCCCTCATTATATAATTTAGGAATTCTTCCAGAGTGGTCAATGTGTGCATGAGTTAAAAGCATAAAGTCTATTTTTGCAGGGTCATATAAAAATGGTGCTTCATTTTCTAATTCTTCTTGTATTTTCCCTTGGTACATTCCACAGTCTACCAAGAATTTTTTTCCTGCAGCTTCTACTAAAAAGTTAGAACCTGTTACTGTTTTTGCAGCTCCTAAAAAGCTTATATTCATTAGTTTTTCCTCCAATTTTTTCTTAAAAGTTTTTAGCAAAATAATTTTATCTTCTTTTTTGTTTTTACATTTAGTAAATCCTTACTTTGTAAATTTACTTTAACAGACTTTTCTATTTCCTGTCCATCAAAAATTTCAATTATTATTTTGTCTTTTTCTTCCGTCTGCTCTATTTTTATAGATACATCTTCTAAATCTATATTTCGGCTTTCAAAAATATATTTTATACCATAATAGCAAATGCTTGTGCTATCAGATATATTGGTAAGTACATCTTTATCAATTGCAATGTCTATAATTGTATTTATTAAATTTTTTATCTCTTCTTCTAGTTCTGGCATTTGAATTATATTTTCTTTGTTACTTACCTTTTGCAATAAATAATATCTAGTTTTATATATAATTTCTTTTATACTTTCTTTTTCTGTACAATTATTTATAGCTTCAGTAATCTTTTTTATTACTTGCTTTTGCACCTCTACTAATGTATTTCTTCTTACCTCTGAATATTCAATATTTTGTTCAAGCATATCATAATATTCAAATTCTTTTTCTATTTTTTCTTTATATTTTACATATTGAGTAGGATTTAGCAAATTATTTTTTTCTTTTAGCTGTTCTACTTTTTCTTCTCTTTCCTTAACAAGCATGTCTTCTAAATAACTTATGCTAAATATTTTTTCTTCATTTTTTAATTTAGAATTTTTCTCCTTATATTCTTGCCTTAGTTTTTCTTCGTTGTTAACTATTTCATCAATTGTACCAATTTCTTTTGTTAGTTTCTTTTTTTCTTCTGTTACATGATTTAAAAACTTCTCGTTATCTTGCACAATTAATAAATTTTTCTTTTTTTCTTCTATTTCATTTTTTATTTTTTCAGAAATTTCAATATTGCTTAAAGCCATATATGTTTTTATTAAAATTTCTATGTTTTGAAAATTCTCTGCACCATTTAAAATTACATTTTTTATATTTTCTTTTTCATATACTATTTGAATGTCTTGGTAAAGCAAATTATACATAATTTTAAGATTATTATTCAAATTAGGATTCCATGACCATCCATCAAAATCTCTAATTATTTCGCATTCATTTTCAACTTTTGCTTCATTATAAAAATCTAATAATTCAGAGTTTTTTTCTCCCTTTTTTTCATCATTATATTTTTCTACATTTTGTGCCATTTCATAAAGTGCGATTAACATGCTCATTTCATTTTCGTATGTTTTTATATATCCTTCCTTTATGTTAATAATGTTTTTTCCTGTTTTATCTAATTCCTTGCTTTTTTCTGTTTGTGGAGTTACAACTTCTATTTTATCACAGTATTCATCTATAATTTTAATTATATCTTTAATTATTTCTTCCTTGCTTTTAACATCTACTTTTACTTTTTTGTAATCATTATATGAATTTTCAATTTTATAAAGCATGCTTAGTAGAAGATTTTTAGAATTAACCTCAAAATCCTTGTTTTCTAGTACTTTTTCTAGTTCTTTGTTAAAATCTGTTGCTTTTAATTTTTGAGCTACTTTAATTTTCATTCTTCTACCCTTTCTTTAGTTTTTATTCTGCTTCTTTTGTCTCAGCATTTAGTTCTTCCCATCTTTCTTTGCTCATAAGAACGTCTCTTGGTTTGCTTCCTTGATAGCCTGATATAATGCCTCTTTCTTCCATTTGGTCTATTATTCTTCCAGCTCTTGCATATCCTACTTTAAATCTTCTTTGTATGAATGATGTAGAAGCTTGTCCCGTTTCAACAACAGTTTGTATTGCTTCATTAAGTAGTGGATCTGCCTCATCATCATCTCCATCTTGCATTTCAGATATTTCTTTATCAGTTGAATTTGCCTTTTCTATATACTCTGTTATATCTTCTCTATACGTTGTTTCTCCGTTTGTGTTTGACTTTAAAAAGTCTACTATTTTTTCTACTTCGTTATCATTTATAAATGCGCCTTGTATTCTTGTAGGTTTTGGCGCACCTGTTGGGAAAAATAGCATATCTCCTTTTCCTAAAAGTTTTTCAGCTCCTACTTGGTCTAAAATTGTTCTTGAGTCTACTTGAGATGAAACCGCAAAAGCAATTCTTGATGGAATATTTGCTTTAATTAATCCTGTGATTACATCTACTGATGGACGCTGAGTCGCAATTACTAAGTGCATTCCTGCAGCTCTTGCTTTTTGAGCTAATCTACAAATTGCATCTTCTACTTCGCCTTTTGCAACCATCATTAAATCTGCAAGCTCGTCTATAATTATTACTATATGTGGAAGTTTTCCAAAGTTATTTTCCTTTGCAACTGCCGCATTATAGCCTTTTAAATCCCTTACTCCTTTTGCTGCAAACATAGAGTATCTATTTTCCATTTCTTGAACAGCCCAAGCAAGTGCTCCTGCTGCTTTTTTAGGATCTGTTACTACTGGAATTAATAAATGTGGAATTCCATTATAAACTGAAAGTTCTACTATTTTCGGATCTATCATTATAAGTTTTGCTTCACTTGGTTTTGCTTTATATATTATGCTTGAAATAAGTGTATTTATACAAACAGACTTTCCAGAACCTGTTGCACCTGCAATTAAAACGTGTGGCATTTTCGCAATATCTGCAACAATTGCCTCCCCTGAAACATCTTTACCTAACGCAAATGCAAGTTTTGATTTGCTTTCTATAAATTTGTCCGTTTCTAAAATTTCTCTTATATGTACAATTTCACTTTCCTCGTTTGGAACTTCTATTCCAACTGCTTGCTTACCTGGTATTGGAGCCTCTATTCTTATAGTTTTTGCAGCTAAGTTTAGTGCTATATCATCTGCTAAGTTCGCAATTTTACTTACTCTTACACCTTCTGCTGGTTTTAGTTCATATCTTGTAATTGCGGGACCTACAGAAACATTTTCAACTTTTGCTGAAACTCCAAAACTATATAATGTTTTTTGTAATTTTGAAGCAGTATCTGCTAAAGCTCTGCTTCCTCTTGCAGTTTTTTTTCTTCCCTCACTTAAAATATTAATTGGTGGGAACTCATAATTTTCATCTTCTACTGTAACTGTATGCTCTAGTTGTAAAACTTCTTTTACTTTTTCTTCTTTTTGTTCTTGTTCCTTTTTAAATAATGGTGCTTCTATAAATTCTGCACTTTGTGGTTCATCTACTCCTACCGGTCCCTCTATTAAGTCTGACTTTTTCTTTTTTCTTAAATTTCCATCAAAGTTAAATAGTTTGCCTTTTTCTGGTTCTTCTCCATTTAATTTTATTTGTAATTGTTCTACATCTAAAGCTGCTTTTTCTTTTTCTAATTTTTCTCTTAATTTTCTTTCTTTAGCAGTTTCTTTGTGATTTTCCACTCCTAATATTTTATCTTCTTGATAATTTTTTAGTTTATTTTTTAAAGCTTCTCTTTCATGATTTTTTTCTTCTTGTTTTTGTCTTCTTCTTTCTTCAGATTCTTCAATTGCTTCAGAAATTCCATTTACTAAATCTATACCAAACATTGCAACTAATGTTGCAATTATTCCTCCTACTGCAACTACAATTGTTCCTACTTTTCCAATCATATAAATTAGTGGCATTGTTATAATAGCTCCAACAGCACCTCCACCTTCACCATTTGCACCTAATTCATAAAATTGACTTATTATATTTCTAAAATCTCTGCCTACTGTTGTTACATCTCCATTTGCTATTGCTACTACATTTATTATTACTGAAATACATAATAGCATAGCAGAAAACTGTATGATTTTTTTGTTCCAGGTATTTTCACCTTGGTATGCAATATATAAAGCCATAATAAATACACCAATTGGTAAAATGTATTTTATATAGCCCATTATTCCTCCTAAGAAAGGACTAAGTGTTTTTCCTACTGTTCCTGATTCGGCATATATTAATATAGTTAATAAAATGCTTGCTATCATCATTATTGCAACTACTACATTTTTATTTACTGAACTCTTCTTTTTTCTGCCCCTTTTTGCCATTTTCTACTGTTCCTCCTCATTTGCTTTTTTACCGTTTATATTTTATAACAAAATCTCAAAAATGTATATAAAAAGAAGTAAAATTTTTTATTTTACTTCTTTTCTGTTATTCTCTATTGTTTTTAGTGCATCCTCTAGTGTTACTTGAATTCCAGCCAAGATACTATCTGCATAAGCTTTTGTGCCATTTGAAATTTCTCTTGCCATGTCATTTGCATTTTCTATTATTTTATTTTTTTGCTCATAAGCTTTTTTAGTAATTTCATGTTCATCTATCATCGATATTATTCTATTTTCTGCTTCTTTTACTATTTCTTCTGCTTCTTCATTTGCCTTTGATATAATTCTGTCATGTTCTTCTTTTATTACTTTTGCTTGCTTTAATTCTTCTGGAAGCTTTAACCTTATTTCTTTTATTATATCTAAAATTTCTGTTTTATCAATCATTGCTTTGTGCACAAAAGGAACCTCTTTGCTATTTTCAATCATGTCCTCTATAGTTTCTAATAATGTAAAAATTTCCATTTTACCAGTAATGCCACTAAAATTTGTAGCATTTTCTCCTTTCCCTACGGTATTCTATACCTCTTTGATAAAAATTAATGTTGCTCTTCCATATTTTCGTATATCATAAATTTTTTCTTTAACTTCTATCTTTTCTAATTCTTTTATATCTCTTTCAGGTTCATCTGTTTCTATTATTATTTTTCCTTCATTTGAAAGTATTTTGTTCTCAATTATTTACTTTAGCTTTATCTTGTAATTTTGTTTTTTGCAAGTTTTTATTTATCATGTTAACTGCCTCTTTAGAATTGTCACATAAAATTGCTTCTTTAGCTCCTCTACTTAAAAATTCTATTGCTATTTGTCCACTTCCTGCAAATAAATCAAGCACAGTTTTGCCTTCAATTTCGCCTTGTAAAATATTAAACAGTGATTCCTTTACTCTGTCTAATGTCGGTCTTGTGTTGTTGCTTTCTATCGAGTGAAGTATACTTCCTCTTGCTTTTCCGCTTATTACTCTCACAAAATTCCTCCAAATATAACAAATTTCTATGTTATATTATAATATATAATATTTTTCTTGTTCAATGTCAAGTGGTATAATGCAATTGTAACATACATTTAATAGTGCTGTAATATTTTATGTATAAAAAAAGGTTTAAGAACATTTCTTAAACCTTTATTTTTATTCTTCACCTTTATTTACTTCTTTTAATAATTCTAATTGAGAAATTAATAATGACTCCATTTTTGCTTTATATACATCAAATTGTTTTTGTAAATCTTCAAGTTCTTTTTTCTTTAAAACAACTTGTTGTTCTAATAGGCCTACACTTTTTTCAGCTTCGCCTTGAGCTGCTTTAACAATTTGATCAGCCTGTTGCTTTGCTATATTTTTTATATCTTCTGCTGTTGTTTGTGCCATTATTAAAGTATTATTTAAAGTTGCTTCCATTGAAGAATATTTACTAAGCTTTGCTTCTAGTTCTCCGATTTTATCTTGATAGCTATTTCCATCTTTATATAGCTTTTCATAAGATGCTGTTAATTCATCTAAGAAATCATCCACCTCTTCAACACTATATCCATTCATCATTTGCTTAGAAAATTTCTTATTTTCTATTTCTAAAGGTGTAATCATAATTTCTGCCCCCGTTTCATTTTATATAATTAGTTGTTGTTTGAATTTTTTAACCAAGAAACAGATAATTTATTTTTTATTTCTTCTCTTGCCATCTCATTTGTTATCTCATAATTAAATGGTGCAATTAAGAATATAGAATTAGATACTTTTTGAATGTGTCCATCTAAGGCATGAACAGCTCCACTTACAACATCTATTATTCTTCTTGCTAC
>CAKPOC010000040.1 GCA_934169535.1 uncultured Clostridia bacterium | reverse complement strand
TCTATAATGTCTTGAGGAATATATTTATTTAATTGCTCCATTTTATTTGCTTTTATAAGATTTCTTACCTTGGTAGAACTAATATCTTTAAAATTTTCTTCTATATTAATCACATGAAAATTTTTAAAATTTTCCTCTATTTTTATGTTATTTCTATTTACTATTATATAATTGTAATCTGTACTTTTCAATTTTTCAAATTTTAATATCTTTTTTAGGTTATCAGCCCCAATTATGAAAAATAGCTCACAATTTTCTTTTTTAAATTCTTTTGATATCATCTCAAATGCTTGTTCTACATTCATTTCTTTATTTTTATTTAATTCAATGTCACTTACTTTTAGCTTAAAATTTTCCTTGCACAATATTTTTAACATTTCATATCTATTTTTTTCATCTATCAAACCTTCTTTTTTGTATGTATTTCCCATTGGTACGAAAAAAACTTGATCCAGTTTCATTTTAGCTATTGCCTCTTTTGCAATATTTAAGTGCGCATAAGTTGGTGGATTAAATGCTCCTCCAAAAAAACCTATTTTCATAAAAAGCCCCTTATATTATAATTTTTGCCTATTAATTATAGTTTTTTTGTGCTTATTTGTAAAGTTTTTTTCAATATTCCTTGCAAAATGTGGAGATTTATGATAAACTAATGGATGTTAATATGCAAATTTAAGAGGAGGTGTCAAAATGCCAAATATAAAATCAGCAATAAAACGTGTAGACGTTATCGAAAAGAAAACTACTAGAAATAATATGATTAAATCAGGATATAAATCAGCTGTTAAAAAGTTTGAAAACGCTGTTGCAGCAGGAAATAAAGAAGAAGCTAAAGTTTTACTTTCTCAAGCAACAAAGAAAATAGATCAAGCTTGCACAAAGGGTGTTATAGTAAAAAACACAGCAGCTAGAAAAAAATCATTACTTTCTAAAAAATTAAACGCTATGAATGCATAAAAAATAAAAAATTGTGCACAGTTTTTTATTTTAACCGCTTTTATAGCGGTTTTTTTGTAAATTTTTCCGTCTATTTTATTTGTCCCTTTTGTGGTATTATAGTTTTAGGAGATTAAATTTATGAAAATTTTTAAAAAAATATTTCGCATATTCGATTTTAATTTGAACTTAAAAGTAAAAAAAATAATGGCACTAGGAATTAGATCAAACTTCATTTTTCTGCTTTTTTCAACTTTAATTTTAAGTATTTATATTACTAGTAACTCATCTTACATAATTTATGAAGTGGGCTCTTCCCTTTTTAAATCTTTTTCAATGTTTATTGTTATATTTTTTATTTTTGCAATTGCTTTTAATCAAATTGTAAATGAATTAAAATAGCCAAAAAAACCGACAAATCAATTTAGATGTGTCGGTTTTAAAAGTAACTTTTTATATTTTTATTTATTTAGCTCTTCTATAAACATTTTATTAAGCATTTGTGGATTTGCTTTTCCCTTAGTTTGTTTCATAGCTTGTCCTACTAAATATCCTAAAGCCCTATCTTTTCCTGCTTTATAGTCTGCTATAGATTGTGGATTTGCTTCTAATACAGCTGTAACAACTTCTTTTATTGCCGATTCATCTGAAATTTGAATCCATCCTTTTGCTTTTATTATTTCTTCTGGATTTCTTGTCGAAGCATCCTCTTCAAACATTTCTTCAATTACTTTTTTTCCTATTGCTGAACTTATTGTTCCTTTTTCAATTAAAGAAATTAAATCTGCTAGTTGTTTTCCCGTAAATGGAATGTCTTGTGGTTCCATTTCTTCTTCATTTAAAATTCTTGAAATGTCTGATAATAACCAGTTTGCAACAGCTTTTGCATTACCACATATTTTTTCAGCCTCTTCAAACATATTTGATAAATATTTTGACGCAGTAAGCATTTTAGCATCTTTTTCTGAAAGTTTAAATTCATTAATATAACGCTCTTTTCTGCTTTCAGGAAGCTCTGGAAGTGATTTCATTACATTTTCAATGTATTCGTCAGATAACATTATTCTAGCTAAATCTGGTTCAGGAAAATATCTGTAGTCCTGAGCATCTTCTTTGTCCCTCATTGAGAATGTTTTTCCTGATACATCGTCCCATCTTAATGTTTCTTGTTCTATTTTTCCGCCATTATCTAGAATTTCAGCCTGCCTTGTTATTTCATATTCTATTGCTCTAGTAATTGACTTAAATGAGTTCATATTTTTCATTTCAGTACGTGTTCCTAAAGGTTCACCTTTTTTGTGTAATGAAACATTGACGTCAGCTCTAAAAGATCCTTCCTGCATTTTACAGTCTGATACTTCTATGTACTCTAAAATAGATTTTAATTTTTTTAAGTAATTATCTGCTTCTTTAGCGCCACGCATATCTGGTTCTGAAACTATTTCTATTAAAGGTACTCCTGCTCTGTTTAAGTCGACAAGGGTTCCTTCCCTTGAAAATTCACTATGATTTAATTTTCCAGCATCTTCTTCTATGTGAATTCTTAAAATTCTAACTTTTTTCTTTTCCCCATTTTCATCTTCAATTTCTATAAATCCATGATTGCATAATGGTTTATCAAATTGAGAAATTTGATATGATTTAGGCAAGTCCGGGTAGAAATAATTTTTTCTATCGTTTTTGCAATCCTGCGATATGCTACAATTTGTTGCAAGTCCCGCTTTTACTGCATATTCTACAACTTTTTCATTTAGAACTGGAAGTGTTCCTGGCATTGCCATACAAATCGGGCAAGTTTGCATATTCGGAACTCCTCCAAATTTTGTCGAACAATTGCAAAATATTTTTGTTTTTGTAGAAAGTTCAGCATGAACTTCTAATCCTATTACAACTTCATAATCATTTTTTGCCATTGCATTTTCCTCCATTGCTATATTTTTTTATTTTTTAAACTCTGGTTTATATTTTTCTCTAAACTTCTCTTCTTTTTCAAAAGCATAAGCCACATTTAAAATTTTATCTTCAGAAAATTTGCTTCCTATTAATTGCATTCCTATTGGCATTCCGGCTTTATCTACTCCGCAAGGTACTGATATTGCTGGAACTCCGGCGATATTTATAGATACTGTACAAATATCTGCTAAGTACATCTCTAGTGGATCACTTGTTTTTGAACCAATTTCAAATGCTGTTGTTGGAACTACTGGAGTAAGTAATACGTCATATTTTGATAACTGTTTTTCAAATTCATTTATTACGTATGTACGCACTTTTTGTGCTTTTTTGTAATATGCGTCATAGTAACCAGAAGAAAGTACATAAGTTCCTAGTATAATTCTTCTTTTTACTTCTGGACCAAAACCTTCACTCCTAGAATTTTTAAATAGTTCTTTTAAATTTGTGTAGTTTTTAGTTCTATAACCATATCTTATTCCATCAAATCTGCCTAAATTTGAACTTGCTTCTGCACATGCAATTATGTAGTATGCTGCTAGTGCATATTTTGCAACATCTAATGAACACTCTTCTACTGTTGCTCCTAATTTTTTGTATTTTTCAATTGCTTCTTCTAAAGATTTTTTAACTTCAGCATTTATTCCTTCTCCGAAAAATTCTTTTGGAACACCTATTTTCATTCCTTTTATGTCGCCGGTTAGCACTTTTTCATAATCTTTTTTTGGTAAGTTTGCAGAAGTTGAATCTTTTTCATCTGGGCCAGCAATTAAATTTAATAACATTGCGCAGTCTTTTACATCTTTAGTAATTGGGCCTATTTGGTCCAATGAAGACGCAAATGCTACTAGCCCATATCTTGAAACAAGACCATATGTAGGTTTTAGGCCAACAACTCCGCAAAATGATGCTGGCTCTCTTATTGATCCACCAGTATCTGAACCTAAAGCCCAAGGTACCATATCTGCTGCAACTGCTGCTGCAGAGCCTCCTGATGAACCTCCTGGGACTTTATTTAAGTTCCATGGGTTATGTGTAATTTTTATAGCAGAATTTTCTGTTGAACTTCCCATTGCAAATTCGTCCATATTTAGCTTTCCTAAGCTTATTAAATTATTTTTGTTTAGCTTTTCTATTACAGTTGCATCATATGGTGAAATAAAATTTTCTAACATTTTAGATGAGCAAGTAGTTTTTACTCCTTCTGTACAAATGTTGTCCTTTATTCCAATTGGAATTCCTGCAAACTTGCCTTCTATGTTATTGTTTTCTATATTTTCCGCCTTTTTTTGAGCTTCTTCTAAAGTTTTGGTTACAAACGCTTGAACCTCTGGCTCTTTTTCATTTATTCTATCAGCATATGCCTTTACAATTTGACTTGGAATAAGCTCTTTATTTTGCATTTTTTCTATTAATTCATGTACTGTAAGCCTTGTAATATCTTTCATATGTCCTCCTTTTTTATTTCCATTTCAGTAATTCTTTAATTTCTTCTTTTACCTCTTGCTCTGGTCTGCAATTGTCTATTTTATAATTTTTAATTTGTGGATATTTTTTCTTAATCTCATCAGCTAATTTTAGATATTCATTTTGTTGATTTATACTACTTTGTTTATCAAACTTAGCATATTTATTTACAGCTTTTTGGCTTCTTTTTATTCTTTTTTCAAAATCTTCTTCGTGACTTAAATATAACGTTATATAGAAGATTTCAAAATCCATGCTTGCAAGTCTGTCTAGTAGTTTTTCATAAATATCTGAAAAATTATACTCCTTAAAACCTAATCTGCAGTAAACTTCCTCTGTAAAAAAAGTTCTATCAAATAATAAGTTTATGCTCATATTTTGCAATTTTTCAATGTACTCTAATAAGTCCTCATACATTTTTTGAGATTTTATTTTTCCTTTTTTTGAAGAGTCTGCAGTTCCGCTTAGTCTGTATAAATTAGTGTATGGAATTGCATGTCTAATAAAATTGGTCATAGTAGTTTTTCCAGCACCTTGTGCACCTTCTACTATTATAATTTTTGAATTTGACATAGTTTTAATTTCCCTTCCTTATAAAACTTTTGGAATTTTAAACATTCCATTTTCAGCCTCTGGAGCATTCTCCATCATTAAGTCGTGGTTTTTAAATTCTTTAACCTCATCTTTTCTAAAAACATTGATTCTTTCGCCAGTTCCTAAAGTTTCGTTAATATTTTCAACTGGAGCAGAGTTTACAATTTGTGCAAAGTTTAATATTTCTTGTAAGTTATTTAAATAATTGTCAATTTCTTCTTCCTTTAAATTTAAATCTGAAAGATTTGCTATATGCAATAATTCTTCTTTGCTAACATTCATATTGGATACATCCTTTCTTAAAATCTGCAACTATTATATAATTTATTTTTTAATAAAACAAGAGCTTTTTAGCAATTTCAAGCATTTCTTAGGATTTTTTTTATGCTTATTTTGTCGAATTATGAATTGTCTTTTTTTCGATTTTTTTTGCATAGCTAAAAAGAATGATTGCCGTCGAAATTTGATGTACGGTTTTATTTGCAATTTATGGCCTTATATGTTAAAATAAGCATGATGGTGCATTATTCTAGTAATGCTTGAAATTATGAGGGTGGGGCTAAAAATCCACTAAATGGCACATCGTTGAAGTTCCTTGTTTGTGCGCGAAATGCCGGTTTTGCGTGTGTGCAGGGAGTAAGATTTTAGGGCTTTATGTAATGGCATACATAAGTACGACCCTATTATCGCGGAGGCTTAATGTTTTTTAAGTTAAACCTATGTTTTACATAGCGTAGCCTGTCTTGAGTGATAGCATTGGGATTATTTTATATGAAATTTCTATTGCAAAAGGGACTAGTTTTTGAAAGCATTTCAAGGAAAACTTCTAGAATGTTTGTTTTTTTAAAAGCATGAAATTATAAGGATTAAAGTACGGACTTAAGTGGCAATCTGGCATTTCCCTTTTGGGAAGTATCTGCTTTAAGAGGAAACTGCCAAGTAGTAATGCGTTGGTAGCAGATAGAGAAATTAGGCTAGACCTCAAACCGTAAAATTTACTTGTGGTTTTACCATCTGTATTTTATTTTTGAAAGGATTTTAATGAAAAATAATATAAATTGGATTATTAGTGTTTTTATAACTACTTTTTTACTTTCAATTACATTTTCTTTTATTTCAACAAATTCAATTAGTAATTTGTCTATTTTCCCTGCTTCGCTAATTTTAATTTTAGTAATTTTTATAGGTATTATATTTGATATTATTGGAGTGGCAGTTACTGTAGCCGATGAGCATGAATTTCATGCAAAGGCTTCAAAAAGAATTCCTGGTTCAAAATTATCTGTAAAATTAATCAGAAATTCGTCTAAAGTTGCTAATTTCTGTGCTGACGTAATTGGTGATATTTGTGGCGTTTTAAGTGGTGCAATTAGCGCACTTATTTCACTTAAAATCAGTAATGCTGTGTCACTTCCCTTTAATTTGCAATTTTTAATTAGTGCTCTTGTTGCTTCTATAACTGTGTGTGGAAAAGCAATTGGCAAAAATATAGCAAAAAATAACTCTGGCAAAATTGTTCATTTTGTTGCCAAAGTTTTAAATAAATTACATTTAAATAGGGATTAAATTTGTATGGTTTTATCTTTCTGATGGCGTTTTTTCTACATCTTTTACTAAAGCTGTTTTCATATTGTTTCTTTTTCCACCATATATGTCTAAAAATAAGCTGTTACCTACCATTAAAACGTTTTCAGGATTTACATCTAATTTTTTGCATGCCTTAAAAAAATTACCCTTTAGTGGTTTATTAGCAAATCCTATATAGTCTATACCTTTTTCTTTAAAATATTTCTCTATTTTTTTGTCCATCCCGTTACTTAAAATTATTATTTTTAATTCACCTTTTATATCCTCAAGCCACTCTTGATTACATTTTGGAATACTTTTCATTTCTTTTCTTAATGTTCTATCAACGTCTAAAATTAATGCTTCTATTCCATATTTTGCTTTAAGTTGTTTTATTCTTTCTTTGTTTAGTTCACTTACCTTATCTATCGTTATATCCGGCTTAAAGATTTTTGCTAGTACTTGATGAAGTAAATCCAAAATTTTATCTGCTGCAATCTCATCTATTGTCTTCATTTTTGTCTCCTTGGGGATATTATAACACCTTTTAACCACAATATAAAGACATTTGCTACTTTTTATTTGTTTTTGCCCACATTCTTTTTTCTACTTGCTTTTTTTATACATGAAGCACTCTTTGTCATGAGAATATATTACTCCTATTGCTTGTAAATATGAATATATAATTGTACTTCCTACAAATTTCATTTTTCTTTTTTGTAAGTCTTTTGAAATCGCATCTGATAACTCATTTGTAGTTTTTCCTATTTCATATATTATTTTATTATTTGTAAATGTTTTTAGATATCTGTAAAATGTTCCATATTCACTTTGTATTGTTTTAAAAATTTTGCTGTTACTAATAGCTGCTTTTATTTTTAATTTGTTTCTTATAATATTTTCATTTTTTAATAGTTCTTGCACCTTTTCATCGTTGTAATTACATATTTTGTTTATATCGAAGTTGTCAAATGCTTCTCTAAAGTGCTCTCTTTTGTTTAATACACACTCCCAAGAAAGCCCTGCTTGAAATGACTCTAATATTAGCATTTCGTATAAATATTTGTCATCAAAATTAGGCCTGCCCCATTCATTATCATGGTATTCTATGTATTTTTCATTTTTTAAATTACACCATTTGCATCTTGTCATATTGCTTCCTCTTTAATTACTATTACAAATTATATTTTTTGTTTCAGCTTTTAAGCTTCTGAACTATTTTTTAGCAAATTGCTTTCTTCAAGTACTTCTTTGAAGAGTTCCTTGGTATTATCATATGTAATCGTTTCAATTGCTTTGTCAAAATTCAACCATTTTATGTCATCAATTTCGCACTCCTGCGCTTTTATTTCTTTACTTGTACATTTTGCAACAAAAAATACTACTTGCTTTAGATTGCCTTTGTCCGTTACATATTCCATTGAATATCTTTTGGTATAATCGATCTCTACATCTAAATTTGTTTCTTCTTTTACTTCTCTTTTTGCAGTTTCAGCCTCTGTTTCGGTGTTTTCAACATGCCCTTTAGGGAAGCTCCAAAAGCCTTGTTTTTGCTTTACTAAAAGTACTTTGTCAGCATCTATTATAATGCAACCACAGGCTTTTTCTGTTGATTGGGCGTTTGTATTTTGTTGCATATTTTCTGTAGAATGCTTTACTAAGTTTGTTTTATTTTTATTGTTTTTTGAACTCATATTTATTTTCTCCTATCATTTTTTCACAATTATATCACTTTGTGTGGATTATTGAAATACATTTTTATTTGAACTTTTTTATCTTTATTCTTTACATGAATTGTAGCAGCAGTGTGGTAAGCTCATTTTAAGATTCATGTTTTGCAAAATTTAGTATGTGTTTTTACGTTCGGGTTGTGAGATGTGTTTGAAACGTTTATGTAATTTAGTGAAATCAAGGGTTTTAGCTGATATTTCAATAAAAATTGGGGAAATGGTTTTTAGAACATTTGTGCATTTTTTTGAACTTTTTGGAGGAGTTTTTCCCCAACTTTTCCCCAATTATTTTTGACAAATTTTAGATATATTTTGTGATTTTTATTGCAAAATAAGTTTATAGTTTTTATTGCGAATTTAGTTTGTGTTTATTGTCGCAAATTTAGAATGGGAAACCTTAACTTTATTTTGGAGGTTTTGATATGAATAATAAGATTACTTATCATAGAGAAGGAGATTATTTTATTCCTAATTTGTATTTGCCTAAACAGCCTGATGGGCATATTGGAAAATATGGAAGATTAAGGTTAAATTATTTAAAGAGTTTTGATATACCTTTTTATACAGAATTACTTATTAGTGGTACTTTGAAACAACATTTGCTAGATATAGATAAAGATGCTAGTAATAAGATTTATTTACTTATAAAGAGCTTTTCAGAGGATGAAAATGTTAATGAGTTGTTGAAGGAACATCATCAAATGGAATGGGTTCAGGCTATGAATAATTTTAAAAATAGGGCTGAAGAAATTGTTTTGAATGAAATTATATATGTGTAGGAGGTTTTGAGTATGGTTAATTTTAGAGAAGTAAATGAAGATGATATATTTGATGTTTAGAGAGGATACTTTGCTTTGTCAGCTTTCTGATGAGGATTATAAACATAGCTTGAATTTTGATAAGTTTAGAGAGAGAATTTTGCGTAATGTTTCTAAGGATAGTAGGCAGTTTGTCCAGTCTCAGCTTGCTAAGTTGTATGATGATTTTATGAGGTATCTTGATTATTGGAATGAGAAGTATTATAGGAATTCGTTTGTGGATGGGGTTCAGCTAATTAGTCGAAATTTAAATAACTAATAGGAAGATGTAGTAGAAATTTCTACTACATCTTCCTATTGTTTTGAATCTTTTTTCAATATTTCTTCTATATATTTTATTCCATTCGGTAAAATTACGCATTGTTCATTAGCATCATACTCAATATATCTAAGACTGTGTAATTCCATAATATATTTTTTAAAAATAGTCTTATTCTTGTATTCAATGCAATTAAATAGTTTTTCTAAACTCATTTTATCCTCAGAATATAATAATAATAATATCTTTTCTTTTACATTTAATTTCGTATTCAATACCCTTACGGTATCATTATTTCTCCAAACATATGGTATTGTTTTATGTAATATATCATCAATTAATTGCATTGCAATTTCAAAATCAATATTTGATGTTGTTCTTATAATCTCTGCTAAAATCCATTTTGATGAATTAATTAAATATAAAGCATCCATTCTATTTGGATTTATATTATTAATATGTATCATTCCTCTTTTATTTCTAATGCAATACATAGAATATAATACTCTTGGTATAATAATTCTATATTCTTCATCAGCATTATTAGATTGTTCGAAATTTTTTAAAAATCCCTCATTAATAATAGGTAATTTTTCATTCATTGAAGTATACTGATTCAAAGTTTTATTTTGAACTATTCGAAATGCAACTTCAATAAACTTTCCTATTTCATTTCCTACATAATCCCAATTTTCTTTTAAAAACTCATTATTTCCTTTCTGATAATGCTCTAATAAATATTCTATTAATTCTTTTGGAATTTCTATTTCTAATAAATTTTCAATTTGGTTAAATTTCATCTTAGTTCATCATACTTTCTAATATTTCTTGTGCTTTTTCTCTTCCACCAACAGTTAAATCTATTTCCCAAGATTGTGATTGAGATTTACCTTTTACAATGAAATTTTCAATATCTCTTTTGAAAATTGCAGCAAAATTATTAGCATCATAACAAGACTGTCTTTCACAAAGCTCTTTTAGTTCACCGGATTGTATTTTTCCATTTTTAGCATATATTGCAACCAAAGCAACATTTTTCATTTTTTCTGCATTTGTTTTTCCTGAAATTCTTTTATGAAAAATCACCTTATTTTCATCTAATGTATATATTCCTGCCTGTACATATTTATTGTTTCCATCTCCTATAATATTCTCTTTGTTTTCTATTATTTCTGCATCATTTATTTCCTCTTCTTTTTCTTCTGGTGCATTCCTTAATGATACTACAATTTCTTTTATAGATTCAAAACTTTCTTTAACAAAATTTGAATTTCCTTTTATACTGAATGTTTTTTCTTTTAGATTAATATATATTTCTGAATAATCTTTTTCTTCCATTTTTTTGTTTCCTTTCTTAATATTATTTAGTCAAGTTTATAAATTTTCCTTTCTGCTCTATATTACTTGACTTAATTAGAAGATATCTGATATAATTAAACAATAAATATGATTCGCATTGTATTTATTGCTCAATCTTCAGATTGAGCTTTTTCTTCTTGGAAAGATATTATCATTTTAGGCTTTATTTGTCAATGCTTTTTAATTGTTTTTTTTTTTTAAAGGTTCATTTGGTATTTTTCGTTTTGATTTTCCAATAGTTTGTGTGTTTTTATTTTTATGTCTTATTTTTTTTTAGTCTTTTAGGATTC
>CAKPOC010000039.1 GCA_934169535.1 uncultured Clostridia bacterium | reverse complement strand
GTATTACTGCTGGAACAAAATATCCAGAAATTTTATCCGCAGTCCTTGCAATTGGAGCTTTAGTGTTGCTTGCTTCTATAACAAGTCTTACTATTTCTGAAACAGTTGAATCTCTTCCAATTCTTTCTGCTTTATATTTTATAAATCCGTCATAATTCAAACTTCCTGCTACAATTTTTTGCCCAACTTTCTTTTCTTGAGGATTACTTTCACCTGTTATAAACGCCTCGTCAAAATGGGCTGATCCTTCTACTATTTCCCCATCTACTGCAATTTTTTCGCCAGGTCTTGAAATAACAATCATACCTTTTTTTATTTCATCAAGTGTTACTTTTCTTTCTTTGCCATCTACTTCTATTATTGCTTCATTTGGAGTGATTTCTACTAATTTTTGAATTGCTTCTTTAGTTTTATCTTTGCTTATTCCATCTAAGTATCTTCCTAATTTTACAAAATATATTACAATTGCAGCAGATTCAAAATAAAGACTCATTACAAAATGTGTATGTCCATTTATAATCATAACCAATTCATATACACTGTAAATAAAGCTGCTAAGAACGCCTAGCATTACAAGAGTGTCCATATTAGGAATTTTGTGTATTAAATTTTTATACCCATTTTTTAAAATATCAAAGCCATAAATTAAAAATAGTAGTGTAATAAAACACAAAACAGATGAATACAATATTGGATTTTCCATGTGGTTAATAACTTCTGGAAGGCCTATCATATGCCCCATTGAAATATACATTAACAAAATTGCAAGAAGAGTAAAAATTATAAATTTTACTTTTTCTTTTTTGCTTTTCTTTTCGTTTTTTATTTTTTTAAATATTCCTGTACTTTTAAATCCTGCTTGTTTAACAAAAAACTCTAGCTTTTCTTGATTAAGAATTTTTTCGTCGTAATTTATGCTTGCGTTAGACATTACTAGATTTACTTTTGCGTCTATTACTCCATTTTGCTTATTTAAGTACTTTTCTAATCCGTTTGAGCAAGCACTACATGTCATTCCATCTATTCCAAGAATTATACTTTTCATGCAAAATTACTCCTTTACAATTTCATAACCTAATTCTTCTATTTTTTCTTTTATTTCTGAAATATTGTTAGAATTTGTTTTTACAGTTACTTTTCCTGTTGTGTGGTCTGCTGAAACATCTGCTACTCCTGAAAGTTCCTTAAGAGCATTTTTAACCCTATTTTCGCAACCTTCACACATCATTCCTTCTATTTTTAAATTTATTTCATTCATTTTTATTTCCTCCTAAATTTATTTTTTTACCCATACAGAAACGCTTCCTCCGTTTACATAGAAAATTCCATTTCCTTCAGAATCTATATATACAGGTTCTGAAATATTTCCCGTAATGTCATATAGTACTGAATTTGCTAAGTTTTTTCCTACATTCATAATTTTATTTCCACCAGGTCCGTCTGTAAGAATTACTGCAAATCCAGAATTTAAGTGTTCTTCATCTCCTGACACAGTCCACCCTATTATGTTAAAATTATCAAAATAATCGGTTTGTTTTCCATATAAAAGATTTTTTCTGCAATACATTAATTTGTCTAAAAGATTATTGATTGCTGGCAATGCTTTTTCTTGCACACCATAATAATCTCCATAAAATATACAAGGTACACCTTGCTTGCGCAATAAAATCAAACTATAAGCAATTGGTTTAAACCATTCTGGTACCCAAGAATCAAGTGCTTGACCAACTTCTGTGTCGTGATTATCAACAAAAGTTATTGCTTGCTCTGGCATTTTGCTTACTAAAGTATTTTCAAAAATTTTGCTCATATCAAAATTGCTTAAATCATTTGCAGCTTTATAAAAATTGTAGTGTAATGGAACATCAAAAAGTTTCATCGTGTTTTGAGTTAGATTTAAATAATTTAAAAGTAAATCCACATTAGTGCTCCAGTATTCGCCAATCGATGAAAGTTCTTTTCCTGAGGCCTGTCTTAGTTCTTTAAACCATTCTTTATAAAATGCTGCACTAATATGTTTTGCTGCATCAATTCTAAAACCATCTACTCCTGTTAAGCTAAAATACCATTTTCCCCACGAAGTTAATTCACGAACTACATTTACATTGTCAAAGTCCACATCTGCACCCATAAGATAATCAAAGTTTCCTCTTTCATGGTCAACATCATTATCCCATGATTTGCCATAAAATTTATATACCGAACTTTTTTTAGTTATTTCGTCCCAGTCAACACCTTTAAAGCAAGTCCAATTCCACTTAAAATCCGAATATTTATTGTTTCTTCCTGGAAAATTAAAAACTGTCCACGCCTTAATCGTATGAGGTTCTGCAGTTATTTGATTTCTATCTTCTGCGCTATTTTCAACTGCAATTACTTCTTCTGTATCATCTGCGCCTAATCTATGATTTAAAACAATATCTGCTAAAACTTTTATTCCGTTTTGATGAAGAACATTTATTGCATTTAAATATTCTTCCTTTGTCCCATATTTTGTTCTAATACTTCCCTTTTGATCAAATTCTCCAAGGTCATATAAGTCATACACTCCATAGCCTGTATCATTTTCGCCATTTTCTGCCTTATATGCGGGAGGAAGCCACACCTCATTTATTCCAATCTCCGCAAGCTTTGGAGCTTCCATAGCAAGTTTATTCCATAAGTTTTCTTCTGGTTTTATGTACCATTCAAAATATTGCATTAAAGTTTCATTTGTATTGTCCAATTTTTTATACCTTCTTCTGTTAAAGCTTTTTAACATCGCAATTATATCAAAAAATGCGTAAATTGTTAAGACTATTTTAAAAAATAATAAAAGAAGGCTTTGCAGCCTTCCTATTAATTTATTTTATAATAACTAATTTCTACAGTTGAACCTTTTGTAATACTACTTAAATCTACGTAGTAACCTCCATGGCCGTCTGATTTAACTAATTGTGCATTTTTTGCTGATGCAAAATCATATTTGTTTCCATTAATTTTTAAAGTGAATTCTTTTTGTGTGTCTATGTCAGTTAAATCAATTCTTCTACTGTTAGATTCCTCTAACGTAATAGCTCTTTCATCCTCTACAGTACTGTTGTCATTTATTATGGTGTTAAATATACTTTGTAAGTCACTTGTTGTCATAGAACCTACATAAGATTTATCTGCATAGCTGTATTTTCCAGCACTACCATCTGCAATAATTTTATCATAAAGCTTACCTTTTACATTTCTCCTACTACCCCAGTAGTCCCAGTAACTTCCTTCATCATTACATTTGTTTACATTTGCAGTAGTTGGGTTTAGTATTGTTTCTGATAATGTTCCACTCATGTTTAATCCTATTGTGTAGAATTTAGATTTTGTTCCTGTGGTTCCGTAATATTTTGATGTTATTTGTCTCTTATAGTAATCTGCTGTTTTTATTGTATAATAAGCTTCATTTTCTGTTGTGTCAGAACCATTACCATTTCTTTCTTCAGAAAGTGTTTTATAATCTTCATTATAATATGTTGGGTCTCCATCTGATAACAATATCATAACTGGTGTACGTGTTATTTCTTTTTGTTTTCCATTTACTGTTGTTGTAAATTTAGTATTTGCTGATGTTAATATATCTGCTCCTTCTTTTATTCCAGCTTGTGTATATGTTCCACCATAAACATTTAATGTTTGATTTTCCTTTTCATTTACATTTGTTGTTATTGTATCATATGTTCCGTTAAGCACATCTTCTTGTAATGTTAAATATTTTCCTTCAGTTTTTGGAGTATATTTTCCAAGTGGTAATAATGTTGTTGCATTATTAGCATTTGCTAACTTACTATTATAAGTGCTACTATATGCTACTACTCCTACTCTACTTTCTGGATTTTCATTCATTATAGTAGAAATTGCAGTATTTACAGAGTCAACCATCGTTTTGTCTTTATCATTTTCATTCATACTTCCAGATATATCTAGTACAAATACTACATCTAATGGTGTTTTTACAGATGTTTGTGATGTTGTAGTTGTTATTATTTTTACTGTTCCTTTAATTTCTTGATTAAATGTGTTTGTAATATTATAACCATCATAAGTTGTATCATAATTCTTTACTGCAACTTCTTCAATAGTATATTCATTTAATTGAACATATCCATTCTTTAATGCATACTTTCCATTTTCATCAACCTTATATTTAGGAAGTCCAGTAAATTCATATTTTGTATTTCCATTTGTAAGTGTTGTTTCATCTATTTTTGTTCCATTTTTTAATAATTTTATTGTTATGTCTGGATGAACTAGAGTTGTTCCTTCTGGGTCAACCCATGTTTTCGTTCCACTTACTTTTACTGATGTGTTCTGTTGAATTTTGTTTGTAATTTCAGATTTATGATCTAGACTGTAAGTTGTTTCGTATCCTTCAACATTGTCTTCCTCTACAGTATACACATTTAATTTTACATTGCCATTTTTATCTAATATATAATTTCCATTTTCGTCTACTTGATATCTTGGTAAATTTGTAAAAGAGTATGATGTTTTTCCATTTTCAAGAACTTCTTTATTGTCAGTTTGGGTTCCATTTTTTATTAATCTAATTGTTATTTTAGGATATTTTGTTCCTTCTGGCACAATCCATGTTTTTGTTCCACTTACATTTACGTCATTTTTTTCATTTATTGTATTTGTAAAATTGTTGCCATTTAGCTTTGAAGTATAACCTAATTTTGTAACATCTAATTCTTGAACTGTATATTGATATTCATGACCATCTGTTAAATCATATTTATCCAAATTTTCAAATGAATATGTTGTTGTTCCGTTTTTTAGTATAGTTTTAGTTCCTGTTGGTTTTCCATCTCTTAATAAGATTATTGTAATATCTGAATGTGGTGTTCCTTCAGGATCTACCCATGTTTTTGTTCCTGATATTGATGTTTTAGCTTGTTTTATTGTATTTGTAAAATTAACTCCATTTTCTGTTTTTGTAGGTTCAGATGTATATCCAGGAACTTCTCTTTCTTTTACTTCATAATTATATTCTTTTCCTTCTGAATCATAAGTATCTAGGTCTGTAAATTCATATTTATCATTTTCAAGTTTTGTTGTTTGATATAATTCTGTATTTCTATATAAGTCAATTAGAACTTCAGGATGTGATGTTCCTTCTGGATCAATCCATGTTTTTGTTCCACTTATATTCTTCTTTACCTGCTTTATTGTGTTTATTATTTGTGATTTATTATCTTGGCTATATGTTGTGTCATAGCCTTCAACAGCATCTTCTCTAACAGTGTAATTATATTCGTGTCCATCTGATAAATCGTATTTTTCAAGATTTTCAAATGAATATTCTTTTTTTCCATTTTCTAATACAACAGTTTTCTTTGTTTCTTTTCCATCTCTTAACAATTTAATTGTAATTGGATCATGAACTGTTCCTTCTGGGTCCTTCCATATTTTTGTTCCTGATATTGAAACTTCATTATTTTGTTCAATTGTATTTATAATATCATTTGGATTATTTTTGCTATATGTTGTGTTGTAACCTTCAACAGCATCTTCTCTAACAGTATATTTGTTTAATTGTACATTACCATTTGCATCTAATTCATATTTTCCATCTGGATCTGTTTTATATTTTGGTAAATTTTCAAACTTATAACTTGTTACACCATTTCCCAAAGTAGTTGTTCTATAAGCTTCTATATTATCGTTTTGATATAACCTAATTGTTATAGGATCATGTTTTGTTCCTTTTGGGTCAACCCATGTTTTTGTTCCGCTTACCTCAACTTTGTTATTTTGCTCTATTGTATTTGTAATTGTCAATTTATCTTCACTATATGATGTTGTATATCCTTTAACTCCAACTTCTTGTGCTGTATATGTGTACTCATTTCCATCTTTATCATATTTTGGTAATGCAGTAAATGTATAGCTTGTTGTATTTTTATCTAATGTTGCAGTTCTAAATATTTCGTTATTTCCACTTTGATATAGGTTTATTGTAATGTCTTCATGTTCTGTATTTGCTGGATCAACCCATATTTTTTTAACACTTACATCTTTTGTAAATGTAGTATAGTCAATTTTATTTGTTACAGTTAATACACTTCCATCATTTCCATAAGAAGGTTCTGCATAATAAGGTAATCTTGTTACTTCTTTTACTGTATATTTAATTTTACTTCCATCAGCTTCATATTTTTGTAAATCTTGGAATGTAACTGTCCAATTAACATCTTCATCATCTGATGCAATTTGAGTGATTCCTGTAGATTTTCCATTTTTATATAATTCAAATGTAACGCTTGCTCTTGCACCAACTTTTCCATCATTATCATCCCAAATTTTCTTAGCTGTAACATTTGTTTTAACATTTTCATATTTTAATGTATTAGTTATATCAAATGTTACTTTATCTCCTTCTTTTGCAGAAGTATATGTATCATTATAGTTTTTGTCTACATTTATTTCTCTTACATCATAATCTATAAGAGCTTTTGTTTCTAAATCATATTTATTAAGTCCTGTAAATGAACCTTTCCATACGTTACTTTCATTTAATTTAATTGTTGTAATAAATTCTTTTGAATCTTTGCTTGAATATAGTCCAACTGTTACTTCTCTAGGTCTATATTTATCAATGTTATCTTTATCAACAAATTTCTTATTAACATTTATTAAAACATATTCTTTTATAACCTCATCTTCTGTTGGAGGTACTGGTGTTTCGTCTTGTTTTGCATCTGCATTTCTTACTGTTATTCTTTCATCCTCAAATGGATTTATTTTTACAGTAAATGTTATTGATTTTTCTTCTCCAGCTTTTAAAGTAACATTTATTCCAGCATTTAACTCAGCTTCTGTATATGATTTTCCATCTAATTTAATATTTCCTACTAATGTTGTTCCTGTTGGAATTGTATCAGATATTTTTACTGTTCCTTTTCCATCACCTTCGTTTTTAGATGTTAATTTATATGTTATTTCGTCTAATTCATGTAATGGATTTTCCTTTGTTACAAGTGTTCCATCAGCATGTTTTCCTTCGCTTGTCTTTATTGTTGTAATATTTGCAACTTTTGTTTCTACCTCAGGCGTATTTTTTTCGCCTACAATTGCTACATTTTTTACTGCTATTTTTCTGTCAGCATTTACTGTTACGTCGAAACTTACAGTTGTGCTTTTATTTGCACTTATTTCAACATCTTTCCAGAAAATTTTTCCGTCGGTATATTTTCCATTATCAGAAATTGAGTTTTCTACTAACGTTGTACCTTCTGGAATAGGATCTTCTATATTTGTTTTTCCACTAACTTCTGAATTGTTAGTTACTGTTATTACATATCTTAAAGTATCCTTTGCTTTAGCCATTTCAGCTTTAGTAAGTTCTCCATCTATTAAAGCAAATACTTCTTTAGTTGTTTTAATAGATGGAGTTTTTACTGTAGGTGAATCTTCTCCATTTACCTTTGCAGTATTCTCGATTAAATTAATCGAATTTGAGATTACTTTTACTTTAAAAGAAAACTCTATTGTTTCATTTGCTTCTACTGCGTTTTTCCAAGTTATTTTTCCATTTTCATAAACTCCACCATTTGAAATAGAATCTTCTACAAGTTCTGTTCCTTCTGGTATTGTATCAGTAGTTCTAATTGTTGAAGTTTTTAAATCTCCATTATTTTTAACTTTTATTACATAAGTTATCTCTTGGCCTTCTTGAACTACTGTGTTTGCAGGATTATTTGTTATTTCTTCGTTTCCTACATACGCACTTTTTGTAACCTCTAAATTTGGTTTATTGATTTCTAACTGAGTTGTTATTTTTTCAGCTGGTACCACTACTGGAGTCCAGCTAATTTGAGTATTTTGGTTTACTAATACATCTTTTCTACCTGGTATTAGTGTTGTTTGAATATATTCTGTTGTTTCATTTTTTGCTTCATTTGTTTTTGCACGATTATTATTATTTATTTTTGTATTTGAATTATTTTCAACTAAGTTAGAATTATTTGTATTATTTTCAACTAAGTTAGAATTGTTTGTATTATTTTTTTCGTCTACTAATGGTACCTGCTCGTTATCAGTTTCTGCTGGGTTATCTACTTTTTCTTCATTTGGAACTTCTTCGTTTACTTGAGTTTCTTCAGCTCCAACAGCAGAAGCATGGTTGTCACCTTTTATAAAAGCGACCGTTCCAGAAATTGCAGCGATTAGTAGAATTATTGCTATTGCTATAATTATAATAACTCTTTTACTCTTATAATTAATTTTTGCTTTCAATTTTTTACCCCCATTTTAAATTATATAATCTGTCTTGCTTTTGTTATTAATCTATTCTTATGACCATTTGTACAAGTAATTAGTGTTAACTCTTTTGAATTTTCATCCACACTATTAGTACAACTAACATCGTTTGGATCTACTGTATATATTTTAAAAATTTTATATTCAATTGTTTCATTATGTAAATTGGTAAGTTTTATACTATCACCAACTTTTAAATATTTAGTTTTCCCAAACATCGTTCCATCTCTATTGTTATGCCCTGCTATGCAGTAGTTGCCAACTTCGTTTATTTTTGGTCCACTTAGCTTAGTTACAGAGATTTTCATTGCTTCTTCGTTTGTTGTATTAATTATTGGATATTTGATGTTTATTGCAGGAATTTCTAGTATCCCCTCAACTTCGTATCCTTTAAATGTTGTGCTAACACTTCCTTCTATATCAATTAATTCCTTTTTAATTTCTACTTCGTTTAGATAATTATCTCCATATCTAATAATTAATAAGGTAATTACAATAATTAAAGAAATCCACAAAATAGCCATAATAAATTTGCAAGTTTTATTTTTCATAGATTATTTTTCCTTATTTTTCATCTTTTTGTTCACTATTGTTGCTACAATTATTGCAATTACTATTATTGCTAGCAATACAATTAGAACTATTCCTTCATCATAAGTAACAGGTAATTTCACAACTTCTGTTAAAGTTTTGTCTTCCTCGTCTATACGTTGTTCTTCAAACGAATATTTACTTTCCAATAGTTTAACATCTACTATAGAACTTTCTTCGTTTTCTTCTTTTATATAAACGATAAATTTATCACCACTTCTTGCAGATTCTGGTTGCAAAATTTCATAATTTTCTACATCTTTCCAGTCATCTTCTTTTGGCATTAATTCTTCATATAGATTATAAAATTTTTCTACATTTGAAAGTTTTTCGTATGTATTTTTATCTTTCGAGCTCATGTTTTGGGTAAGATTATATAATTCTAAAGCTTTCTCATTTTCTGCTGTTGCAGATATTAAGCAATATTTATAATTGCAATTTTCTTTTTCACAAATTTTAATCTTTCCTGTTGTTACAGTTGTTATAACTCCTTCAACTTCTGGATGAGTTACATTTAATTTAGTTGTATCAATTTCTATCCTTGGTGTTGCTTCATTTGCCTTTGTTGTTGTATTAACTAGATTTACAATGCTATCATCTATAGCATTATTTAAATTTACAAGTTCTGCTGAAACTAAAATTTCGTCGTTTTGGTTTCTAATCCATATGTATGTTTCTTTACTGAAATATTCTTCGTATAGATTTTCATCTATATAAGCAATATTTAAAGCATTTTCGCCAGTTGAATCTTTAGCTGAACTTTTAAACTTTAGGTTATCTACTGTTTCTTCAGGATTGTTTGAAAAAGCAAATTCAAATTCTTCTTTGCAGATAGTTTCATAATAAATTAAGTAACTTTCATCTGCTTTTTTTAATATTATGTTATCTTTGGTTGTCGCCATTACAGGCATTTGTAAAACTACTATAGCAAATATTACTGCTAATGCTAGTAGGACTAAAGTCTTGATTTGTTTTACTTCCCTCATAGTTTCCCCCTTCTAAAATTTTTTTGTTATAATTTGTATAGTATTTCCAACTAAAAGTGCCCCTGATTTTCAGGCTTTTAATACAAATTTAAACAATAATAAAATATCATATTTTTGTACATTTTTCAATTCGTTGTTTACATAATCTGTATGTTTTTTACTTTTTTTTATTTCTTGACTTTTACTTTTCCTATGATATAATACTTCTAGAGGTAAAATTATATGAATGATAATCAAACTAATTTGGAAGAAAATAAAAATGCACCTATTCCAAACTCACTTGCTTTAACTTTAAGAAAGGATTACAATTTTTTTATTGTAAAAAATTTCTTATTTAAAACTTTTAGGAGCACTTGGAAAGTTGCATTTTCTGTATTTACACTTAATGTTTTAAAATTATTTTTATAAAAAGACCAAATTGTAAAATACAATTTGGTCTTTTTAGTTTGCTTTTTCTTTTTTAAAGAATTGCAATATTTTATTAAATAATCTATGTATTTTATACCTCTCTGCTTTCATTGGAAGATTTTTTCTATTGCATATTTCTACATATTTCTTTAGATATTTGCTATTCATATCATTTTTAAATTCTTCAAACACATTATCACTACCATCTAAATATTTTCCAATTATATTTTCAAATTCCACCATCTTTTTTACTTGAAGGTCTTCTTCTTCCGTTGTTTCAATTAACTTATATGTCTTTGAAAAATATGTTTTATAAATTAGTTCTTGTGTTTGCATATATATATTTATTATTTTTTCTTCATTTCTAGTGCAACTGCCATTTTCGGTTAATATAGCATCAAAATTTTTAACAATTTTTTGAGTGTTTTCTTCAAAAGTATTATAAAGATTATCTTCAAAATTTTCTGTGCTATTTATACAGCTTTCAATCGCATAATTGTCATCTATTAAAAACATTATTTGATTTATTAAACTTACCATATATTTATATTTAACATCATCATTTGTATAAATAGAAATTTTGTCATTATTTACTCTTTGAAATTTTTCCTGCATTGCAAGTATTGTAATATATTGCACTATTGCCTCATTTATTCCTAGTCCAAAAATATTAAATTCCTGGAATTTGCAAATGCCTACTTGATTATCTTTTTTATTGAATTTGCTAAAGTTTTGTAAGTAATGAATACTTTCACTTATTAAATGATTATCAACCTGCTTGCCTTTCTCAATATATATTGTATTGTCTTTATAAAAATAAAATACCCCACAAAATTCTTTTGGAATGTCAGCATAATAC
>CAKPOC010000038.1 GCA_934169535.1 uncultured Clostridia bacterium | reverse complement strand
CAGGATTAAAATTGTACGGTAAAAAACCAACAATTGAACCTGCTAAAGCCGTAATAAGAATTATTGCAATTAATGGTGACTCATTAAGTGAAAAAATTATAAGTAATGATATACACGAAATTAATGTAATTCCTGAAGAGAGTCCATCTAATCCATCTATTAAGTTTATTGCATTAGTAACTCCTACTATCCAGCCTACTGTTAATATGAAGCTGAATACTTCGTTTAGCACTACTCCATTTTCTGCAAATGGAATAGAGAAATTATCTATTAATATGCCACTTGAAGCAACTAAAACTGCTGCAATAACTTGTCCCGTAAGTTTAACAAGTGGTTTTACGTTTTTTGCATCATCTATGAAGCATATTACTCCTAAAACTATTATGCCCGCAAAAAATCCCGCTAATTTTATATATAAGTCATCTTGCATAAAATCTATTTTTTTCTCTAATGTCATAGATATTATTAAATAAATTACTGATACAAGGAACCCTGAAATTACTGCAATTCCGCCAAGTCGTGGCATTGCTTCTTTGTTTACTCTTCTTTTATCTGGAACATCCACTGCTCCTACTTTTCTTGCTAATCTTATTGTATATGGCGTTATTACATATGCTGTTATAAATGCTAGTAAAAACGCAATTGCTATATCTCCCCACATAATTAAAAATCCCTTCAATTGGTTAAAATTTGCTAGATAAATTATACCATAACTTTAACATTTTTCAACAAAAATCCTAAAAAAATTAAGGTTTCTTGTATTTTATATTAATATAAAAAAATTCACCTCCTATGAGGTGAATTTAAATTATTTATTTTATTATTTCTTTTTAAATATTAAGAATATTGCAATTAGTACTACAATTGCTACAGCTATAAATATACGAATTTGACTGCTAGAATTTTCTTCAGTTTGCTGTGCCATATTTGTTTCTTTGTTTGCAGAAATTTCATTAACCACATCTTCATTTTTTGCTGGTTCTTCTGCTTTTTCAGATGCACAATTAGCCTTAATGTGATATGTTCTCGTAGTTCCGCTTTCGGAAGTTACTTCAACTTTTATATCATTGTTTCCTGCTACCAAGGTCACAGTTCCTGTTCCATCTATTTTTGCTTTTTCATCTTCAGCAATTGCTTTAACCTCTAGTTTTTCAGTTTTTACATCTCCAATATCATATTCTACAGTTTGTTTGTCAAACTCTGGCGATAAAGTAAATCCTTCTATCTCCAGGCTATCTAAGTAGTTGTTGCTTGATTTATTTTCAATTTGTGAAAATTCGTTTTTTTGTTCTTCTAACAATTTGTTTGTTTCTTCGTCTGCTGCTTTATCATCCCAGTCTGCCATTCCTGCAAAGCTTAAAGTTTGAAATATGAATAGTAAAACTGCAGTAATTGTTAATATTAATATTTTTCTAGTTTTCATTTTTTCCTCATTTCTATTTTAAATATTTTCCAGGTATAAATGCTTGCCTTCCATTTACTGTAACAATCCTGTACCAGTCATAGCCGTCAATATTTTTATATGTAGAATTATCTATTACAGTTACTTCCTCTCCGTCTGGAAGTGTTGTTATTTTAATGTGGTCTGTTCCAGGTCCAACTCTTATTCTGCATCCATATCCGTCATTTGTTTTTACTTTTGCTTTATAGTTGCAAGTCTTTACATCATTTACTTGTTTTAAATATTTCCCTGAAACATATCCTACTCTTCCGTCTGGAAGAACTACTTTTTGCCAATCAGAATTTACGCCTCTTTCTACAGACAAAAGCACAGTTCCTGAATTTGCAATTTCCTGAATTATGTCAGAATTTGTACTTGCACCTTTTCTTATTCTTACATAAGTTCCTGTTGTTGCAACATTTATTGGATACACTTCTGTTGAATCTGATGGAAGAAAAGTGCTACTTCCCATTTCCTCATATACAGGAATTATAAATGTAAAGTTTGAATTTACTTTTCCTGTTGAATTATACATTTCATAAAGAGTTTTTGCTTCACTATATGCGCCTAACAAGTTTTGCATATATTGATGTGAATAAAGTGAGCTGTCATTTATTACTATATCCCATCTGTTTTGGTATAACGTATTTTGATCATTTTCAAGCCAGTTTGCTTTGCAGAAATAAATTCCACCTTCTAAGGCTTTTTCCATTGTGTCCCAGCCTTCTCTTTTTGCTCTTGCTAGCGCATTTGCATAAATTTGATCATATCCATTTCCACTTGCACCGATGTTAAATGGATTATAGTATGTCTTTCCATCTCCTCCATTCATTCCTTTTCCTATTGTTGTTCCTTTGCTGCCTTGTTCTTGAATTAATCTTGCAATTATGTAATATGGATTTACATTTTTATTTCTGCATGCTGTTTGTATGTCATTTGTATAGTTTTGCAAAAATGTTCCGTTTACTTTTTTCTTTATTCCATCTAATGTGCATGAATCATTATATTCATTTACATCTAAAAATTGAAATATGTTAATTTCATCTAAGAAATTTCTTGGGTCTAAGTAATATGCTATTGCCTTTTCTGATGCACAATACCAACCACTGTCATATAATTTTGTTCCACATACTGAGCAGATCCATTCTCCTGAATGTGAAGTTTCAACTAAATTTCTTGAATGTACGGAAGCTTCTCCTGCTACTGCTGTTTCAAATTTTAAATTTGTATATAAAAATTTTATGTTCCAGTCAGGGTGTGCTTTTTTTAGAGCTGTTAGCTTTTCTTTATATCCTGGGTATTTGTTTGTGTCTATTTGTATTGTTGTGTCTACTTTTTCAAACTTAAATTTTTGTGCATTTGTTCCATTTCCTTCATACACTTGTACATTTGTTCCGCTTTTTGCGGTTGCATTCTGAACGTCTAAATATAAATTACTAGATTTTGAAATTATATAATAATAGCCATTTCCTGCATCTTTTATTATCCATTTTTGCGCATCTGTATTATTTGATGAATATTGCCATACATTGGTTCCATTTGTTTTTCCACCATTTGCTACATCTAATACTTTATTTGAATGTAATGCTGATAAAGTATAATAGCCATTTCCTAAATATTTTACATTAAATCTTTGCTGATTTACATTTGCATTTTGGTATATTTGAATATTTGCACCATCTGATTTTGATGCTCCGCTTACATCTAATACAAAATTATTATTTAGGGCTGTTTTTATCTGATATGTTCCGTCTTCTACTGTTTTTGTTCCTGTAACACTCGTATTAGAATTTACTTTTTCAAATTTAAACTTTTGTGCATTTGTTCCATTTCCTTCATATACTTGCACATTTGTTTCATTTTTTGCAGTTCCCAAGTAAATGTCTAAATATAAATTATTGCATTTCGAAATTACATAATAGTAACCATTTCCTGCATCTTTTATTATCCATTTTTGTGCATCTGTATTATTTGACGAATGTTGCCATACGTTAGTTCCATTTGTTTTTGCTGCATTTGCTACATCTAATACTTTGTTTGAGTGCACTGCAGTTAAACTATAATAGCCACTTCCTAAATATTTTACCTTAAATTTTTGTTGGTCCACATTTGCATTTTGGTATATTTGAATATTCGCACATTCCGATTTTGATGCTCCACTTACATCTAGCACAAAATTATTATTTAGTGCTGACTTTATTACATATGTTCCGTCTTCTATTGTTTGACTATTTTCTGCTGCTTTTGTATATTTTTCTACGACAGTTATTAACATAATTATCATAAAAATTGCAATTATCTTCTTTATTTTTTTCATAACTTTCTCCTTTGCTGTAAAACTAATTACATTATACACTAAAAATCTCGAAAAAAAAAGACAAATATCTAATTTGTCCTTTTTTTCTATTTTTGTAATAAATTTCTTATTTAACAATTTTTTTAACAGCATTTATTATTCCAAGTTTTTGTAGAACTCTTATAAATCCTCTCCACAATGGAATAGTCCATAGTCTTTCTTTTATCTTAGACCATCTTGTTACTCCCATCTCTCTTGTAAGTTCATAGTAATTTGAATTATAGTCTAAACATTGCCAGCTATATTGTTCATTGCTTTCTTCTAAGAAATAACATATTAGCTCTTTTGCAACATCTAAATTGCGGCCCATTCCTTTTCCATTTTCTATTTTTTCTTTATTAGGATTTTTATAAATTTCAGTAATTGTTTGATCCATTTTTTCATTCATTTGTTTTAGTGTAAATCCATCAAGTATTCTTTGTCTACATTTTTCTTTGTAAGAATCTAAATTGCTTAATACTTCATTTATAGCAGTTACATAGTTCTCGATTTCTTCTTTTTTGTATACAAAATTTAGTATTTCTTCTTCCTTTTGCATGCAAGGAACTATTTTTCCTACTTCTTCATTTATTAATTCCTTTTGCCCACCTACGTCAGCAGAAACTACAGGAACTCCCATAGCTAAAGATTCGTAAGAAGTAAGTGCTACTCCCTCTTTTATAGAACAGTTTATTGTTAAATCACTTATTTTGTAAATTTCTTGAGTATTTGTAACATTTCCTAAAAATACTACGTTATCGTTTAAGTGATAATTTTTTACTTCTTTTTTAATAGCATTTAACATATACCCTTCGCCTGCAATTACAAAAATAAAGTCGTTTCTTGTTTCTTTTAGTCTTTTTATAATTTTTATTAGCAAGTGTGGTCTTTTTTGTTCAGCAATTCTGCAAATATAGCTAATTATAAACTTATTTTTACTTTCGATTTTATATTTTCTTAAAATTTCTTCTTTGTTTAGTGTTTCTGGCTTATATTTGCTTTCATCAACACCTATATATACAGTTTCTATTTCATTTTTGTTTTTACCAAAATGATCTACCAATATTTTTTCACTATTTTTGTTGCATACCAATGTTTTGTCAATTACAGATTCTACTGCACTTGTATCTCTTGAATATCCGCCATTTCTGTTATACCATTCTTCCATATGTACATAGTCAATAATTGGTATTTGAGGATATTTTCCTTTTAAATATGGTAAAGTTACATAACCAAATCTAGAGTTTGTATTAAATATAAAATTAATATTTCTAGATTTTATTATATAATTTAAGAAAGCAAGCCAATATTTTTTGTCGATAAATGTTGTTAAATCAAAAACTTCTGCATATTTTTCAAATTCCTGTCTATATACGTTTACCTGTGGTTCAGAAGTTATTACTGTCACATTAAATCTATTTTTGTCAATTAACCTTAAAAAGTCTAAATTAAATTTATCAGCTCCGCCCACTGTCATCCATGGTATAAGCATTAATATGTTAATTTTATTGTTGTTTTTTTGTTCTGGAATAACCACATCGTCATAATTATCTAGCAGTATGTCCCAGTTATAATCATCTTTTTTAGGATACTGTATGGCCGTTACTTTCTTTTTTATCATTGAAGCAGTTTGATTAATAATTTCTAAAGATCTCTTTTTATTTTGTCTTGATTTTAAAAGTTCTCCAGAATTTACTTTTCTTCTATACCAAAAACCATAAAAATTCATTCTAACCGGGTATTTACCTTTAGCAATTAACTTAAGCCACATGTTCCAGTCTTCATTTACACCCTTTTCTCTTAACCCGTATCCTCCAACACTCCAAAAATCTTCTTTTTTTATCATGTTCATTGAAACTAAATCATTTATTTTTTTCATTCTGTTGGAGTCAAACCACTTATTCCATGTATACTCTTGTCCTTCAAAGCCAACAACATCAGTATAAGCCCAAGAGGCTTTTTTATTAGTTTCTAATGTCCAATATGCACACTCAATAAATGTAGGTTCAATAAGGTCATCTGAATCTACAAATAATAAATATTTTGTTTCTTTTGATGCTTGCTTTGCCCCATAATCCCTTGTTGCTGCGAGGCCTTCATTTTGTTTGTGAAACACCTTTATTCTTGGGTCTAATTTTTCTACACTTTCTAGCTCTTTTAAGCTTTCTTCATCTTTTGATCCATCATCTATTATTAGTAGTTCATAATATGGAAATGTTTGATTTAAAATTGCATTTACCGATTGTCTAATATATTGCTTGTCATTATAAAATGGTACTACTACTGAAACTACTGTTTGTTTATTAAGATATTCTCTTTTTTCTTTTAATTCCTTGCCTGGTTCTAATGAAAAATCAAAAAAATTGTTGTCCATTTTTCCTCCTTACAATTCCTCTGCAAATCTTTTTTGTAACTTACTAAAAATTAAATAGCCAATTGCAGTTACTATAATTCCTATTACTAATATTATTCCAATCATTTTCATATTTGGCATACATTGATTGTATAGTATATCTCTGTAGCCCTCGATTATGTATGTCATTGGGTTGAATTTTAATATCCATTGATATTGAGTAGGTATTGTTTCTACTGAATAAACAATTGGTGTTGCATAGAAAAATAATTGCAACACAACTCCAATGAAATGTTGAAGGTCTCGGAAATACACGGTTACGCTTGATAGAATAAAAGCAATTCCCAATTGTAATACGTATTGAACTACTAAAATTAATGGGTATAGCAGTACATATTTTGTAATTCCCATTCCACTTACAAGTGTAAATACTAGCATAATTATACTTGTTATTAAAAAGTTTACAGCCTCACTTGTTACAAGCGATATTGGCAAAATTTCTCTTGGAAAGTATACCTTTTTTATAATATTTCCGTTTTCAATCATCACAAAAGATGACCTATTTAAAACAGTAGAAAAGTACTGCCATGGAATTAGTCCGCATACCATAAATACTGTGTAATTTTCGATATTACTTCTCATTATTAATGGGAAAATTATTGCATAAACTGCAATTTGTAATAATGGGTTTATAAATGACCATAAAACGCCTAAAAAAGAATGTTTATATTTTCCTCCAATATCCTTTTTTACACTCGTTTTTAATAACTCTCTATAGTTATATAAGTTTTTAAAAATATTCATTTTTTCTCTTTCCTTTATGTTGTTTCTCTTATATATTCTTTAATTACTTCTTCTGGATTTCCATCCATTTTTATAACTCCTTGGCTTAGCCAAACTGCTCTATTGCAAAAGCTTTTTACTGTTTCTAAGCTATGAGTTACAAATACCATAGTTCTTCCTTCTTCTTTTAGCTCTTTCATTTTGTTTATACATTTTTCTTGAAAGTGTTGATCTCCTACCGCTAAAACCTCATCTACAAGTAGTATATCTGCATCAACATTTATTGCAACTGCAAATGCAAGTCTCATGTACATTCCAGAAGAATATGTTCTTACTGGGTTATCTATGTAAGATCCTAGCTCTGAAAACTCGATTATGTCGTCTAGCCTTTCGTCTATTTGTTTTCTTGTAAGACCAAATATTGAAGCATTAAAATATATGTTTTCTCTACCAGAAAAATCTGGGTGGAAACCTGCACCCAACTCCAACAATGAAGTTAGTTTTCCGTTTATTGTAATTTTTCCTTTGTTTGGATAAATTATTTTGGTCATAAGTTTTAATAAAGTTGATTTTCCACTTCCATTAACACCAATTAATGCAACCGCTTCACCATTTTTTATGGTTAGGTTTATGTCTTTTAAAACTTCTCTTTCTTCTTTTCTATTTCTGTTCCAAAATAACATTTTTTCCTTTAAACTGTTAGCTTTGTCCATATATATTTTAAAATCTTTGTATACATGGTCAACAACAATTCTATTTTCTTCTTCCCTTGACATTTTTGTTCCTCTCTTTTTGTTGTTTTACTTTTTGTATTCTAACACACTACTATTTCTTTTTCAATATTTCATTTTCCATTTTGTCATTAATTTTCCTGGCAAGTATAACAATGCTACCATACATTTATTAAAAGTGCCTTTAACATTTTTTATTGGATGTTCATTTTTTGTTAATGTTGCAAATAATATATAATGCTTGTAAACGTATAACCTCTTTTTTAGTGTAACTGATTTCATGTCCTGGTCAAATATTTCTTTAAAATACTCGTAATAGCCAAATGGGCTTTTAGTGAATTGTTTGTTTATATTTTTTGTATATCCATCTTTTTTATATTCACATATCATAATTGGCTTATTAAAACAAATTACCTCATACTGCAAGTCCATTTTGTGATGAAGCCTTGCCTCTGTTATAAATTTTTCGTTGTTTTCTAACTCATATTTAAACTGTTTTCTAATTTTAGCATTAAATACCAATGCTTTTTCTCCTGTGATTCCTTCTTTAAAATATAAGTCAAACATTGTGCTTGCAAATTCATCTTTTATAAAATTATTTCCCATATTTTTGCCAGATTGGTCATATTTTAGAAATACTAAGGCATAAACTTTTCTCATGTCTTCTACCTGAACAATCGAGTTTGCAATTATTCTAAAAGCGTCTTTTGCAAAGTAATCATCTGAGTCACATTCTATTATTAAATCTCCTGTCGCCTTTTTTACAAGCTCATTTATTGCTGCCATTTTTCCAGTATTTTCCTGATAAAAATATTTTACATCTATTAGTTTTTCTAACATATAATTTTGACAAACAGTTTTAGTTTCATCTGTTGAGCCATCATCCATAATTAGCCATTCCAGCTGAATTTCTGGACAACTGTTTGAGTTAATAAGCAGACTTGCATATAATTTATCTAATAGTTTTGCTCTATTATATGTTGCTGTTAATACAGAAATTTTCAAAACTTTTCCTCCTACTGTTCTTCTATTGTTTTTTCTATTTTTTCTATTATTTTGTTAGAATTATATTCAAATGAATTTTCTAATTTTAAAAGTTTATTTTTTTCATTTATTGCTTTCTTTAATGCTTTATAAATTCCTTCTTCTGAGTTTTCTGTAATATATGAATTTTTAGGATAGTTTACTAATACTTCCCTTGAAGATGTATTTGTTGCCAAAATATATTTGTGTAATATTTTTGCTTCCTCTAGTACCATTGGATATCCCTCAAAAGCCGAAAATAAACAAAAAAAGTCAGCTTTTACAATATATTTGTATGGATTTTTTTTAGCTCCTAGCAAAATAAATGTGTCTTTTACATTTTCTTCTTCAATTAATTTTTGAAGCTTTTCCCTTTCAGGGCCATCTCCAATTATGTAAATTTTGTGATTATACCCTTCATTAACTAGTTTCGAATGAACTTTAATTAATCTATCTATTGCCTTTTGAGGAACAAGTCTTGAAACTTGTAAAAACGTTGTATCTCCTTCAATGCTTGCATTTAAAGGCTCTTTAGATAGTTTAATTATTCTACTTGCGTCTATGTAATTGTTTATTACTTTTTCTTTTGGTAGTAACATATCATCATAAACTTTGTTAAATTTATCTAAATTGCTAATACTTACAAATACTAATTTATCGTATTTTTCATATACGTTTCTGTCAAAAATTCTTTTTATTTTTGACTTTAGCCCTCTGCCAAAAACTTTTGATATGTCGTTATGCACCCATGCAATTCTTGTAGCATTTGATTTATATTTAAAAATTCTTGTAATTGGGCCTTCCAAAAATGCAATTTGTGCTTTGTATTCTTCGTCTTTTACGTATTTTTTAAATATTTTTTTGCTAGTTAGTAACACTTTTAGTGGTGTTATTATTTTTTTTGCTTTTGACATATCATTATATCTAAAGTTATATAAGCTTTTTAACTTTATTTTAGTATTTAGCTCTTTTTCTAATTCTCCATTTGCATATAGTGTAAATATTGTAATTTCATATTTTGAGCATAACTCATTCGATATGTCTACAAGGACTCTTTCGGCTCCGCCTAAAGTTAGTCCGGTTATTCCGAATATTATTTTATCCATTTGTTTTTCCCTTCTGTGGTTTATATATTTTTATTACTTCATCGTCCAAATCTTTCATTTCATTTACTACTAATATGCTTAAAATTACAATTACAATCATTGATGACGAGTTAAAAAATGTATATCCTGATAAAAGTGAAGCCATTATGGCAAACCATAATCCTGCAATTGCCATCAATCCTTGGATAGAAATTCTTTTAATATTTTTTATTGCTTCGTAAATTCCATACATTGCAATAAATAAAAATGGCATAAAATACATAAAAAATCCTACTATTCCAAAATTATATAAAAATGCTGGAATTTCCATCTCCAATATCATCTCATAAAAATGCGACATATAGCCATTTCCAAATAAAAGCATTGGGATATTGTTTTGCTCTTTTACTAAATTGGCATGATATATTAATTGTAGCATACGCATGTTGGTATTTGAAATGTTTTTTTCATTTGCCATTTCATATAATTTAATGTATGCATCTTGCATGTATTGTGGCATATAGTTTTCATCTATTTGACCATTTTGTGCTTTTATTACAATTTGCATTATGTCCCCTGTCACATGTGCGGTTGCATTTGTGTTAGGGTCATATATTAAATCTTCATTTTCTTTAAGCTGTTTCCTTCTTTTTAATGTGTTTGAGCCTAAAGTTAGCACTGCTACTGCAATTATAGCAATAGCTATCAAAACTGTTAGTATTATTTTCTTGTTTAATTTTTTATTATTTAAAATTCCTTTTAATATGCAAAGTCCTGCATATATTCCAATTACTACAATAAATCCAAACAGTCCTGTCCTTGTTCCTAGCAAAGTTGTAAGATATGTTCCAGAAAGAATTGTTATCATTAAAGTCCAAATTCGGTATTTTGTTTCGTACTTTTTAGAAAGCATTGGCAAAACTATAAATAGTAATAGTAGTATTATTGTGCCTATGCTATTACCTGATTCAAACCAGCCTTTGTAGCCTGTCATTGTTTCTTCGTATGTAAATGAAGATGTTTTTGTTAAAATTGCCACATATATTGAAAGTACATATATTGTAAGTGATATTAGTGCACATTTTCTTATTTTTAAAACTGCTCTTCCTTTTTCTTCGTCCTTTACCTCGTCATTTCTATTTTTAGACGCTAAGAATTTCCAATAGATTATTAAATTTAATATCATAAATGTATAATTTATTATATATTGCATTTCATGCAACTCATCACTATATGCACAGCCAGGCTTTATTCTCCAAAATACATACATGTGGCAAACTGCATATATAAAATATGCTAGAGCCACTGCAATTATTGGCTTTTTGTCTTTTTCTTTTGCAAAAATATATATTGCTGCAATTATTGGTATTATTGGCCTTAAAAAAGTTGAAATTGAAATGCTAGTTCCTAAAAATTTTCTAAATAGAAAACTTGCTATGTCTAAAATTGGACATAGCACAATAAATGCTAATAATAAATTTTGAATTAAAATTTTACTTTTTATTTTCTCAAAAGTCATGTTTTATAATAGTTTCTCCTCTTTATTTTTCTTTTACATTTTACTCTAAAGTATGAAAAATAGCAATAATAT
>CAKPOC010000037.1 GCA_934169535.1 uncultured Clostridia bacterium | reverse complement strand
ATTTTATAGTTTCTAAATCCTCATCTGTTAGCACATGGTACTTGTCCTTTTCTTCTTCAGTTAAAATTTCTTTTTGCAAAAATTCTTTTATAAGTTCGTCTTCACTTTCAGAAACTTTTTTCCCCGGATAATTTATTTGTTCTACTTTTTCCGCCGTCTGGCTATCTATGTAACTTTTGGCTTTCCATTGCACCAAAAGCATGTCCGTTCTAATCGTTTGAACCTTTGCTTCATTATATTTTAGCCTTACAAAATAAAAGGTTACTGCTACTATTATTACAATTACAGCAGTTAAACATATTACTCCTATAATTCCCATTCCTTTATTTGATTTCATTTTCTTCTCCTATAAAATTTAGTCTTTATCTATTTTACTAGAAAACTGCAAAAATTTCAAGTTAATATGTAATGCTTTTAGGTTAAAAAATAGATTACCACTATTTAAAGTGATAATCTTCGAAAATAAAAGGGGATGTTTTTGTTTTTTAGTAAGTAGGTATTACTTACTATGGTTATATAATACCAATAATTTTTGTCCATTTTGTGAACTGAATGTAAATTCTATTGTTCTTTTAAAGTTAATGTTAAAGTTTTTTCTGAGCCTTGTCTATTTACTTTTATAGTCATTTCATCTCCAACTTGGTGTGTATCTCTTATTTTGTTTAATTCTTCAACAGTTGAAACTTTTGTGCCATCAGCTTCTGTAATTACATCACCTACTTTTATTCCTGCAATTTCTGCTGCAGAATATTCTTCTACTGAAACAACATAAACTCCCTCCGCTATGTTATTTCTTTTAGCTGTTTCTGCGTCTACTGCTCTGCCTGTAATTCCTACAAATGGTCTTTTTACTTTTCCATTTGTCATAAGCTCTTCTATTATTGGTTTTACTGAGTCAATTGGAATTGCAAATCCCATACCTTCAACACCTGTAGAAGATACCTTTAAAGTATTTACACCTATTACTTGGCCTTGGCTATTTACTAAAGCTCCTCCACTATTTCCAGAATTTATTGCAGCGTCTGTTTGTATTAAAGTATATGTCTTTCCTTCTGAATCTGTAACATCTCTATTTAAAGCAGAAATCATTCCTGCTGTTACTGTATTTTGCATTCCTAGCGGGCTTCCTACTGCCATTGCAAATTCACCAACTTGCACTGAGCTAGAAGTTCCAAGTTCTGCCGCAGTTAATCCTGTTTTATCAATTTTTATAACAGCTAAATCTGTCTGAGCATCTGTTCCAACTATTGTTGCATCATACTTTGTATCGTCGCCATATAGTGTTACTTTTACCGAGCTTGCCTCTCCTATTGAATAATATGAATATGAAGAACTTGATGAGCTTGCATTATTTACAACATGGTTATTTGTTATAATGTATCCATCATCACTTACAATTATTCCTGAACCTGTTGCAGTTGCTGTGCCAGATTGATTAAAGAACATTGAATTTACAGTATATGTTACTTCTATTCCTACTACTGAAGGAAGTACTTTTTTTGCTACTGCAATTCCTGTATCAGAATAGTTTTCAAGTGATATTTGAGTTGTGTTTATAGCTGAACTTGAGTTTTGAGCGTTAGCATTAACACTTGTTTTTCCAAGTATGTTTTCTTTTATTCCTGGTATTCCAAAACATGTACCTAATACTAATCCTGCGCCTAAAATACCGCTTAAAAATGGCACTACTATAGTTTTTCCAAAATTGCCTTTTGGTCTTTTAGTATCAGTAAATTTTACAGCTTTAAATTCCTTTCCTGTTTTGTCTATAATTTTGTCTGGTTTCTTTTCTTCCATTTCCAATTCTTCCTTTCTGTTTTATATTATTTTCAATTACATAATTATAATACCTTATAATTGTGAATAATGTGTGAAAATTTTATAAAAAATAATCTTAATTTAGAATTATGCTCTAAATTAAGATTACTTTTAATTATATAAATATTTTTGTGGGTTTACTGTTGACCCATTTAATCTTATTTCGAAGTGTAAGTGGTTACCTGTAGAATTTCCAGTTGAACCTACTTTTGCAATTATATCTCCTGCTTCTACTTCATCCCCTACTTTTGCAACTAAACTACTGCAATGGCCATAATATGATTGGACATTATTTCCGTGATCAATAATTATTAAATTGCCATAACCACTTTGCCATCCAGAATAAGTTACTTTACCTGGAGCTGCTGCTTTTATAGAAGTTCCATAAGGTGCTGCAATATCTAATCCGCTATGTGCATGGTTTCTTACTGAATATTCCACTGCACCATATCTGGAAGTAATATTTCCAATTACTGGTGCTACAGCAAAGTATATTCCATTAAATGTGGCTTTTTCCTTTTTTTCTTGTTCGTCCATTAATGTTCTTAGCTCATCATTTATACTTGCTTTTGCAACTGTAAGTTCTACAGTTCCTATTTCGTCTATATTCTTTGTGTATTCTTCAACTACCGAAATTTCTAAGTTTTCTAAATTTGCATATTCTGCTTTCATATCATTTGAAATTTGTTCTGCTTCTTCGTAAGTATTTACGTAATTTTTATTTTCACCATTTATGGTTATTGAATATACTCTGTATAAAGTAGTAACTTCTTCTGATAATTTTTCTATAACTTCGTTTTCGTTAGTTGTTCCTTTATTTGCTAAAATAAGGTTGTATGTTGGCTCTACATCTAGTGTAGATAAAAATTCGCATTCATGTTTTGGTTTTAATATTTCATCGTTTATTATTTTTTGTAAATCCGCTTTGCTTTTTATATAGCCTATTGTTTCATCGCCAAGTTTTACTTCGTATACGGGTTCAAACTTTATAAATATTATTAAAAATAGTATAAATAGCGCTATTATAAAAGACGCAATTGCCTTTACAATATCTTTCGTGTCACATTTAGTTTTGTTACTAAAAATAAATTTCACTCTCCTTTTTATAAGCGACAAATCCTATTATACCACATATTTTATGCAAATGCAAATTTTTTATTCAAGTTAGCTATTTTTCGAAGTTTTTTACTTCGTTTTCAATTTTGTTTGCAAACTCTGTAAGAGTCATTTGCCCAATATCTCCTTCGCCACGTTTTCTTACTCCTACTGCATTTATTTCTTTTTCCTTATCTCCTACAACTAGCATATATGGAACTTTTTTAAGTTGAGCTTCACGAATTTTGTATCCTATTTTTTCTGCTCTTGAATCAACTTCAACTCTTATTCCTCTTTGCTCTAAAGTTTCTCTTACTTTTTCTGCATACTCTATATGTTTTTCTGAAATTGGAAGCACTTTTACTTGTACTGGTGCAAGCCATGTTGGGAATGCTCCCTTTGTTTCTTCAATTAAGAATGCCATAAATCTGTCTAAAGTTCCAAGTATTGCTCTGTGAATTACTACTGGTCTATGAGGTTCTCCATCTTCTCCAACATATTCAAGTTCAAATCTTTCTGGTAATAAGAAGTCTAGCTGGCAAGTTGAAACTGTTACATCATGACCTATTGCAGATTTTAATTGAACATCTAGTTTTGGTCCATAGAATGCTGCTTCTCCTTCTGCTTCATAGAATGGAATTCCTATTTCTGTTAGAATTTCACGAAGTTCTGCCTCTGCCTTTTCCCACATTTCGTCATCATCAAAATATTTATGTTTATCATTTTTATCTCTTAAAGAAAGTCTAAATTCATATTTTTCAAAGCCAAAGTCTTTATAAACTTCAAGAATTAATTTTACTACTTTTGCTACTTCTTCTTTAATTTGGTCTGGTCTTACAAATAAGTGGGCATCGTTTTGGCACATTTGACGAACTCTTTCAATTCCACAAACGCTTCCGCTATCTTCATATCTAAAATCGTGGGCAAGCTCTCCAATTCTTATTGGTAAGTCTTTATAAGAACGTATTTTGCTCTTGTAAATTAACATATGATGAGGGCAGTTCATTGGTCTTAAGACTAGCTCTTCATTATCCATTTTCATTACTGGGAACATATCCTCTTTGTAGTGGTCCCAATGACCTGATGTTTTGTATAATGCAACGTTTGCAAGTGATGGTGTGTAAACATGTTTATATCCCATTTTTATTTCTTTGTCTTGAATATATCTTTCTAGTAGCCTTCTTACTGTTGCTCCATTTGGTAAATACATTGGAAGTCCTGAACCTACTAATTTATGTGTCATAAATAATTCAAGTTCTTTTCCAAGTTTTCTGTGATCTCTTGCTTTTGCTTCTTCTAGCACTTTTAAGTGTTCATCAAGTAAACTTGCTTTTGGAAATGAAATTGCATAAATTCTTTGAAGCATTTTGTTGTTTTCGTTTCCTCTCCAATAAGCGCCTGCGACAGATAATAATTTTACGCATTTAACTTTTCCTGTACTCATTAGATGTGGTCCTGCACATAAATCAACAAATTCACCTTGTTTATAAAATGAAATGGTTTCATCTTCTGGCAAGTCATTTATTAACTCTTGCTTGTAATCTTCTCCTGCTTCTTCCATTAATTTTAAAGCTTCATCTCTTGGAAGTTCAAATCTAGTTATTTCTAAATCTTCCTTTATTATTTTTTTCATTTCTTCTTCAATTTTGGCAAAGTCCTCTTCTGAAAATCTGTGTTCAGAATCAAAGTCATAATAGAATCCACCATCAATTGCAGGTCCTATTGCAAGTTTTACGTTTTTATATAATCTTTTTATTGCTTGTGCCATGATGTGTGATGTTGTGTGCCAATAAGCTTTTTTTCCATCGATATCATCAAAAGTTAAAATTTCTAGCTTGCAATCTTTTTCTACTTTATATCTTAAGTCTTCTACCTTTCCTTCAACTCTTCCAGCCATAGCCACTCTTGCTAAACCTTCACTAATAGATTTTGCAATTTCAAGTATGCTTGTGCCGCTTTCAATTTCTCTTTTGCTTCCATCTTTCAATTCTATTGTAATCATAAAATCCTCCTCTTTAATTTTATTTGTTTATTATGCTTTCATAATTATTGTTCATTTTTGCCGTGCGTCTTTGGCATAAAAATTGCACGCCCAAACGCTTCCGCATTTAGGAGTGCAATTTTGTCTACACGGTTCCATCCTAATTTTTACTTAATTATTTACTTAGCTTAAGCGCCAAAGATTCTATCTTTGTGGGGTAGTTTTTCAAGTACGTTTTCCGTGGGTTAGCTTTCAGCCTATGACTAACTTCTCTTTCTTGGTAACCTTTATTTTACTTTGTCCCATAAGTAAGGTATTCATTTCATATATTATAATACCTCTTTTTTTACTTTATGTCAATATATTTTAAACATAAAAATCAATTAATGGCTAACTATTTTAGTTAGCCATTTTATATATTTTAGTTTGCTATTGATACTGTGTATGATGTTCCATCTTCGCTTGCAAATATTCTTTTAAATACATAATCTGATTTTAATGGTAATCTTTTGATTCAAGTTTTTCTCCCTGAATCGTCCAGATTTTCCTAATAAAGTGAAAGACGGAAACCGGTGTAGTCGTCTTTGTTGAAGGTAGGGTGTTGGCTATGGTGAGACGCAAGACCGTAAGAGCCTGTATCGTAGCAACCGCCTCCTCTATTAACACAAGAATAGGCTCCGTTACCGTAAGAGGTATACTCTAATGTCCACTCAGCTACATTTCCAGCTATATCATATATATTCATTAGGCTATGTTGATCTGCTGCTCCTGTTGTTAATAATAATATTCCGTTACAATCGTCTTCACTACTTTGCTTTAATTTATTAGCATTTTCTCCAACATAATTTGCTGTTGGTATTGTATATGCATTCCATGTGTTACTTAATTTCCAATTTTTTGATACTGTTGCATACTTTCCTCTATTTATTGTAAATGTTGCATCTTTATAATTTCCTATTGTTGTACTGTCTGAATTTAACTTTGATACTATTTTTGCATCTGTTGCAATTTTTTTGGTTTCTATAAACTTTAACACTAAATCCCATTGCACTCCAAACATTAGACTTCCAGTATATGTTGTTTCTCCTTTTGTATATGTTACCATCTCTGCAAGCTTCTTAGCTTCTGTTCTTGTTACCCAAGTATATGGTACTAGATTTGCTTTTGATTGTGGTGCTATTGTTGGTGCCGGTGTTTCAACTGTTCTTTGATTTTCTTCTGTTAGTCCTGCTTCGTATTTTGCAACCCAGAAACCACCATTTTGATACACACTTTTTAACATTTTTTGCTCTTGAGCTGCATACTGTTCTGGTGTAAACCAACCATCACTGCTATCAAATGAATCAGGCACATCTGAATAACTTGTTTCATTTCTATATGTGCTTGTATAAGTATGCAAATCCTTCGCTATATGTTCATAATCATCTGTTGTAAATTCTGTTATATTTAATCCTGCGTTTGGATATACTGTCTCTGTTTTTGGTACTTCTACCCACACATACTGGTTACCATTTTCTGCTGCATCTTGTATTGTTAATCCATTATCTAATGTTGTTCCTGCTACTACTGTAAATGTATCTCCTGGCATATATGGCTTTGTTGTTTTAGTTATTGGTAAAGTAGAACTTCCTCCGTTTCCACTGCCTCCTGCTTCATCTCCTACTAGCTCATCTAGCCTTGCATCTAAATCACTAAGTTCTTGATTTTCTCTTTGATTTGCTTCATTTGTTTCTTTTTTTGCCCTTTTAGCTTGCGTTATTATTCCATTTTCTCCTAATACTAGATTAATACTAACTCCTGCTAGAATTAAAAGAATAACTATAGTCACTACAAGTGCCACCAAAGTGATACCAGAATTTTGTCGATTTCTAAATAATTTGTTCATATAAATTTCTCCTTTTTATAATTTTTTTCGGTTCTTTGAAACTAGCAAATCGGCTAGTTTCTTTGTTTTTCAATTGAGACCATAAGCAACATATCCCTCTTGTAAAATGTCCCTCCATGTAGCAATATCTTCAGAATCAACATCGGGCATAATTAAATTTTTTTTATTTATTTTTCCTTATTATACAGAGGCACTATTATGCTAATCAAATCATCCATGTATTTTTTATTTCAAGCAGTTTTAATTTTTGCAATTAAAATGTAATATTCAAGCATATTAATACCCTGGTTTTTCTAATAGCTTAAACATGTTCTTTTTATACTTTTCTACTCCTGGTTGATTAAATGGATTTACTCCAAGTAATTTTCCACTCATCGCACAGCTAAGCTCAAAAAAGTATATTAGCTTTCCTAAATTTTCTTCATTTAGTTTTTTCATTTCTATTACTATATTCGGAACATTCCCATCAACATGGGCTTTAATTGTTCCTTCCATAGCTTTTTTATTAATGTAATCTATTGACTTTCCTGTTAAATAATTAAGTCCATCTAAGTCATCTTCATCTAGCCCAACTTTTAAATCATTTTCTGGTTCATCTATTTTTATTACTGTTTCAAATAGATTTCTTCTTCCTTCTTGAATGTATTGTCCAAGTGAATGTAAGTCTGTAGTAAACTCTGCTCCTGTTGGAAAAATTCCTTTTCCTTCTTTTCCTTCGCTCTCACCAAAAAGTTGTTTCCACCACTCTGTAAAATAGTGCATTTTAGGTTCATAGTTTACTAAAATTTCTATGTTTTTATCATCTGAGTACAAGATATTTCTTGCTACTGCATATTTATAACACTCATTATATTTTAAGCTATTATCGTTATATTTTTCCATAGCATATTTTGCGCCTAGCATTAATTTGTCTATGTTAATTCCTGCTGTTGCAATTGGCAAAAGTCCTACTGCAGTAAGCACTGAATATCTTCCACCTATATTATCTGGAATTACAAATGTTTGATATCTTTCTTTTGCTGCAAGTTTTTTTAATGCTCCTTTTTCCTTATCTGTTGTGACATAAATTCTTTCTCTTGCTTCTTTCAAATCATATTTTGCTTCTAGTAATTCTCTAAAAATTCTAAATGCTACAGCAGTCTCTGTAGTTGTTCCTGATTTTGATATTACATTTATTGAAAAATCTTTATCAGAAACAAAATCTAATACATCTTGTAAATAATTTGGACTTAAATTATTTCCAACATAAATTATTTGAGGAGTTTTTCTTTGTCCTTTTTGCTGCATATTATAAAAAGTATTTGTTAAGCTTTCTATTACAGCACGTGCTCCTAAATAAGAACCCCCAATTCCAATCACTAGTAAAACATCAGAATCTTTTTGTATTTTTTTTGCAGCCTTTTTTATTCTGCTAAATTCTTCTTTGTCGTAATTCTGTGGAAGATCTATCCATCCCAAAAACTCATCTTCCTTATTTTTATTCTTTTGTAATTCTTCATGTATTTTACTAACTTTGCTACTATATTCTAATAGATCTTCTGTTTCTAACTCAGTATTTTCTAAATTTAATCTTAAATTTTCCATATATACATTTTACTCCTTGGTATATAATTTTTAGTATTTATATTCTTGTAAATCCTTCATGCTTTTTATCAAAAGCTTATCTCCTTTTTGTGTTGCAACTGAGTCAACACTCATATTTATTGTATATTGATTTGACACTCCTGTTGCAATTACATCATATTTTAATGCCTCTTCATTGTCTATTACTGTATATTGTTCTTTTTCGTAATCATATATTTCTATATTAGTTCTATAATTCACTATTGCATAAGAAAGAGGAGAAACTGTATATTCGTTTTCACCAATACTTATTGTTGTTGTTTCTAAAAAGAAATACATATCATTTCCGTCATATATAAAGCTTCCAGCTACTTCACTTTGCTTACTTTTATTAAATTTTTTTATATACGAAGAATAGTTTTCTCTATTTACTTGTGTAAATTTATCTAACTTATACACATCCCCTTCTGATGTTACAAGCTCTGTTTGAGCTGGAATAATTGCTTTTCCAAGATTATCTTTATAATACATTGGAGTTGAATCTAAATATATAACTTTTCCACCTTCCAGTACTAATTTTATATTGTCATCTACTTGTTCAACACTCATAGAACCTGAATATTCTTCTTTTATTCCTTGAAAATATTGATAATAACTATTTCCAGATAAATCAATTTTCTTTTGACTTGATACTATTGCATTAAATATTTGATATATTATAAATACAAATGCAACTATTGCAATAATAAGCGCAAACCTAACTGCTCTATCATTGCTACCAAATTTTTTAATTTTTCCTTTGTTATTTTTCTTTACTTTCTTTGCCAACTTTCTTTGTTTCTCCCTTCTTAAACTCTTTATTAACTCTATCTTCTGCAATTAAATCTATATCCCTTAAGAATATGTACGCAACAAGAATTAACACAAAAACTACTAAGCAAGTTTTAATTGTAAGAATAATTGGTGAAAATTCTATATCTGCCAAATAGTTATCCATTACATATACAAAGTAAATCATTACAATTTGCATTGATGTTGAAATTGCTTGATATATTATTCTTTTTCTTGTAATTGCAATATTTATTATAGTTAAAATTGCAAGCATTATAAAACAAATCCACATTGTAAATTCTTGTATTGTTATTATAGCATAACATGATATAAATGTCCTTATTAAAACAATAGAAATTTTTAAAACATCTATTTTTTTCATTCGTAAAAATAGTCCATAAATAAATATTTTCGACTTTTTGTCCTGTCTAAAATTTCGTATTGATAGATAACTTATCACTCCTACTACTAGCATAAGTACCAAAAAGGATATTAACATACCACTTGTTTTTGTTATATAATACAGTATTAATTCCATATGTTTTACCCTTTCTGGTTATTTTGCATAGAACAAATTAAATTTATTATGCTTGTGCATAAAATAACCTCTTACGTTTTCCATTTTTATTGTTTCGTCACTTCTGCCAATTTCTATTTTACCAGAAATTTCACCTATAATTGGCAAATAATCTTTCATAATAATCAAATTATATTTTTCACTTATTATTTTTATAAAGTTTACGTCATCATACTGAGTAACGTCACCCTCTATATTTAATAACTGAACTACAATGTCACTTTTTTCGGTATTATTCTTCATTTAAGCTACCCCTATATAATAAACTACTTTCGTCGACATCATCATATTTTCCATCTAAAATATCGCTAACGTCTTGAAGTGTATCCCTTATATTAACCATTTTTCCTGGTTTTCCAGTATAGTTTTCAGAAACAAATAATGGCTGTGTAAAATAATTTCTTAATTTTCTTGAACGATAAAATATCATTTTATCTTCGTCTGATAACTCATCAATTCCTAAAACAGCTATAATTTCTTCTAGCTCTTCATATCTTGTTAAATATGCTAAAACTTGTCTTACTAATTTATAATGTCTTAAGCCAATCTTTTCTGGATCTATTCCCTTACTTGTTGATTTAAATACATTTATAGCTGGGTACAAACCTTTTTCTGCAATTTTTCTGTCTAAAACAATTTGTCCATCCAAGTGAGTCATAACAGTTTGAACAGCGTCATCATTTATATCATCTGCTGGAATGTAAATTGCTTGGAAAGAAGTAATTGATCCATCTTTAACAGAGTTTATTCTTTCCTCTATTTCGTTTACATCCGAAACCATTGTTGTTGGATATCCATTTTCTATTGGAATTCTTTTTAGCTCTGTAGAAATTTCTGATTGTGCTTGTATAAATCTATATATATTATCAATAAATAGTAATACATCTTGCTGCTTTTCGTCCCTCAAATATTCTGCAAGAGTAAGACCTCCATATATAGCTTTAGAACGTGAGCATGAGCTATCTCCCATTTGTCCAAATACCATAGACATTTTATCTAATAAATTAGAATCTTTCATTTCTTGGTATAGCTCTTGACCTTCACGCGAACGCTCTCCAACACCTACAAACACTGCATTTGAATTAAACTTTTTGTAAATATTATTTATAAGCTCTTTAATAAGTACAGTTTTTCCAACACCTGCACCACCTATTAGACCCATTTTATAGCCTTTTTGTAATGGTGCAAAAAAGTCAATTACTTTAATTCCTGTCCACAATAAATCCCCATTTATATCAATATCTTTTATAGATAATTTCTTTTCATAAACATTTTTTGTATGTCCATCTTTTAGTTTTTCTTCGCCATCTATTGTTTCACCATAAGAGTTGAACATTCTTCCTAAGATTTTAGGAGAATATTCTATTTGAAGTCCTCCTTCTTGTAAATTTAGGTCTATTCCTTTTTTTACTCCGTGAACACTTTCAAATGGTATACAAGTAACTATATCAGAGTCAATTTCAATTATTTCAAATCTATGAGTTTTCTTTTTTTCATCTACGTAATATAAAATGTCTTTTATTTTTATGTCATTATTGTTTAGTAAAACTTTTATATTTAAGTCTGATATTCCTATAATTTTTCCAATGCTCTTAGTTTCCATTTACTTTTCTTCCTCTCCTATTCATCTTCTGCATTTAAATTAACTTTGTTAATATTATCTAGTTG
>CAKPOC010000036.1 GCA_934169535.1 uncultured Clostridia bacterium | reverse complement strand
GCTTATTATATTTTTGAAAATTTTTCCGCCCAAAAATTCAGAGATGTCTATAATGTCAGAACCTACAAATTTTCTATACAATTTATATATTATGAAAGTCAAAATTAATGCAATTATTCCGATATATAAAATGTTTAAAGCTGCCGCTGAACCTGAGGAAAGCAAAGCATTTTGAGGAAGGTATAAAATTATTCGGTTAATTGAAACAATTAATGCTAGTGCAATAGCTTCAATAGAACTTATTTTAGTTGTTGAATTCAAGTTTTTCGCTCCTTTCCATATTTCCAAGACATGCTAATATTATCTTGCTCTTTAGGCCTTTTTGTACGTAAGAAATTAGCTCTGTTTTCTCGTTGCCAAGCGGGAGATAAAACAAGTCCACGCTTAAATATATTTTGAAAATATGAGATGCCAAAAGATTTCATATCTGCAAGAATAACAGAATATACAGCAAGGCCAATAGCAATTCCTAAAAAGCCAGCGGTGCCGCCAAGTAGAATAAATACGAACCTAGTTACTCTCGAATGAAAACTCATTGTAAAATCAGGAATAGAAAAAGAACATATACCAGTTAATGCAACAATGATAATTAAAATAGGTCCTACTATACTTGCATCTACGGCAGCTTGACCTAAAACAAGAGCACCAACAATCCCTATGGTTGAGCCAACAACAGAAGGCGAGCGAACACTTGCTTCACGTATTAGTTCAAATGAAAACTCCATAAGCAACAATTCAAACAATATAGGGAAAGGCACATTTTCTCTAGAAGAAATTATTGAGAATAACAATTCTGTTGGAATAAGTTCCTGATGAAATGTAGTTATTGCCATATATATTCCTGGTAAAAAAATCGCAATAATAAAAGCTGTAACTCTAAGAAATCTAACAAAATTTGCATATTGATGTTTTAAATTAGTATCTTCTGGAGAAATTAAAAAATCAGAAAATGTAGCAGGAGCTATCAAAACATAAGGTGAACCATTTACAATTATTGCTACTCTTCCTTCAAAAATCAAATTGCTAGTTTTATCAGGCCTTTCTGTAGAAATCATTTGAGGAAGGCTGAATCTCCTCTCATCTTGAATAAATTGTTCAAGTTGCCCAGAAGAGGTGACATAATCAACATTTATATTACTCAATCTATAATGAACCTCGTTTACTAAATCAGAGTTTGCAACATTTTTCAAATAACATATTGCGCAATCTGTATTGCTAAGATTACCAACCGACACAGACTCAATTATTAAATTTTCATTATTAATGTACCTACGAAGTAAAGATGTATTAGTGCGGAGATTCTCAGTAAATCCTACTTGGGCTCCTTTTATAACCATTTCATTATTTGGAGTTTCAAGGTTTCTCTGAGAAAAACCTTTTACATCAATGCTGTAAGCAACTGTTAATGTATCTACAAATAGTGCGCAATTTCCAGAATTTATTGCAGAAATTATATCGTCAAATTTAGAAAACTGAGTTACGTCATTTTGTGGTAATAAACAATCTGAAATATAACTACTTATATCAACTTTCTTAATTTTTCTTACTGTAATATTATTTGTTTTTACCTCAGAAATTACTTGATTTTGAGAACCTTCAAAAGTATTTGACAAGTTTTTTAGCATAAGAGGCCTTAAAACATAATTACTAATTAAATCAGAACTACTCATACCGTCAATATAAACTAAAAGCGCGTTGTATTGTTTATTTTTAACATTAAGTTTAAACTCACGAATTACAATGTCAGAGTTTATTAAACTATTAAAGCGAACTTTCAGATATTCCAAATTAACTTGAGTGGAAGGAAAAACTTTATCTTTTGAAGTATCATTTTTCGTATCTTCTGATTCGAGAGTTAAATTTTCTAAAGCCTTTTCAGAATTTCCCTCTTGAGAATTTATGGTCGAAGAATTTGAAAGTGAAGTTAGGGTAAAATCATATTTTTCAGAGCTTTCGGTGTAAAATAAATTATAAATATAGTCTTTTACTTTTTTTAAAGTTAAATTCACAATTAACCTCCATATTTAATTTTTAGTGTTTCCTAAAAAAATGAAAATATGTAAAAAAATTTTTGAAAAGTAAACATTATAGGAATAAGTTTTTTTAAATATAAATATAAATTAAATAAAGTTGCACAAACATAAGGGAGGTAAAATATAATGAATGATAATAGATTATATCAAGATATAGCTAAAAGAACGGATGGAGATATTTATGTAGGAGTAGTTGGACCAGTTAGAACAGGAAAGTCTACATTTATCAAACAGTTTATGGATTTAATGGTAATTCCAAACATTGATAATGAATATAAACGAGAAAGAGCGAAAGATGAACTTCCACAAAGTGCAGGTGGAAGAACAATAATGACAACAGAACCTAAATTTATTCCTAATGAAGCAGTTGGTATAACTGTTGGGGACAATATTAAGTTAAATGTAAGATTAGTAGATTGTGTAGGATACCTAGTAAATAATGCCATTGGCCATCTAGAGGATGACATGCCCAGAATGGTAAAGACACCGTGGTCTGAAGAGGAAATACCATTTGGGCAGGCCGCAGAAATAGGAACAAAAAAAGTTATAGAGGAACATTCTACAATAGGAATTATTGTAACAACAGATGGAAGCATAACGGATATTCCAAGAGAAGACTATTTAGAGGCAGAAGAAAGAGTTGTAAGGGAATTAAAAAATCTTAATAAACCTTTTATAATTATTTTAAACAGTAGAAATCCAGAAAATGAAAACACAAGAAAATTAGCAAATGAACTTTCGACAAAATATGATGCTCAAGTTATTACCATGAGCTGTGATAATTTAACACAAGCCAACGTTGAAGAAATTTTCACAAGAATGTTATATGAATTTCCTATAGACCAAATAAATATAAATTTTCCTAAATGGGTTGATGGCCTTCCAGATGATCATTGGCTAAAAGAAGAACTATACCAAGAAATAAAAGAAGCATTTAAGGATATAACAATTTTAAAACAAATAGATACTAAAATTGCAATTTTGCAGAACACAGAAGTTATAGAAAATGCAACAATAAATGAAATAATGTTAGGAAATGGAACAGTAAATATAAAAATAAATTTGAGGGAAGACTTGTTCTATAAAGTATTAACAGAAATATCAGGAGAAAAAATAAGCAATGAAGGAGAGCTATTCTCCAATATGATAGAATTTGCAAATATTAAGAAAAAATATGATAAAATTGCGTATGCACTAGAAGAAGTAAATACAAAGGGATATGGAATAGTAACGCCAAGCATTGACGAACTTATATTAGAAGAGCCAGAAATGGTAAAACAAGGCTCAAGGTATGGTGTAAAACTAAAAGCAAAAGCACCATCAATTCACTTAATAAAAGCAGAAATAGAAACCGAAGTTTCACCAATAGTAGGAAGTGAAAAACAGTCACAAGAATTAGTAGAATCGCTTCTTTCAGACTTTGAAAACGAACCGCAAAAAATTTGGGAGTCAAACATATTTGGAAAGAGCTTACATGAGCTAGTAAATGAAGGATTGCAGACAAAGCTAATGAAAATGCCGGAAGATGCACAGCTAAAACTTCAAGAAACACTTGAAAGAATAATAAATGAGGGAAGCGGAGGATTAATTTGCATAATACTATAAAAAGCTTGAAGGAAATGCTATAATGTGATATTATCTAATTGCTTAAATTTTTTGGGCACATATAGGTGAGAGGAGCAACGTAATGTATACACAAAATGATCTAACAGAGGCAATAAAAATATTAAAAAATAATAAACAAAAAGAGATATTAGAAGTTCTAAATAACTTAAAGGATGAAAGTAAGAAAGAAAATTTAATAAAACAAATTTTAGATCTAGATTTTGCAGAATTAAATAGATTATACAATAAAGCAAACGAAAATATCATAAAAAATGAGCAAAAAATAGAGCATGTGAAACATATAGATAAAGAAAAAATGACAGAAGAACAAATAAAAGATTATACAAAAATTGGAGCAGAAATAATAAAAAATGGTAAGTATGCAGTTGTAACTATGGCAGGAGGCCAAGGAACAAGGCTTGGACATCGTGGCCCTAAAGGTACTTTTTTACTAAATGTAAAACCTGAGCCTAAATATTTGTTCCAGATATTAGCAGAAAATTTAATTACGACTAATAAAAAATATGGAATAGTGCTTAATTGGTATATAATGACTAGTACAGAAAACAGAGAAGCAACAGAAAAAAGCTTTAAAGAACACAATTATTTCGGTTATGATAAAACTAAAATAAAATTCTTCAACCAAGGAAATTTACCATTAATGTTTACTAATGGCAAATTAGTATTAGATAAAGACTGTTCTATCAAAATGGCAGCAGATGGAAACGGCTGTGTATATAAAGCAATGAAACAATGTGGCATTCTTGAAGATATGTGCGAAAAAGGAATAAAATGGGTATTTATAGGCGCAGTAGATAATGCACTTTTAAATATGACAGATGAATTATTACTAGGGTTAACCATAAAAAATAAAAATGAAGCAGCAAAAAAATCTATTGTAAAAAATTCACCTAAATAAAAGGTTGGCGTATTTTGCAAAATCAATAATATAATTTCTGTTATAGAATACAGCGAATTACCAGAAGCAATGGCTGAAATGATAGATGACAATGGCGAATTACTATATGGAGAAGCACATATTATGTGTAACTTATTTTCAATAGATGCTTTAGAAAAAATTGCAAATGTAAATTTGCCATATCATGTTGCGTTAAAAAAGACTAATTATTTAAATAGTAAAGGCGAATTTATAGAAGCAACTGAGCCAAACGCATACAAATTTGAAGCATTCATTTTTGACGCATTTAATTATTTTGATGACATAACAATTTATAGAGGAATTAGAGAAGAAGATTTTGCTCCAATAAAAAATAGTAAAGGTATAGATAGCCCAGAAACAGCAATTAAACTATATAATAACTATTGGCAAAAGAAATTAAATAAATAACTAAAGAATTAACTAGATAAAATATGAAAATAAAAGATATTTTATCTAGTTATTACTTTATATAATGAAAATGCTCACTATATAATAAGCATTAAAGTGATATAAAATAAGGTATAAGACTTTTTTTCTATATAATCTTTTTATAAAATTATGCAATAAAAAAGTCTACAACACCATAAATTATAGCTCCTATTATTGCAGAAAGTACAGAAATTGAATATCCAGCAATAAAGTACTGTGTAAAATACAAAAGAGCAACAGCAAGACAAAAACCTAAAACGCCGCGGCCAAGGGCACTTGCTTTAATCCCAGTAAAACTTACAAGTAAATAGTCTGCAACAGTTAAAACTGTAGTTGCTAAAACTAATGCCCAAGCATTAGCAATTGTAAAACCAGGTGTAAAAAATGCAGTAATTGCAAGAATTATAGCAGAAGTTATAAAACTAAAAATAACACTTAAAACAGGACTAATAGTTTCATTCGCAACTTGTGTTTGAATTTTATTATTGTTTTTTTCATTTTCATTCATAAAATATAAACTCCCTTCAATATATATATATAACATTATTAACAAATAAAGAAATTTTATTCATTGAATAAAATCCTGTATAAAGGAACAAAATACAAATAATAAATTAAGTATTAGGAAGGAAGCTTTTTTGTGATAGCTGTTTTTGTAAGGTCGATTATTTTATACACTGTAGTATTAATTATTATGAGGATAATGGGAAAACGCGAAATAGGTCAGCTGCAGCCTTTTGAACTTGCAATTGCAATAATGATTGCAGATCTAGCATCAATCCCAATGACAGATATCGGAATTCCAATTTCAAATGGAATAATTCCAATATTGGGGCTACTTGTAATGCACTTAATAATATCAATATTAAATTTAAAAAGTAGAAGAGTAAGGGAGCTCATTTGTGGAAAACCAAGTATTTTAATATACCAAGGGAAAATAGATGAGCAAAAATTGAAAAAAGAAAGATTTACTGTAAGTGAACTCCAAGAAAAACTGCGTAGTAGTAATGTGATGGACTTAGGAGATGTAGAATATGCAATATTAGAAACAAGTGGCGACATAACAGTAATTCAAAAACCAAACAAAAGAGCAACAACACCTGAAGACTTTGGAATAATGCCTGATTATGAGGGAATTTCATATAATTTAGTACTAGACGGAAAAATAATATATGAAAATTTAAAGGCAATAAATAAAGACTATGAATGGTTAAAAAGACAAGTAAATAAATTTGGCTTTGCACCAGAAGACGCTTTAGTTGTATCAATAAATGGAAAAGGAAATATATTCTGCCAAAGAAAAGAAAAAGGAATTGAGAAAAAAATAAAAAATCAAGAAGATACAATTCTATAAAGGAGCAATTTATGAAAAGAGAAATTATCATTGTAATTTTAATAACAATTTGCATATTTTTATTAAATGCTGTAACTGCTAATTACACAAATAAAAATGTGAAAAAAATGATAGAAAGTATTGATGAGCTAAAAGGTGTGGCAGAAGCCTCTTTAGGGGAAAATAAAAAATTGGAAGAAATAAAAGAAAAAATAAATAAAATAAAGTCTGACTGGGAAGAGCCAAACTTTATTATGTCATATTATATAGAACATGATGAAATTGAAAAAGTCAATTCATCAATGGTAAAATTTGAAACATCATTTAATTACAAAGACTATGAAGAAGGATTAATTGAACTTGAAAACTGCAAATATATACTAAATCACATACAAGACAAAAACTCAATTAAAATAATAAATTTCTTTTAAAGTAATTTTTTATCAGGTAAACCTTCTAAATATTTTCTAAAAGAGTTTATACTACTAAGCTTATCTGTTATAGTAATAATAAAACTTTCTTTATATTTTGGAAACTTTAGAGGGTTAACAGGCCACATATGTTTTAAAATTATGTCTTTTTCTACATCATTTAAGTCACAAATTTTTGAAGCATTTTCATAAGCTATGTAAGGGTGTATAAAGGCATGAAATTTAGAAAGCTGTAATCTTTTTTTAGAGCCCCTCCAATCATATAAAAACAAATCATGAAGTAAAGCAGCCCTTGCCATGGACTTATAGTCTAATTTTAATTTTTTACAAATTAGGTATGACCAATATGAAACTTCTAAACAGTGGTCAAAACAAGATGTATTAAAATGCTGCCTATATTTTTTCATCTCTTGCACAGGTTCTAAAAATACTAAATCACTAATAATATCAAAGAATTCTTGTTTATTTAAGAGTTCTTTTTTGTGTTTCTCACTTAATAAAATATCTTTAACTATTAATTCTTGCATAAAAATTCCTTTCATTAAAAATAGTATAGCACAACTATATACAAAAATAAATGTAAAATTTTATGAAATTTTCGTGAATTTTAAAAAGTATCAATAAATTTTTTATATGAATAAAATATATTAAGGAGGAGCGAATTTTATGAAAAAAATTTTATTTAAGGGGTGTGGAACTGCAATAGCAACACCATTTAAAGAAAGTGGAGAAATAAATTATGAAGAATTAGCAAGATACTTAGACTTTCAATTGAAAAATAAAATTGACGCAATTATAGTATGTGGAACAACGGGAGAAGCTGCAACTTTAAGTAAAAGTGAAAAAGAAAAACTAATAAAATTTACAATAAAATATGTAAATAAGCAAGTCCCAGTAATTGCAGGAACTGGAAGCAACAACACAAAAGAAGCAATACAAATGAGTAAATTCGCACAAGAAGCGGGTGCGGATGGTGTTTTAATTGTTACTCCATATTACAACAAAACAACACAAGAAGGCCTAGTAAAACATTACAGCGAAATTGCAGAAAATATAACTATTCCAATTATAATATACAATGTTCCAAGTAGAACAGGGGTAAATATTCTACCTGAAACTTGCAAAGAGCTTTCTAAAATTTCTAATATAGTTGCAATAAAAGAGGCAAGCGGAAATATATCGCAAGTTGCTAAAATTGCACAACTTTGCCAAGATGATTTAAACATTTATTCTGGAAATGATGATCAAATTTTGCCTATACTGTCAATTGGAGGAAATGGTGTAATTTCCGTATTGTCAAATATTAAACCTAAGGAAGTACATGAGATCGTAAAAAATTATATGGAAGGAGAAACAAAAAAAGCAAAAGAGGAATTTATAAAAAATATTCCATTAATAAATAGTTTGTTTTGCGAAGTAAACCCAATACCAGTAAAATATGCGCTTAAAAAAATAGGCTTTGACTTTGGAAAACCAAGACCTCCATTATATGAACTAAAAAATAAAAAAGAAATTGATAAATTTTTATAATTTAGTTCTAAACCTCAAAATATTTACATATTATTATAATATGAATAATATAGAAAATGTTTTGAGGTGTTTTCCTATTTCTATTAGAAATTTTATAATTCAAAATTTAAGCCAAAACGAATTTGAATTTTTAGAAGAAATAAGAGTAAGAAACAATAAGCCTATAATTTTAAACTTAGGACAAAGCGAAAAAGTATTAAATTATATAGTAAGTTCTGAAGAAATTCAGTTTATATTTGAAAAAATATGTGAGAGTTCTATTTATACTTATCAAAATCAAATAATAAATGGATATATAACTTTAAAAGGTGGAAACAGAGTTGGGTTAGTTGGAACAGCCGTAATAAAAGATGAAAAAATAATAAATTTTAATTACATATCTAGCTTAAATTTTAGAATAAGTAGGCAAATTTTAGGATGCAGCAAAAATATAATTTTTGAAATTATAGATAAAAATACAATATTTAATACTTTAATTATTTCACAGCCAGGCAAAGGAAAAACTACTTTGTTAAGGGACATAGTAAGAACATTAAGTAATGGCATAGAAAACAAAATAAATGGACAGGCAATATGTGTAATTGACGAAAGAGGTGAAATATCAGCAACTTACAAAGGTATTCCACAAAATGATTTAGGAATAAGAACAGATGTAATAAATGATATGCCTAAAGCATTAGGAATAAGAATGGCAATAAGGTCGATGTCGCCTAAAATTGTAGTTGCGGATGAAATCGGAAGCAGAGCAGATGTAGAAGCCATAAAATTTGCTCTTTGCTCAGGAGTTAAAGGAATTTTTACAGCACATGCAAACAACATATTAGAAGTATATAAAAATCCTGAATTAGGAAAACTACTAGAAGAAGGTATATTTGATAAAATTATTAAAATAGAAAGAAAAGACAAATTTATCTGTGAAAAAAATACATTGGAAAGGAAAAAAATAGTATGATTTTTATAAAAAGTATCTTAATTATTAGTACGGTTGCATTATGCACATATTTAGGTTTTTTATATTCAAAAAAATATGTAAATAGAGTGAGGCAATTAGAAACATTTAAAGCAGCTCTTAATTTACTAGAAACAAAAATACAGTTTACATATAAGCCATTATCAGATATTTTTTGCGAAATCGCAGATGAAAATAAAAATGTTATAGGTGAATTTTTTAAAAAGGCAGCATTAAATTTACAAAAACAAAATGCAGTAAATGCGTGGGAATGTGCTATTAAAAATAGCTCTAATAATTTATTAGAAGAAGACAAACAGGTGATTTTAGAGTTAGGAAAAGTACTTGGAAAAACAGACGTTAAGCGGACAAGTAGCTCAAATTAAACTTGTAAAAAGTATGTTAGATACTAAAATTGAAGAAGCAAGAATTCAAAAAACAAAAAATGCAAAACTGTATAGAACTTTAGGGACTACAGCCGGAATGGCAATTGCTATTATTTTAATATAAAAGGGGAACAAAATGAATATTGATTTATTATTTAAAATTGCAGCAATAGGAATACTAGTTGCTGTGTTATACCAAGTTTTAGTAAGGGCAGGCAGAGAAGATCAGGCAATGATGACAACCCTTGCAGGACTAATAATAGTGCTTACTATGATTATTAAAGAGATTAGCACATTATTTGATACTGTAAGAACAATATTTAATTTATAAAAGGTGATTTTAAATGGAAGTTACTAAAATAATAGGAATTGGATTTATAGCAATTATATTAATAATTATATTAAAACAATACAGACCGGAATTTGCAGTTTATATATCAATACTGGCGGGAGTTTTAATATTTTTTTACATAGGCGAAAAATTATCTGGAATTATACAAATATTAAAAGAATTTTCAAGAAAAGCGCAAATCAACAATAGTTTTATAATCTTGCTACTCAAGATAACCGGAATTGCAATTCTAACGGAGTTTGCAGTAAGTATTTGTAGAGATTCAGGAGAAAGTGCAATAGCCAATAAAGTGGATTTTGGCGGAAAAGTAGTAATAATATCTATGGCTGTGCCAATACTTTCAAGTTTGGTAGAACTAATTATAAACATATTACCATAAAAGGAGAGAAAAATTACGAAAGAAAAGAAAATAATAATATTAATAATTTTTATAATTAGTTTTTTTAGAAATGAAGCACTTGCAATAGATAGCTCTGAAGTGGCAAGCCAGCAGGAAAAGTATGGCATAAGTTCTTTTATAAAACAATCTCAAGAATACATAGATGATGACTTTGAAATAAACATAAAGGAAATTTTCAATTCAGGGATAAATGGGAAAATAGATAATAAAACAATTTTAAATAAAATTTTAAAATTGTTTTTTAGCGAAGGTCTAGAAGCTGTAAAAGCAATATCATCTATTATGGTTATAATAATTATTTCCAGCATTTTAAAAAATATAACTGACGATTTAGAAAATAAAGGGATTTCTACTTTGACACACTATGTTACATATATTTTAATTGTAACGGTAATAATGCAAAATTTTTCACAAATAATAAACATGTGTAAAAGCTCAATAGAAAATTTAGTAAGCTTTTCAAATTCATTAATTCCTATATTAATAAGCCTAATGCTAGCAACAGGGAAAATTACAACTGCAAGTACACTTCAGCCGATTATACTTTTTGTAATAACATTTATAGGCAATTTTATAGGAAAAATCATAATCCCAGTTTCATTAATAATGATTGCAATAAATATAATTTCAAACATATCAGAAAAAGTTCAAATAGATAAAATTTCAAAATTTATGAATAAAAGTATAATTTGGGTTTTAGGAATATTACTTACAATATTCGTCGGAGTTTCATCTCTAGAAAGTAGTATAACAAATGGAGTAGATGCTTTAACTGTAAAAACTGCTAAGGCGACAGTGTCGAATGCAATACCAATAGTGGGCAAAATTTTAGGCGATTCCGTAGATGTAGTAATGAGTTCTGCAAATATCTTAAAAAATGCAGTAGGATTTGTAGGAATTTTTGTAGTACTTGGAATTTGCATAGGACCAATTGTAAAACTTACAGCTCTCATGGGAATATATTATTTGGGAGCTGCGCTTTGCCAGCCCATAGCGGACAAAAAAATAATAAAATTATTAGAACAAATTGGCGAAACTTTTAAATTATTACTTGCAATAATGTGTTCATTTACTGCAATGATTATAGTAGGGCTGACAATAGTAATAAAAATTGCAAATGTATAAAGGAGGATCATATGCTAAAATTTTTAGGAAGCTGGGCTCAGGCAATAGTAATTGCTGTAGTCATAAGCACAATAATAGAACTAATATTGCCAGATGCTAGCAGTTCGAAAAAATATGTCAAGTCCGTAATTGGAATATTTATATTATTTACAATTTTGTATCCTGTAACTAAAGTATTAAGAGCAAGTGAAAATGTAAATGAAGTTATTGAAAACTACGAAAAAGAAATAAATTTAGCAGAAAAAAATTATGAAAGAACCTGAAGTTATGGCATTGTTACTTCAATGTAGAACTAAAATAAGAAATTATTATTA
>CAKPOC010000035.1 GCA_934169535.1 uncultured Clostridia bacterium | reverse complement strand
CATTAATAACATCTTCAGGATCTTTACTTCTTACTCTACCTCTTACATAAGGTATTATGCAGTAGGAGCAAAAAGCATTACATCCATCTTGTATTTTTACAAAAGCTCTAGTATGACTATCAAAGTTAGTTATTTCCATCTTTTCAAAATCTACTTTGGTTAAATCATATATTATTTTTTTCTTTTGTTTTGTTTTTATATATTCTTCAATTATTTCTACTATTTTAGATTTATCTTTATTATCTCCTAATTTAGAAAATAAATTTGATACACTATTTTTTGTTTTATTAAATCCAACAACAAATTTTTCTTTAAAACTCTGTTTATCTTCTTCTGAAACTTTTCCTGTTTCATTACTTAATAGTTCTATATCTCTATTAAATTCCTCTTCAGAATAATCAAATGTTGCATTATCTAAAGTATCATTTAATTTTCGTGCCATAGGCATCATTGAAGCGAAATTAATTGTCCCAGATATCACTCCACCAATAACAGGTATTACCTTAGATACACCTGAAGCTAATGTTTTTTTTGTTAGAGTATAGCCAACAAAAGAGCAAATCTTTTTTATCATTGGATACCAAAATGTTTTAGTCAAAGCTTTTTGAGGAATTTTTTTTAGTGCTGTTTTAGCAACTTGTGTTGATAGAACCCTGACACCTGAAACTGCACCTGATACGCCAAACATGGCTCCACAATATAATATTAATTGATTTTTCACTTTCTCATCATCAATTTTTCCATTTTTCCATAAATCATCAGCGCCATATAAATACGAAAGTTCTTGAGCAAGTCTTAGTGACATTCCAAAAAATTGCAATATATCTGCTGGAATAGTTGCAGCCATTGCTAATCCTCCTGGAATACCTGCCGCAAAAGATGCTATAGAAGATTGACTTGTTCTCTTCATAATTAATCTATTAGCTATATTATTTATTTCCTCTCTAGTTATTCCGACTCCTATTGGACCATTATTTATTATATCTTCAAGCAAATCAACTTTTGAAGAAAAAATTTCTGCTAAAAATTTGTTCCTATCGACTTTAACACCTGGTATTTGAATAGTTTTACAAATTATTTCTTCTAGCATAATATCAGATGTAATTTCTTTATTATCTTCTATTATTACTTTGTTTTTTTCTTGTTTTGTTATTTCATTCTTTTCCATTTTTTTCTCCTCTCATAATATAAAATGTTTTTTACGCGAATTTCATTTGAAAAGTAAATATTATATACTTTTATACTACATTTCAATAATTTGATTAAAATAAGTTATTTGTAATTTTAAACAAATTATATCATTTAATTTGATAACTTTATATACTTTCATTGAAATTCGTAAAAATTTTGTATATAATGTTTTCATAAAGAGAACTTAGTTCGTAAGCTGTTTTTTATTTGCTCCATTTGAAAAAAGATACTAACTTCAAAAGTTAGTATCTTTTTATTATAAAGTTCTATAATTATTTTTATCTGCACGGTCATCTAGTTTTCTGTCATATTCTTTTCCTTCATAGAACCAATCTGTTTTGCCGTCTTTATAATGTTGCTTTTTGTTATTGTCCATAAGCCAATCAAATAAAGCAAACATTGGAAGTGTAATTCCTACTAAAGAAAATATTGCATTTACATAATCAAATTTAGCTTGGTTTGTTAAGCTTGATATTAAATCTGCTCCAAAATATCCCCAGTATGCAATTATATACACTATTACTCCTAAAAATTTTCTTTTTGCAATAAGTATAAAACAAAAAATTGCTACAAATAAAAGTGCTATTTCTAAATACTGGTCAATTGGTTTTATCATAAAATCTATTGCCATTGCATTTGTATAACTTGCAATTATTCTTAATATCCAAAATACTATCCCTAAAGAAAGTATCATCCATGTGCTAAATTTTTGCATTATTTTTTCCTCCGTTATTTACTAGATACTTATTTAGTCTACAAAGTCAAATTCGTCTTTGAATTTTTCTTTAAAAGTTTGAAATACGTTATTTAAAACTTCTTCGTCTTCTACCCCAACATATGATTCTGTATCGCTGTCTTCGTCTGTATCTTCTACTTTTAAAATTACAACTTCTCCTGGGTCATCAGAACTTTCGTCTGCTGGTAATAATACCACATATTCTTCGTTATCATATTCAATGAAATCTAAGCATTCAAATTTTACTTCTTTTCCTTCCTCATCAGTTAAAGTAATTATATTTTCCTCGTCCATGTTTTCACCTACAGTGTAACAATCCATTACACTTACCTTTCTTAATTTTATTTATGTATTCATATTAAAAACTAATTTTGAGACATTTTCATATATGACTCTAAAATGTACACAGCTGAAATTGTATCTACTATGTTTCTTTTTTTGTGTTTGTTCACATTTAAAAAGTTCATAGTTTTATGTGCTGCAACAGTTGTTAGTCGTTCATCTATTGGAACAATTTTTACTTTATTAAATTTGCACTTTAATTTATGAATAAACTTTTCAGTAACCTCCGCTCTTTCCGTCTTGGTTCCATTCATATTTATTGGCATTCCTATTGCAAAAGTATCAATTTCGTATTCTTGCATTATTTCCTCGATTCTTTTTAGAACCACTTTGTCATTGCCTTGATGGTGTACTGTTTCTAGTCCTTGAGCGGTTATTCCTAAAGGATCTGTTATAGCAAGTCCTACTCTTGCATCTCCATAATCTATTCCTAATGTTCTCATACTTATTCCAATCCTATATATGTTTTTACCATTTCTTCTAGTAATTCATCTCTTTCTATTTGTCTTATTAATTTTCTTGCGTTATTATGACTTGTTATATATGTTGGGTCCCCTGATAAAATATAACCTACTAATTGGTTTATTGGGTTATATCCTTTTTCTGACAAAGCTTCATATACTTCTTTTAGTATTTCCTTTGTCCTTTTATTTTTTTCTTTTTCTACATTAAAACTTACTGTTTCGTCTGAAATCATAAGCCCTCCATTCTATTTACTTTTAGTAAATTATAAGATTATAAGCAATTTATATTGCTTTCGCCTTTTTCGGCTTTGTCTAGGTATTCTTCTAATTTTTTAGTAACTCCTATTAATGGTGTGCCTTTATAGTATTTTGCAAGTGCTACATTTATTTTAGGAGAAACTTTAGTATCTTCTCCTTCAAAGTCTGAAGCAGGCTCAATTTCTAAATTTTCAACTTTTTCTTTTATCATTTTCATAAATTCAGCTACAGCTTTCATGTCAATTCCTGAAAATACTATTGCAAATTTAGGACCCATATATCTTACAAAAATATATTCGTCAGCTAAATCTTCATTTATTGTTTTGCATACTTTAGATATTACTTTATTTCCAGTTTTTCTGCTTATTTTTTCATTTATTTCTACTAAATTTATGATTTTAAATATACAAACTGTTGATTCTGGATATTTGTCAATAGTTTTCTTTCCTTCTGTATATAAATATTGTGCTGTTTTTAGCTCAGAATATTCATCATCTCTTATTGTTTTTTCAACAATATCTTGATTTTCTACTGTTTTTAGTACTGCTACAATATTATTTTTTACTACTTCTAATATAGTTGTATCCACATTGTCAAATTCGTGTGGTGTTCCACCTTCTATTATCCAATATCCTAAATATACATTATCTATATATATTGGAAAAAACATTGCAGATTTTGCTCTTCCAAATTCCATTTTTTGATATGGTAATTTTTCGCCTTCATTATTTACTGTTATGTATTTAGGTGTTGCAGTTTCTATACTATCTGCAAATATTGGTTCCTTTTGAAGTTGCCTTAAATTTTCCCAATGTTTTTCTGCTACATTCGATGCTTTTATTTCATATTCTGCGCCATTATATATTACTATTGTAGAATATTTTATTCCATATTTTTCTATAAGTATGTCATTTATTTTTCTTAACTTTTCATCTGCTGAAGATGTTTCACTTATTGTGTTTATAAAGTCTTGCAATACATTTAAGCTTTCTATTTGTTTGTCAATACTTCTAAATGCGTCTATTTTTTTGTGTATTGACATGTTATAGAATGTTAGTCCTATTATTATTGCTACTAAAAATAGTATTACAACTATTGTCAAAAATCTCACCTCTTATTCATTTTAGTAGTTCTGTCTCATTTTATTTAGTGTATCATTTATATTTCTGTACCCTGTTTGTTTTACGTTTTTCCCATAATTATTATAGTTTGCTGTACTTGGTTTGTAATTATTACTTGCAATTAATGGATAAACCATATCGGCAAGTTTTGATATTGCATCTAAGAAATATTTAGAGTAGCCATTTAAAGACATTTCATTATCTGCAAGTCTTTCCAAATATTTTGCATAAGTTTGCTCCTCAAATGGAATTACTGCAGTTCTTACATTTTTTCTATCAAATAGTACATTTTGATATGTTGATGCCGGGTCATTGTAGCATGAAATTCCACCAATAATCATTTCATTTGTTAATTTTTTTAATTTAAGTGCTTTGTTTATAATAATTCTTATTTTTTCTTCTTTTAGCATTCCTTTATGTTGTAACTCATTCAAAAATGCTGTTAATGGCTGAATTGTAAGAATGTCATATGTTTGAACTAGATATATTTCGCTTGAATTTGCAAAATAGTTCATATTTGTATTAAAATCACAGTCCAATAATATTACTGAATATTCTCTTAATAATGTTTCAAGAATATTTGAATAATCTTCAAAATTATTTTCCTCTGATGGTACTCCTGTAAATACATCAAAGTTCTTGCCAGCAGGAATTCCATCTATAATTCCATTTTTTAAATTTTCAGCACAATGTAATGCTTTTTGTCTTAGCCTATCATCATTCATATTATATATGTAATACGAATTTTTGTTGGTCGTAAGATCCAATATTGCTGTTTTTATTCCTCTTTGTGAAAGTATAACTGCTAAATTATTTACCAAGAAAGATGTTCCATTTTTAGATGTTCCAACAAAAGATACCACTTTTTGATTTTGAGCAATTAGGCTTGTTATATCCACATTATTTTGTGCATTTATTTCTTGAATGCTATTTACTATATTATTATAGCTTGGTCTAACTTCATTATTTTTAATTTCTTCCTCATGTGGTGTTTCTTCTATAATTGGTTTTATTTCAGGCTCTTCAGGCATTTCAAATAAGTTTGGAGCTTCTTCTTTACTTTCTTCTTGTTCCATATTAAATAAGTCTACTGGCTCATTTTCTGGTTCTTGCTTAATTGCTTGAGGCTCTTCTTCTATTATTTTTTTAGGTCTACCTCTTCCCCTTTTTGGTTCTTCTATTTGAGGTTCTTCTACTTCAACTGTTTTTTTAGGTCTGCCTCTTCCTCTTTTTGGCTCTTCTAAAACATTTGGTTCCTCTACTTTTGTAGAGCTCATAGTTTCGCTAGTTTCTTCCTTTAAATTTTTCTTTGGCTCAAGCTCTTCTAGGTCAGGCATTTTATTACTTTTTTTGTATACTTTTTCTACATTATTTAAGTTTACAGTAGATGGTATTACTACAGGTTTTGTTAGCTTTGTTCTTTCTATTTGATCATTTATTAAGCCAATTCTGTTAGAACTTTTGGTTGTTCCTATATTTTTTGTAGTAAATTTCTTTTCTTCGGCAGCTTTTAAATTTCTTATTTGATTTTTGACACTGCCTATCATTACTTGCTTGTATTTGTCTGATTTCTCCTCTAATACTGCCTTAACATTTAATGGTAGTTTGGCAGCTATTATTCTTAATTGTGTATCTGTATATTGAGCTGCAATTTCATCAAAGCTTTTAATGTATGAGTCTTCATTTTTTCCAAGCCTTTTATAATGTTTTATAATGTTTGCCATCTCTTCTTCTGGAACGCTGTCAGGACTTGTACTTTGATATTCTTCCATGTCCTCACTATCTATTCCATAATAAATTTTAGCTTCCTTTTTAGTTCTTGGTTTTCCTATTAATTTGCATACATTATCATAACTTCTGTCTGTTCCAATTAATACATTGTATATTCCTATTCCAAATAATTTAATTATAAGTGGATTTCCTTTTGCCCTTCTTTCTGTTGCAATAAATATAATTGGAATATCGCTTCCATCAGGCTTTGTAGCTTCATCTGTTATACTATCAAGCTTGTCAAATAAGAAGTTATCTATAACTTCATAATTATTATTTGTATAAGATTCTAAATCCTCACCTATGATTATTCTATCATAGCTTTTGTCCCTTTGTAGTTCTCTTATTATTGCATTAAAATAATAAACATTTTTCCACGAAATAATTTCTTTATAAACTGATTGATATTTTCTAATAATTGCTTCTGAAATCTTTTCATTATTTACAGCAAATAAAACTTTCATTTGTTAATTCCTCCAACCTCTTACTACTATTGCAAAAACAAGTGGTAACACTTGGCATATTACTACTAATGTAACTGTAGTTATCATTAATCCAAATCCTTTATCTCTTACATCCATTTTTCTAATTCCTATTATGTATTGATAAACTCCTGCAATTACAATTGTTACAAATCCAAATGGTATACTAAATATTCTTATTCTGCTTAATAAAAAAGCTGTTAGTCCATAAGAATCTGATCCATATGCTTCCTTGTAGTCATCTAGTGAATTTAATTCTTTTTCCTTAATTTCGATTAACTTACCTGTTGTTGTTTTATCCACTTCTTTTATATCATTTGCGGCATAATTACAAACTGTTAATCCAAACATTACCAATAACATTATAGTTATTACTGCAATTACCTTTTTCATCTAGTTTTTTCCTTTCCCTTATTTTTCACATAATACATTAATATTTTACTACTTAATATAAAAAATAGCAAGAAAAACTTACTATTTTTTATTTATATTTTGTTATACAAATATTCCATCCATTTACATACTGCATTTGTCCAATTTTTATCGGTTGCATAGTGTTTATTTACTCCCGATACAGTTGCTCCATTGTAATGGCTTCCAGAAGCTCTTTCATTATTGTATATTGCAGTTCCTTTTGGATTTAAGTAATATTTTGTAAATACTCTAGCAAGAAGGTCAATTCCTTCCGAGTATGTATTAAATACATAAGCATTATCTGAAGGATTTCTGTCATAAGCTCCATATCCAAACAAGTTCTTTTTATTTTGTGCCATATTAGAAGTTCCCCAATTGCTTTCATGAATTGCAACTGATGCTAAAAATAATCCATTTATATTATATTGCTGTTCTGCATAATAAAAATATTCATAATTATCATTAAATACATTATTTTTGTCTTGTGAATTATTAGTTAACACTTTCTTAAATTGTTCTAAACTTAGTCCACTTTTTTTATTTAATTCCATGTCTTTATTAAATTTTTCTATTGTAGTTTCAGTTTTTGTCACAGCAGGGCTATTAGGTGTACCTTTTGTTAAGCAATCTTTTTTAGTCCATCCTGTATATGTTTCATATTTTACTTTTACCCAATCACCATCTATTTCCAAAATTTTCACTTCTGCAGATTTACTTATTGTTATTATTTTTTTAGATGATGTGTCTTTTTCTAAATATATTGCTAAAATGTTTGAAGTTACATACATTTTGTCATTTACACTTATTGTATATTTTAAGCTTTCTGGGCCTGTTCCTATTTGAACTATTTTTTCCATACTTGATTTTAGCAATTTAGTGTCACATATTTCTTCATTTGTAAGTTCGCCATTAATGTATGTTTTTTTAGTTGTAATTTGTTCTTCTCCATCCATTCCATCTTGAATAACCTGAAGTGTTCCTTTTGCTATTTTATCTGTTTTTATATACTTGGTTGTAAATTCAACGTCTTTTTTCTCAGCTAAAATTTCTTCTGTAATAGTTTCTTTTGTATTTTCCTGTATAATCTGCAAAATGTTATATTTTGATTCTTTATTTGCATTTAATTTGTGTTCTTCTATTGCCGCATACACCTCTTTGGAGAAGTATTTTTCCTTTATAATAACAATTGTAAACAGGCTTAAAAGAACGCTCATAAAAATCAAAACTATAATTGCTATTTTATATAGTTTTTTCATTTTGTTTTCCTTTCATATTTTTCGACTTTTTTCTACTTTATTCTATATTAATTAAGTAAAATATTCAAGTGTAAATTTTGCCAAGTTTTTTTAAGTAAATCCTTGCAAATTTGACCTTATTAGTATAGAATACTTTTCGAAAGGAATGAGCTAATAAAAATGACGGAATTTATATCAAAAAGTGAAAATGACACAATCGATTTTGCATACAATTTTGCAAAAAATTTAAACAAAAATTCCATACTTATATTGTGTGGTGATTTAGGCTCAGGAAAAACAAAATTTACTCAAGGAATATTAAAATATTTCAATTTGGAATCTGAAATTTCTAGTCCTACATTTAATATTGTAAATGAATATACAACTCCCAACATAAATATTTATCATTTTGACCTTTATAGGCTTGCTGATATAGACGAATTTTATGCTATGGGTGGTGAAGAATATTTAGGAAATGGTATTTGCATTTTTGAATGGGGCAAAATGATTGAACCTTCGCTAAAGCACTATACAAAAATATCATTTGAAAGAATTTCAGAAAACGAAAATTATAGAAAATTAACTATTAAAAATTTATAAAAGGATTATATTATGAAAATTTTAGCAGTAGATACAGCTTCTTCAAATTGTTCAATTGCAATTGTTGAAGCTTCAAATAACAAATTTAATATTTTAGCAGAAGAAAATAATTCTGATGCAAAAACACATTCTCAAAAGCTTATGCCAATGGTAAAAAATATTTTTGACAAATTAACTACAACCTTAGATGACATAAATTTAATTGCTTGTTGCACAGGTCCTGGTTCCTTTACAGGAATTAGAATTGGAATTGCTACATGCAAAGCTTTTGTTGACAGCAAAAATATCTTAGCTACCGGTGTCTCTTCTTTAGAAAGCTTAGCACATAATGTAGAAACTCCAGGCTATATTATTTCTTTACTAGATTGCAAAAATGAAAATGTTTACGGAAGTTTATATTTTCATGATGAAAGTGGCTATACAAAAATTTCAGATTTTATGGCTGATAATATTTCCAATGTTTTAAATACTTTTTTGAGCAAAATTTCAAAAAACCAAACTATTACATTTGTTGGTTATGCGGCTCTTATTTACAAAGATTTAATAGAAAAAACTTTTACGAAAAACGCAATTGTTTTTTCTTCAAATAATACTCAGTCAGCAGTTTCACTTGCCAAATGTGCTTATAACAATTTTTTAAACAAAAAAACTGGTGACTCCAGCGTTCTTTCCCCTCTATATCTTAGAGCTTCACAGGCAGAACGTATGCTGAAGGAAAAGAAAAACTCATGAATATTTCAAAAATGACACTTGATGATTTAGAAAATATAAAATTTAATTTAGTTTCTGACTTTGATGATTTTTGGAGCTATGAAGTTTTAAAAGATGAAATTTCTTCTTCTTCGTCTTTATATTTTGCATTAAAAAATAAAGATGAATTAATTGGATTTTGTGGAATTAAAATAATAACTGATTTTGCAGAAATTATGAATATTGTTATTAAGAAAAATTATAGAGGGAAACATTGTTCAGATGAACTATTTAAATATATTTTAGATTATTGCAAAACCACTTTAAATTTAAAAAGTATAAATTTAGAAGTAAATGCAGAAAATACTACTGCCATTAACTTATACAAAAAATATAATTTTGTTCAAGTTGGTTGCAGAAAAAAATATTATAATAATAATGATGCCATTCTTATGACATTAAAATTTTAAACAAAAGTTGGAGGATAATTACAAATGAAAAACGAATTTGAACTTTCTTACAAAAAATTAAAAGCAGCATGTAATGCCAGCATATTTAATTTTGACACAACCGAAATTTTGGACCCTATAAGTACAGGAATTGGGCAAGAACGTGGAATAAAAGCTTTAGAATTTGGATTAAAGGTTGATATAAACGGATACAACATATACCTAGAAGGACCTAGTGGAGTTGGAAAAACAATGTACACAAAACATTATTTAGATTCAATTTCACATAAAAAAAAGGTTCCACAAGATTGGTGCTATGTTTACAATTTTGATAATCCAAATGAGCCTGTTGCAATTCCACTTACTGCTGGTCAAGGCAAAGAATTTAAAGACGCTATGGATAAATTTATAAAAGACATTAAAGTAGATATAAAAGAAACGTTTAACAATGATGATTTTGAAAAAGAAAAAACATTAATAAAGCAAGAATATGAAACAAAGCGTTCAGTATTAATGGATAAATTAAATGCAACTTCTATCCAATATGGTTTTCAAGTAAAATCTGCAAAAAATGGAATTTATATGATGCCTGTCATAAATGGAAAAACAATCGAGCAAGATGAATTTGAAAAATTAGACGAAAATATAAAAAAAGAATTCGAAGAAAAATCTGGCATTGTACAGCAATATGTAATGGAAGCTATTACTCAAATAAAGCAAATTCAGGCAGAATCAGATAAAAAAGTAAATGAATGGCAATCAAATGTTGCTTTGCTTACTATAAACGCTCACATAAATTATATAAAATCAAATTTTAAGCGAAATAAAAAAATAACAAAGTTCTTAGATAATATAAAAGCTGATATTTTAAAAAATATTAATGCCTTTTTAACTTCTACAGATGATGACAACATACCTGCTCAGCCATCACCACAAAGACGTGATATACCAAAACCTTGGCTTAATTATAGAGTTAATTTATTTGTAGATAATAGTTTAAGGGATGGAGCTCCTGTTATAATGGATTCTAACTACTCATATCCTAACCTTTTTGGAAAGTTAGAATATGAAAATTATTATGGAAGTTTAAAAACAGATTACACAATGTTAAAGCCTGGTCTTTTACACATTGCAAATGGTGGTTATTTAATATTGCAAGCAACAGACTTACTTTCAAATCAATTATGTTATGAAACATTAAAAAGAATCTTACGCACTAAAGAAATAGGAATTGATAATTTAGTTGATCAACGTTCGTCAATGGTTATGGTTTCTTTAAAACCTGAACCTATACCTTTAAATTTGAAAGTAATTTTAATTGGTAATGACTCTATTTATCAAACATTATTATCTGTTGATGCAGAATTTAAAAAGCTTTTCAAAATAAAAGTTGAATTTGAAGATGACGCACCTTTTACTAACGAAAATGCAAATAAGCTAGCCCAAGTGGTTCAAGGATTTTGCCAAGCAGAAGACCTTCCCCCATTTGATAAATCCGGAATGGTTAAAATTCTGGAATTTGCTACACGTTTAGCAGATGATCAAACAAAGCTTTCTACAAGGTTTAATGAAATAACTCAAGTAGTTGGTGAAGCTGGTACTCTTGCCAGACTTAGACGTGAAAAAATAATTACAGGAAAAACAGTTGAAGATGCTTTATCAAAACGTGTAGAACGTTCTCAAAAATACTGTGAACGCTATATGGATATGATAAATGAGCACACTTTATTAATAGACACAAAAGGATTTAAAGTCGGACAAATAAATGGTTTAACCGTTATGAATATAGGAAACTCAGCTTTTGGTTTACCTGCTAGAATAACTGCAAGCACATATGTTGGAAAAAGTGGAATTATAAATATTGAACGTGAAGTTGATATGTCTGGTTCAACACATTCAAAAGGTGTATATATTCTTACAGGATATTTAGGCGAAATGTTTGCTCAAGACATTCCCCTTTCACTTACTGCAAGTTTATGTTTCGAGCAGTTATATAATGGAGTTGATGGTGATAGTGCTTCTAGTACTGAGCTTTATGCAATTTTATCTAGCCTTTCTGGAATTCCTATAAACCAAGCAATTAGTGTTACAGGCTCTGTTAATCAAAAAGGTGAAATTCAACCAATTGGTGGTGTTAATGATAAAATTGAAGGATTCTTTAAAATATGTAAAGCTCGTGGGTTAGATGGTTCACATGGAGTTATGATTCCAAAATTAAATGAGAAAAATTTAAATTTATCTGACGAAGTTGTAGCAGCAGTTAAAGATAAAATGTTTCATATATATACAATTGAAACAATTGAACAAGGCATTGAAATTCTTACAGGGGTACCTGCTGGAAGGAAAGATACTTATGGACATTTCCCTGCTGGAACAATAAATTAC